>JALRLQ010000046.1 GCA_023254365.1 Candidatus Poseidonia sp. | reverse complement strand
CTGTCCGTCGGCATGATGTCCACCTTCATTCCCGTCGTCCTCATCGCTTTGGGCATCCTCGGTGCCAACCAACTGGGTGGCGACACGTACGGGCTCTACTGCATTGCCATGGCCGCCATGGGCATGCTCGCTACGGTCGGCGTCACCATGACGGTCGACGCCTACGGCCCTGTTGCGGACAACGCCGGCGGTATCGCAGAGATGAGTGGCTTGGGCGAGGACGTCCGTGCCATCACCGACGAACTCGACTCCATCGGCAACACCACCGCCGCTGTTGGGAAGGGCTTCGCCATCGGTTCCGCTGCACTGACCGCTCTCGCTCTGTTTGCAGCCTACACCTCGGCCATCGGTGCCGACAAACTGAACCTCGAGTTGACCAACCCCATGGTCGTCATCGGCCTGCTCATCGGTGGCGGTTTGCCCTTCGTTGTGGCCGCTATGACCATGACCTCCGTGGGCAAGGCTGCTGGCGACATGGTTGTTGAAATCCGTCGCCAGTTCAAGGAAATCCCAGGCCTCCTCGAAGGCAAGGAAGGCGTGAAGCCTGATTCGCAAACCTGTGTTGACATCTCCACCAAGGCCGCCCTTCGTGAAATGGTTGGCCCCGGTGTGGTGGCCGTTGTGGCCCCCGTGCTCGTTGGCTATGTTCTCGGATACGACGCTCTCGGCGGCTTGTTGGCCGGTTCCCTGGTCTCCGGTGTGTTGATGGCCTTGTTCATGGCCAACGCTGGCGGTGCTTGGGACAACGCCAAGAAAGCCATCGAGCAAGACCACATTCCCGGCGCCAAGAAGGGCGACGAGGCTCACGATGCTGCCGTCATCGGCGACACCATCGGCGACCCGTTCAAGGACACCTCGGGCCCTTCGCTCAACATTCTGATCAAGCTGATGTCCATCGTGGCCGTCGTCCTCGCCGGCGCCGACGTGATGACCCAGAACGGTCTGCTTTGAGCACACCAAGCGTGGTGCTTGGGAGCGTTAGGCTTTCAAGCAAGGCTTGAGACCACTGACCATGCGAAGCGTGTGGTTCATGTCCCTGCTCATGCTTTCGCTCAGTCTTGCAGGTTGTCTTGACGGCCCAACCGTTTCGACCTCCGGTCAAGGTGATACGAGGGCCGAAGAGTTGGTTCTCCCCACCTGGTCGGTCGGGGACCAGTGGCTCTACACCTTCACGACGCCTCAGTTTGGTGAAGACAGCGCACGTTTGGTCGTGGCCGAAATGGACGAAGACGACCAACTCTACCGATTGGGCATTTCAAACGAGCGTGAGGCCCAGCGCCATGCCGTCATCAACCACAACCCCTTCCTCGGTCGAATCACCATGGACGGTCTTTCCGTCTATGAGCAAGGTGAGGCTCAGCCGGTGTTCAACTTCCCTTGGGAAGAGGGACAAACATGGTCGTTCACCTTGTTTGGTCAGGCTTGGACGGCTTCCACGGTTTCCATCTACAACGGCGTGGTTGATGTGGTCGCCGATTCGGACGAGGGCCATCGCCTCATCTACGCCTTTAGCGGTCGGGAAGGCTTCATCGATTCCTTGGTGTGGACCGATGAGGCCAGCATCGAACAGTTGCGAATGACCCTCACACAATCACGAACCGGGTACGAAGGTGACGTGTATTTTTACCAAGCCCGCGACCTGTTGGACAGCACGTACCAGCAAAACGACAACGACATCTACGATTCGTTCCTTGACAGCGGTCATCCCGACGGGGATGATTGGGATGTTCTCGTCTGGTACTTGGATGTTGAAATCGCAGGCGGTGGGTCGGGTACACTGACCATGAAAGACCACCAAGGCGCTTCCCCGTTGACGCGTGCCTGGGGCTCTGGAGCGACTGAAAAAGGCGCCATCGGCACCATTCCTTCGCTCTCGGGAGACTATTCGCTCACCATCACGCTTCGCGGCCAGTCCTCCTCGCTTCATCTCAAAGTTGCCGGAGCGGTCACCACGCAGTGGACCTTGTGAGGGACGCCCATGCCCACCCTCATCATGATGCACGGCATGACGGGTGATGCCTCGATGATGCGGCCGTTTGCCGAAAAGATCCTTCCCGAGGGCTGGACACTGTTGGTGCCCCAAGCGCGTTACCCGCATCCAAACCGCGGCTTCACGTGGTGGCGATACGAGGATTTCGATGCCGATGTCACTCGTCGAATGAACCTCTCTCGCAGGGAATTGATGGACGTTGATGCCAGCCTTTCGCAATTGGAGAAACTCATCGCTGAAGAAGCGCCGCTTGGTCCACTTGTGGTGGGAGGTTTTTCCCAAGGTGGTGCCATGGCACAGGAATTGCTCCAGTTGCCCATCGCTGACCGAATTGAGGGTGTTGTCTGCATGGCGACGCGGTTGGTTCGTCCGATGGAACTTCGGTTGAGGTTGGAGGAGTTGGGCTCAAAGCGCTTGTTTTGGATGCACGGTGAGAAGGATGTTCGCGTACCGATTGAGGACGGTTGGGCGGTTGCCCATCTGTTTGAAACCGCCGGTTGGGCGGTGGAGTTGGTTGAACACCAGAAGGGTCACATGATCCCCACTGAACATCACGATGCCCTCAAAGAATGGCTGACGACCATCACTTGAGGTAGCGCTTGGTCTCGTCGAACCCACCGATAAAGAGCGGCTGTTCACCTCGGAGGTCAAACACCACTGGAACGGTTCGATGCCCCGTTGCCCGAACCACAAGGTTGCGCATTTCGGGTGCTTGCTCGTCAAAGTTGTATTCCGTGTACGACAATTCCTTGGTGTTCAGGAGGTTTTTGAGCGCACGGCAGTATCCGCAAAAGTGACCGGTATAAACGAGGAAGTCGGTTTCGGCCATGGAGGCATGCTCCAGAATCATGGCTTCAGACACATGATTTGTTCAACGGCCGTGGGCTATAATCCCCTCGCTGAATCCAACGCCGTTCCCTCTGTTTCCTTCCCCTTCGGTCAACTTCAAGTAACCTTCACCCCCAGCCGGGGGCATGGTCAAAATGGCATGCATCGATTGCGGTGCCGTAGTCATTGAGGCCTCTTCACTTCGAGAAATGTTGACCTTGATGATGCCCCATTACTTTGAGGCCCATCAGGACATTATGTCGAGTCCGAACGAAGAGCGAGACACCTGGATGGAACGGTTCACCGAGGCCTACAACCAGGCCGCTGAATCGTAAATGGTCATCTCCGACTTGAAACGGCTACTCATATAGCCGCCTGCTTCATCGGTGGAGCATGGCACATCATGTGTTCATCCACGCTTCCGACGGCAACAATGCGGAACTGGCACGGTTGGTCGAACAGCGTGCTTTGGCGCTTGGCCACACCGTTGAGCACGTCGCTCTCAACGCGTACGATTTTCCCATCTACACCGTCGAACGCGAGCGAGCTACGCCCACGCTTGAGGGCATCAGCGACCTCATCGGTCGATTGGAGCAAGGCGACGCTTGGTTCGTGTTCGCTCCGGAATACAACGGCTCTGTCCCTCCCGTCCTCAACAACGCCATCGCTTGGCTGAGTCGGGAAGGCGATGATTTCCGTCGTCTGTTCCGCGACCGTACAGTGGCGTTGGGCACCCACTCGGGAGGTGGCGGCTCGCATGTCATCATGGCGATGCGCCACCAATTTTCCTTCCTTGGCTGCAACGTGATTGGCCGGTCGTTGGTCACCAATCGAAACAAGCCAGCGAATCCAGAGACCATCGATGCCATGTTGCACAGCATGTCCAGGGTGTGAGCCTCATGAACCGAACCCTTCGTTCAATCGTCCCCACCCACACCGTCTTGGAAGGTGGTGGTTTCAGAGTTCGACGCCCGGTGGCCATGGGCCGACTCATGAGCCCGTTCTTGCTGCTTGATGAAATGGGGCCGGTCACCTACGGGCCGGGCGAAGCCGTCGGCGCACCCGACCATCCTCATCGGGGATTTGAGACCGTCACCTACCTCCTCGCAGGTGGTATGAAGCATGCCGATTCGGCAGGAAACAGTGGCGACCTCAATCCCGGCGATGTCCAGTGGATGACGGCTGGAAGAGGCGTTATCCATTCCGAATTGCCCCAAGACCAGATGATGGAGCAAGGAGGATTGATGCACGGTTTCCAAATTTGGGTGAACCTCCCTGCCAAGGACAAAATGATGGCTCCTCGCTATCAGGACATTCCCTCCAGCGAAATTCCCGAGGCGACTTCATCGGAAGGTGATGTGTGGGCCAAGGTCATCGCAGGCAAAGCCCTCGGTGTTGAAGCCGTCATTGATACGGTCATTCCCATCACGTACATTCACCTCAAGTTGGAGTCGGGTGCACGATACACCCACCCGTCCACGGCCGATCACAACCTGATGGTCTACGCCTTTGGCGGTGACATGGACATTGAAGGCAAAACACTCCGTGACGGTGGGCTTGGTCTGCTGTCAGAAGGTGAGCACGTCACGCTGGTCGCCGGTTCAGCAGGAGCGGAGTGCTTGTTGCTCGGGGGTCCAGAAATTGACGAACCCATTGCACGTTACGGTCCCTTCGTCATGAACACACGAGAGGAAATCTACCAGGCCATCGAAGATTTCCAAAACGGAACGCTGGCTTGATTCACTGAGCGCAGTGAGCGATGATGGCCTCGTAATCGGGTTCCTGACCGAGGCTCTCGCACGTCCAGGTGTAACCGACCGTACCGTCGCTTTCAACGATGACGACGCCGCGGTTGGCCACGGTGTATCCCTCGATAACGAAGTTCTCGAAGGTCATGCCGTAATCGGTGATCATGGTTCGGTGCACGTCCGAGAGGAGGGTGAATTCAAGGCCGTTTTCTTTGGCAAAGGCTCCGTTGGAGAACGGTGCGTCAACCGACACACCGAGGACGGTCGCTCCAACATCGTTCAGGTTCGCCATGGAGTCACGGAAAGCGCACATTTCTGCGGTGCACACGCCGGTGAAGGCCGCAGGATAGAACGCCAGCACCACGCGCTGGCCAGCGAAATCGGCGAGGCTCACCTGACTTTTGTCAGTGGCTGTCAAGGTAAAGGCGGGGGCGGTATCTCCTACGGTGACCATGTTGTTTGGGAAGGCCGCGACCCCTTAACTTTGACCGTAGGGCCGGATGAAATCAGCCTTTGATTCGGTTTGAAAACTTCGTGAAAACGAGGGACTGCGGGCCATTTATGCTAGTGCCGGGATTCGAACCCGGGTCGACGGGATGAAAACCCGTAATGATGGACCTGACTACACCACACCAGCGGTGCTTCGCCCATCCGTGGGCTGTTCATAACCGTTCCCGTTTCAACGGCTCATGCGGCGGTCTCGGTTTCCGATGATGGCGGTTGCCCTTCCAGTCCATTCCACCATCGCCAAAGCAACCAACTCGCAACCCCCGCGAGGATCAGGCCAAGGCCGAGGAGGATTTCGTTGTCCAAGAACCACATCATGGCGTCGAAGGCAGCATCGCCGTACAATCCAATGAGCATGGCTTCGAGGCCAAACCGGAGGCTGCGGCCCACCAAGCCTGCAATGATGAAGGGTTTCTTGGCCATATGGCCCATGCCTGCCATCCATCCCAGCACCTTGTACGGAATGGGTGAAAACGCGGCGATGAAGATGCCCATGGAACCGTAGCGTAGCGTCAACTGCTCGAGTTTGACAAGATGCTTTTCTTGACCGAAACGAACCATGAGCGAGGTCCCCCAACGTTGCCCGATGAAGTAGCCGACGAGGGAGCCAAGCACCGAGGCCACAGTGACCACCAACCACAGCCAGATGACCAGCGGGGTATCGCCCATGGCGTTGGCGAGCATGGGGATGTAGAGCAAGTCCGGAGGAATGGGTTGGATGATGGCTTCGGTGAACGAAAGCAAAAACAGGCTCGCAGGACCGAAGACCTCGAAGGCTTCGAGCACGGTCTGCTTCCAACTCATGGTCCTCGCTGACCGCCTTCTTTGATGAAGATAAGGGTAAGCGGTGCTTTCATGGAGGTGATTCTGCTGACAAGGCCATGGAGCGGGTTCTGGATACGGCAGCCTTGCTTCATTGGCCCGTGGACGAGCTCAACGGCGGCGTGTGTGCGCCTTCTCAACGACAAGAATTGGAGCGCCTCAGTTCGGCACGTGCCATGTTGGTATCGTCGATTGATATCCAGTGGCAAGAGGTTGCCCCGGCATGGTTGAACCAAGCGCGTCAAGCAGCCTCCCTCACCGGTGACCTCCCCCGTCTTTCCGATGTTGACCTTGACGTGTTGGCGTTGGCCCTCGGCCTTGGTCTTGCGTTGGTCACCGATGACTATCGCTTGCAAAACACCGTTCGTCACGCTGGTGGTTCCATCCTCTCGGTGGTGAACGCGCCTTCGAGAGCGGTGTGGATTTGGGAACTGCAGTGCACCGGCTGCCGCGATGTAGCACCGGTTCCAGAAGGTGTTCATCGCTCAAAGAATGCCGACGCAGGGTCGTGCGATCGGTGCGGTTCTCCGATGAAGGTAAAGCGAAGGCGGGCGTGACTTCATTCCTCGTCGGACGGACTCGAAAGGGATTCCAAGGCGGCGACCTTGCTTTCAACTTCCTCAACGGCCATGCCGGTCGGGTCGATGCCAACGGCTTTGGCACGCTCGATGAGGGCTTGGTCCGGCGTGCGGCCTCCCGCCTCCAGGTCAGCGACCGTGCTGGCCAATTTTGAGGCGGAGGTGGTTTGTTCAAGCCCCTTCTGGAATTCACCTTTGGAGCGACCGAGAGCGTTGGCGAGTTCGGGCAAGCGTTGTGCACCGAAGAGAATGAAAAACAAGCCGAGCAGGATGGTCAATTCAAGCGGTCCGAGTCCACCGATCATGGGTCTTCCTCATGGCGAGGGGGGCGGTCCCCGTTGTTGAAGGCTTTCCTTCCAACCGCCTTTTGCACCCTGCTTAACCGCCGCTGACCGGAGGCAACAACGCCACCTCATCGCCCTCGGTGAGGGGGTTGTCCATGTCGCATCGCTGACCGTTAACGGCCACCGAGAGGCCAAAGGCGATCCATTCCTCAAGCTTCAACTGGATGACCAACTGGCGCACATTGGCTCCGCTGGGCATCTGACACGTGTGAAGCCGGCCCCCCAGACGTTCAGCAAGAGGGCCGAAGGCCAACACGCTGACGGTCAATTCCTCACCTTGTGAGCCCATGGGGAGCCTTTCGGGCAGGGATTTATCAATGCAATTCCCTTTGGTTCATCCATGACCCCTGCCTTGCAAGCCTCCAATCTTTGGAAACTGTACCAGGCGGGCGAATCAACGGTGGAAGCCGTTCGGGGGGTGGAGTTGACCATCCAAGCAGGAGAGATGGTGGCCGTCATGGGTCCGTCCGGTTGCGGTAAGACCACTCTTCTGAACATCCTCTCTGGAATTGACGAGCCCTCAGCAGGCATGGTCAACGTCAACGGTCAACCCCTGTACGGTATATCCGATAACGAACGCACCGATTTGCGAGGGTCGCAATTCGGGTTTATTTTCCAGGATTTCAATCTCCTGCCCGTGCTCTCAGCCGTTGAAAACGTCGAGCTTCCCTTGTTGTTGCAAGGCGTTGCAGCCCAAGAGGCACGAGCAACGGCCATGAAGGCCTTGGTCCGGGTGGGGCTTGGGGACCGATTTGAACACCGGCCGGCGGAACTGTCCGGAGGTCAACAACAACGCGTCGCCGTGGCTCGTGCCATCGTTCATTCGCCTTCGATCATCCTGTGCGATGAACCGACGGGTAACCTTGACACGGCCACGTCCAGTGAGGTGATGGCCCTGCTCCAAGCGATGAATCGAGACGAAGGCACCACCTTCCTCATCGTGACGCACGACGAAACGATTGCACAGGGTTGTCAACGGACCATCACCATGCAAGACGGCGTCGTGGTCGATGGTGCCCGAACCCGCAACAGCGAGGAGGAATGACCCTGTTGGTTTCGGCGGCGTTGGTGGGCGGGCTTGTGCTCGTGTTCAGCGCCCTCTCCGTTGTGTTGTCAACCCGATGGTCTTCGCTTTCTTTTTCACATCGCCTCCTCCTTCTCTTCGGAGGTCCTGTTGACGGGGCGCTGGGGTATCTCCTGTTGCAGTGGATTGGCCTCTCACAAGCCACCTCTCTTGCTGGCGGGGTGCTGGTAGGCTTGGTCTCGATGATGTTCCTTCAACCCATGCTGTTGCCTCAGCGCCTTCTCGTCTGGCGGCTCGCAAAAGAAAACATCCTGCGCCGTCGCCGCCAAAGCGCGTTGTTGTTGGCTGGCTTGGTCATCACCTCGGCCATCATCACCTCGTCGTTGGTGGTCGGCGATTCCTTGGACGAAACGGTGGCGAGCGAGGTACGTGTTGCATGGGGGGAGACGGACATTTTGATCGCTGGCTTGGACCCCCAAACGGGCACGTCGGTCGAACTTCCAAGCCATGTCGGGGAACAGCTTTGGCAAGCCTTGCTCGGCGACAGCAGCCTTGCTCCTCACCTTCTCGGACGGCAGTACGGTCTGTCCAGTACCGTCAGTTTAGCCGCCCCGAGCGGTTTGGCTGAACCTTCGATTTCGCTGTTCGCCCACAACGGAAGCGTGGACGACGAGGGTGTGTGGGCAGCATTGGATGTCACCACAGGTCTGCGATTTTCGGCGTTGGCGTCCGCTACCGCACCTTCGCAAACACCCGTCGTTGCCCTGAATCAGGTTGCCGCTGACCTCCTGGAGGTCGGCGTTGGTGAAGAACTCCAATTGGGTGCGTTTGTGACCGATGGCGATCAGCGGGTGCGAACAGAAACATCCGTGCTTGTTTCGGCTGTTGTTCCCAACAGCGGGCAGGGTGCCATGGCCGGGTCGTTGTCACCAGCGGTCTTCGCTGAGTTGACGACAGCAGAATCCCTGCTGGGGCTTGAAGGACGGATAAACCGCGTTGCGATTGCGGTCGCTCCGGATGTGTCCGATGGGAACCTGCGCGACCTCACCAAGGCGGTTGAGCACCACCTCGACGAGGTGTTGACGGCGGAGGACGTTGGCATCGTGTTCACCCTCGACGACGCCTCCTCAGCCTTGTCCATCTCCTCCCAATCAGGGTTGCAGCGACTGGACGGCGAAGAGGTGGTTGCTCTTCGGGAAAACCGAAGTTCACTCGCTCCCGGAGCAGCCATGCTGGAGGTTCTCCAGGCGCCGCTTATCGACGTCAGTGTCAACGAAGCCTCCCTGTTGACCCTTGCTGACCGAGACCTCAACCATCTCCGGGTCGGCGGTGATGTTGTCTGGCACACGGCATCCACCGGCATCGGTTTCGAACCGTTGTCAGGTGGCGAAGCGTGGCTGTGGCAGGTGGAGGAAGGCGAACGCGTCGTTGATGTGGCGTGGAACAGCACCAACGAGGCTGCGTTGGTGGCCACCGGTGAGAACTTGGTGTTGGCCGATACAAACTTGGTCGATGAAGAGGAACGGGCCGTTCATGCATCGGCCATGGAAATGGCTGCAGTGGCGGCCGCTTCGGATGGATGGGTGGCGCTGGGGGTTGGTGATGACCAGCTCGCCTTGCTGGCCTTTGATGCTGAACTCGCACTTCAATCCACGACCGACCTGACCATCACCTTGCCCTCAACGGTCCTGTCCTACGATTTGGTGATCGATGACCGGTTGTACCTTGCTGTGGAGGGGTTGCTGACCACCGAAACATACGCCTCGCCGTTAAACCCAATTGCGTTTGCTACAATCGATGCCGCACAGTGGCCTGAAGAGCCGGCGGGGCCTCAACCTTCGCTCAACGAGGCGTGCAACGGCGGTCCCGCCGTCGAGGTTCCAACCGGGCATGTGTGGTGCACGAACGATGAGGGCGTCCTGATCATCAATCTCAGCACTGGACACATCGAAAGCCTGCGCCTTCCGGTCCTGTCTGACGCCCCCGGGTTTGGAAAATACCCCCAAATGGTGTTGGCCTTTGGTGGTGAAAACGCCACGCTGTCCGTTGACCAAGGCTCCATCCTAACGTCCCAACGTCTGGCGTTGCTTGGATTGGATGAGGGTGAACATTCACTCATGGTCACCGGTCTGCTCCCCTATGCCTATGGAAACGATTCAGCCACTTCGCTGCAATCCACGGGCCTCTATACCGCCCTGCCGGGTTTTGAACAATTGGCCGACCTCGACGCCGTTGTTCTCGGGCTGGTCAACCTTGGCGACGCAGAAACGTTGGCGCTTGCAGGTGAAGATGACCGGTCCATCTTGATGTTCTCAGGGCCCGATTTCGCATCAGAAGAGGCACCATCCGTCGAGCGTTTGAGGGCATGGTTCGACCAACAGAGCACAGCCGAAGACATCCACCTGCAGACCAGAGCCGTACAGCTTGAGGCTGCGGAACAAGCCGAGGCGTCTTCGGGCGTCTTGTCGGCCATGTTCCTTGTCTTTGGCACCTTCACCATCGCCGCTGGCGTGTTGCTTTCCCTTACCATCATCATGCTCTTGGCCGATGTTCGCCGAAAGGAATTGGCAACGGCCCGAGCGTTGGGATTGAAGCAAAGCGACGCTCGAGCGATGTTTGTGCTTGAGGGCACTTCCATAGCCCTTGTCGCTGGCGGTTTTGGTTCCTTGCTCGGCCTCGGGTTGGCTTGGGTGATTTCGGTGGGCTTCACCACCATCTTCCAGAGTGTTGGTGCCCAATCCTTCGCCTTTGCATGGACGATGGACTCGTTCCTGGCCGGTTGGATTTGGGGCGCGCTTCTCTCAATGCTCCTGTTGACCATCATGGCCGCCTACAACGCACAATTGAACATCGTCCGTGCGCTCAAAGGTGCTCGCGCTCAAATCGCCAACGGCGTGCCATGGGGTGTGTTCTTGGTGCAAATCATAGGGTTCGGTGGCTTGGCCTTGTGCGGTGCAAGCCTCTTGCTTTTGGGGACCTCCAACGGCTTGTCCTACATTCTGTATGTCGGTGCAGGCGTGGGCCTGATCCTTCTCCTCACGCCGTTGTTGACATGGCAACTGCCCGTTTGGCTTTCCCGTGGCCAGCGAACACGTTGGGTTCGCCATGCTGCACGCAACACCCTCGGCGCCATCGGTGTTCTTTTCCTGGTGTGGACGCTTGCACTCGCACCGGTTGACCCGGTTCGAAACGCCATGGAAGCCAACGAATTGGCGTTCATCGTTCTTGGCCTGTTCCAGGTGCTGTCGGGGGTTTTGGTGTTGACCAGTTGGGCTCCGTTGGCCGTTCAAAGCCTTTCCAAACGCGCCTTCTTTGGCGGGGGGCCTGTTCGTGCTGTTGCCTTAGCCCACCCGCTTGCTCATCCGGTGCGAACCGCTGTTGTCATGGGGATGTTTTCGATCACGATGTTTTCGGTGGTCGTGCTGTCGGGCTACACCGAACAGTTTGATTCGTATTCCTCGGATTTCGTTGAAGAGGCTGAAGGAGAGTTCGAATTGCTCCTGACTTCGAGCCGCTCAAGACCCATTACGCTGGGGGCCAACACCGCGGACTGGGAGGTCAACCAGACCCTTCTGACCAACATTGATGCTGTGGGGTCGGTGTACAGGGCACCGGTCCACCTCGAGGATGAATCAGGTGAACGGATGCCCTACCTGTTACGGGGCGTTGATGAGGGCTTCATCGCCCACGGTGGCCTCCCGCTCCACGCGTGGGATGAAGCGTTGGGTTCCACCTCACAAGAGGCGTGGATTTCAATTGGAACATTCAACGATGTCGTGTTTCTTGACGCATCGTTTGGGCTTGAATCAACGGCCGATGGCTCCACACTTGTTCCCCTTCAATTTTCAATTGGAGATTCAATTCTTCTAATTGATTTTTCCAACCCGCAAAACACCAAGGAGGTGAGGGTTGGAGGGTTCCTCAAACAGTCGTCGTACATCTTCTCTCCCGGGGTCTGGCTTCACGCACCGGTGGTGGAGGAACAATTCGGTGGGGAAATCACCCGGATGTACGTGAGCGTCTCGCCTCAGGCAACGCCCCAAACCGAGGCCTTTGCGAAGGCCCCCCTTTCGCCTCAAGGCAAATCGGTCGATGAACGCCGAGCAGCAGCGGAACTCGAGGACGGTCTTGACCGCGAGTTGGCTCCCATGAACATCAACGTGCAAACGGTGGCGGAGGAAATCATGGTGATCCAATCCCTGGTCCTCGCCATTCTCTCGCTGTTTGAGGGCTATCTTGCTCTGGGTTTGTTGGTCGGTGTGGCGGGTATTGGTGTGGTGACCGTGCGCAATGTGAGCGAGCGACGCCGCACGGTGGGTATGCTTCGCGCCATCGGTTTCCGACAACGGGATGTGTTGCGCATGTTCTCTACCGAGGTGTCTTGGGTGGCTGTGTTG
>JALRLQ010000045.1 GCA_023254365.1 Candidatus Poseidonia sp. | reverse complement strand
CAAGCGAAAGGACGGGGCCCTCGTGGCCACTACAGAGGACACCGAGAACACCCACTTTTTCGCCAAACGAATCTAGCAGTGCCTTGACCAACTCCAATGACCCCAAGGAAACGTGCTCGCACGGTGATGATGGGCTAAAAGTTCGTCACGACGACAACAACCTCGCACAACACTCAAACACTACGTCCAACCCGGTTCAATCGGGCTTTCCATGGCGATGAAGAAGAAGGACCGGTTGCTTCGCAAGGAAGCACTGGAATACCACGAAGCCGAACCTCGCGGGAAAATCAAGGTCGTTCCCACCAAGCCACACTCCACGGCCCATGAATTGAGCTTGGCGTACTCTCCAGGTGTGGCCTACCCGTGCCTTGAGATTGAAAAGCAGCCGGAGGACGCCTACAGGTACACCTCCAAAGGCAACTTGGTCGCCGTCATTTCCAACGGTACGGCGGTCCTCGGTTTGGGCAACATTGGTGCGTTAGCGAGCAAGCCTGTGATGGAAGGAAAGGGGCTGCTGCTCAAGACCTTCGCAGGCATTGATGTGTTTGACATCGAGGTCGATACTGAAGATCCTGAAGAATTCATCAACACCGTGGTCAACATTTCCAAGACCTTTGGCGGCATTAACCTTGAAGACATCAAGGCTCCCGAATGCTTTGAAATTGAACGCCGCATTGCAGAAGCCACCGATATTCCGGTGATGCATGACGACCAGCACGGCACGGCCATCATCTCCGCTGCTGCTCTCCTCAATGCTGCTGAATTGCAGGGTAAAGCGCTGGCCGACCTCAAGGTCGTGGTTATCGGTGCTGGCGCATCCGCTATCGCCTGTGCCAACCACTACGTCGCCGTTGGCGTGACGCGGGAGAACATCCGTTTGGTGGACAGTCAAGGCATCGTCACCAAAGCACGTCTCGAGGCGGGTGAACTCAACGAGTACAAGGCGGGTTTTGCCCACGACCAACCGCCCGGTGATTTGGCGGATGCCATGAAGGGCGCCGACGTGATGCTCGGGCTCTCAAAAGGTGGCCTGGTGACCAAAGAGATGGTGGCCAGCATGGCCGAGAAACCCATCATTTTCGCCTTGGCCAATCCGACGCCAGAAATCCTCCCCGAAGAGGTTCTCAAGGTCCGAAACGACGCCATCATCGCCACCGGGCGTTCAGATTATCCAAATCAGGTCAACAACGTATTGGGTTTCCCATACATTTTCCGAGGCGCTCTGGATGTTCGAGCAAGAGACATCACACAGAACATGAAGATGGCCGCTACTCGGGCGCTGGCAGCCTTGGCCAAAGAACCGGTTCCCGACTACATCTCAGCGGCCTACGACGGCGTTGTCATGCAGTACGGCCCCAACTACATCATTCCCAAACCCTTTGACCGCCGCGTGCTGATTTGGGAAGCCGCTGCCGTTGCAAAGGCCGCCATCGAAGAAGGGGTTGCACGTGTTTCCGAGGACGAGTTCAATTTGGAGCGTTACCGGGAGGAATTGGAGGCGCGTCTCGGCGAATCCTACTCCGTGATGCGGCAAGTCATCAATCAAGTCAAGGGTAGCGGAAAGCGCATCGTGTTCCCTGAAGGCGACAAAGAACCCGTCTTGCAGGCAGCCGCACAACTGGTTGAGCAGAACATTTGCCATCCCATTCTTCTCGGACCCGTTGACCGCATTGACCGTATGGTTGAGGAGTTGGGTCTTCATTTCGAATACGAGGCTTACGACCCACGGTACGATGAGCGCCGGAAAACCGAGTACGCCAACGACTTCTTCAAACGGCGCCAACGCAAAGGAACAACGTGGCCCGATGCCGCTCGGTTGCTGAAGAGTCGTCCGTACTTTGCCGCACAGATGGTCCAATCCGGTGACGCCGACGGGTTCGTCGGTGGCGTGAGTCGAAATTATGAGGACGTGCTTCGACCAACTTTGGAATTGGTTGGTAAGGCCGACGACGCTCACTGTGTGATCGGCTGCTACATGATGAACGTCAAGGGACGTACGATTTTCTTGGCCGATGCAACGGTCAACGTCTACCCCGACAGTCGAACGCTGGCTGAGATCGCTGTTCAAACGGCGAAGGTTGCTCGTCGGTTTGGCGTCGTCCCCCGCGTGGCGATGCTCTCGTTCTCCAATTTCGGCTCGACGAGAGCTCAACGAAGCGAGCGCATCGAAGATGCCGTTCAAATGGCCAGAACCCTCGATCCGACGTTGATGATCGACGGGCCGATGCAGAGCGACACCGCCCTCAACCCTGCCGTGCAAGAAGAGTATCCGTTCATGGAACTGGTGGGACCGGCCAACGTTCTCATCCTGCCCAACCTCGCCTCGGCGAACATCGCTTACAAATTGCTGGAAGAACTCGGGGATGCCGAAATGACGGGCCCGATCTTGGAAGGCATGTCCCATCCCGTTCAACTGGTGGCTCGCCAAGACGGTGTTCGCCATATTGTCAACATGGCCACCATCTGCACCGCAGACGCCATGCGCAAGGACAACTACTGGCAAACACTGACCGGTGGTCAAGATACGTCTTCGTAACGAAGAATGGGCCGCCGAGGCCGCCAAAGCGCACCGGTGAAGAACCCGGCACAGAGGCCGCCAAAGAGCAAATTCACCCAACCTTCCGTGGCGTAATCGCCCATACCGCGCAAGATGGGGATCAGGAACGAAGGAACGATGCCCAACAGCGTCGTCCACACGACTTCCGAGCGAAGGTTGGCCCAGCGGTCGGTTTGTTCGGGAACCCGTTTTGGCTGGCCTTCTCGAACCGGTGTGAGCACCAAACGAGCCACCACCTTCGGAAGCGGTCGGTCGTGAGGGACACTGGTCATGGCGGTGACGTCCATGTTCTTTGGATGGACGGCAATGGCCGCCATGTGGGAGGCTGCAGGCCCCAAAATTTCGCTCGGGCGCGGGCGACCATCCATCATCGCACCACGTTGGTTGGAAGCCGGTGCATCGGCCAGCCGTTCCGTCATTCCTGGTTCAAGATTCAAGATGTTTTGATGGACGGCAGCCATCCACTCCGCTTGCGTTGGTGGACGAACTTCCCACGCACCTTCCAGCGCATCCACCGCCTGCTTGAACACGTGTCCACCCATGATGGTGGTGGCGAGTTCATCCACATCCATCGAGGTGAGCGTCTCCATGGGACCATCGCCGTTGTCCTCTTCCGACTTCAAGCCCATGGCGTTGGCCACCTCGGCGGTGGTGAGCGGATGGGGCATGACAAAAAATGCCGGAAGAACTGCCTCGTAGGCAGGTCGTTGATTGGCATACATCCAGCCGCCTTTGGTGCTGCCGAGGACCGGCCTGCTAGCGGTCACGGGGACGAATTCAATCCCGTTGAGGTTGATGTTCACCCAATCGCCTCACTTGAGCGTCGCTTCCATTCGCCGATACCATGCGATGCCGTCCGTGTGAGATTCAAGTTGGTGAAATTGCGGAAACGGTGAGATGGAACGCATGTAACCGAAGGCCGCCATGTCCACGAGGTCAGGGGCTTCACCGCCGAAGAAGGGTTGGCCGCTGTGGGCTTGTGTGAATTCCGTGAGGAGGTCGTGCCAGAGCTGCTTTGGTTTTCGCCCGTCGTTCTTCACCCGTTTTCGTGCGATGATGCCCCACATGATTGGGAAGCCAGCCCACGCATACAGTCGCTTCGAAAAGAAACCGAATTTCTCGATTTTTGAGATGCGCGTGGTGGTCTTGAGCGAGGAGCCGAGGCTGCCGTAGAGAATGGGTACCGTGGCTTTCGAGAGGTGTGTGTCCACCCATGTCAACCATTCGTCCTGCCTCGCTTTGTCGCCCATGGCCGCCATCTTTCCGCCGTTGTAGGTCGCATCCAAATGCCTCAACACCGGTGTGGAATCAACGAAGTGCGCGCCTTGCTCGTCGGTGAACACGGGAACTTTTCCCCAGTCGCCGGCAAAGGCGACCTCTTTCTTGATCTTCATCCCGTTGACGGGGACGTACTCCACCTCCATACCGAGGTGCTCGATCATGCCTCGTACCTTCCAGCAGAAGGGGCAGGAATGGAGGATATGGAGGGTTGGCGTTTGAGCCATGTTTTTCCCTGCGAGGCCTCCTTCTTCAAGGCTCGTTCTCGTCAGTATCGGGTCGCCAACCGGCTTTCCAGAAGTCGAGATTGTCCAACCATGCCAACCATTCCGTGTCGCTGCAGGTCAATAGACGAAAGGCACGGGCCTCCAACCCCTCACGAAGGGACGGCGCCATGTCACCGCGCTGTTGAGCGTCCATCCACTCCACTTGCATTTGGCGAATTTGGCGACGGGCTTCCTCGGGCTGGTCGAAGTTCATTTCACATGCATCCCGCAACTCAGCAAGCCAGGTGCGGGTGTCTTTGAGAATCGGATCGTTTGGGTTGGAATCGGCGCCTTTGCGATTCCCAAACGGCCACCATCCCATGGTAAGGCCTCGCTGTTGTGGTTCATGGACTTGTTTATTCTCCAACGAATTGAAGTGGACCGGCCTCGAGGATGAAGCATGGGGCGACTGGTCATTCACACGCACGGCACGCCCAAGGAAAAAGCGGCGAAGGCCCTGCTCGAAATGTACGCCCAGCGTCTCAAAGCCAGCGGTGTGAAACTCGACTACCATCCTTCCAAGCAGCACGTGGATGCCTATGTTCGCCGCTTGCTTGACCTCGGAGGCACGGTGGTGTTGCTCGACGAAGGCGGTGAACAGATGGACTCGCTCACCTTTGCTCGGCGTGTTGAGGAGTGGCAATTGTCCACCGAAACCGTTCATCTCGCCATCGGGCCAGCAGCCGGTTGGCCAGCGAACCCCGAACTTGAGGCCATGGAACGATGTTCGCTCTCGTCGATGACCTTTCCCCACGAACTTGCAGCGGTGATGTTGGCCGAACAAGTGTATCGTGCCACGGAAATTTTGCGAGGAACGGGCTATCACAAAGCATGAAAGCACCCCGTCGAGACAGACGAATGGAGGGCGCTCATGTTTCTGGACGAGGCGATGGCCAAGACCTTGGTGTTGGTGGCATGGTTTGTCGTTTCTGGTAGCTTGCTGCTGGGGAGCCGCCATCAACCGTTTCCTGAAATTTCGGGAAGGTTTGGTTGGCTGTTGCTGTCCCTGGCCGCCTTGTTGGCGATCGGCGAACAAGCACCCCGGCCGATGCCGTTGACTTCCTTGCTGGTCGTCACCCTTGGTTTTGGCTCAGCAGGTGTTTTGGTCGGCGTGCACCACATGGTACGAACACGGCGTGACGTGTTTATCGCTCCGATGTCAGGCTTCTTCTTTTGCATCGGCGCAGGCGGATTGATGGTCTTGACGTGGTCAAGTTTGACGGTGTTTGAACACTGGGCAGGGTTTGTTCTCTTGGTGCTTCTCGGTGGCGGACAAACTTGGTTGGTCTTCCGCGGGCTGCTCATCGGCCGTCTTCCACTGGCATGGAGTCAAGCAGGTATGGTCGCTCTTCAGCGGGGCCAACTTCACGGACCTCACGGTGCCCTGGCGTGTTTTGAGCGGGGATGGGACGCCGATGAAGAACACCTCAATCCCATGGCCTACGCTGCTCTTCACCGCATCCACCTGTTTCTCGGCCAATCAACCGAAGCAACAACCTGGCTGGAAGCCTTCGAAGATGCAGGAGGTGAAGCCGCCGTTGCGCCCGAGTGGCTCCATGCCATCGACGCGGCTTTGGATTCCATGAACAGGCATTCTTCAGGCGATGATGCGTCCGATGTTGTCTCGGAAGAGGGCTGAAAGTGCCCTTTTTCGGGGAAGTATTGAGCATTTGAAACGAGGACTTATATCCCTTGACGCCGATGTAATACCATGAAACACACCGAACGGAACATCGACGATTGGCCCATGGGGAACATCCTCTGGTTTGCCGTGTTGATTTGGTTCTCGTCGAGTCTTCTCTCCCAATCCGCCTACATGGCCATCCACGGTCTGCCCTACGATTCGATCTCCATGCTCAAGACATTGGGCCCTGTTTACTACCTTGTTGTGCTGGTTGAACTCGCCATGTGGGGCGGTTTGCTCTTGATGGGGTATTACAAACTCTCCAAGGCTCGTCGCACGGGCGGAGCGACACCGCACTCAGCGCAAGCACACTGAGACGGGTGTTCGTTTTTGGCTCAAAAACAAGGATTTCTCATCTCGCCCCTCCGATGAATTGAAAGGGCGTCAAGTAGAGGCGCACTCGTGACTCTACCTCCGGACCAACCTTCTTTTTCGGGACTCCCGATGGAGTTGGACGAACTTTCACCGGATGCGGATATGCCGTATCCGCTCCCTGAAGGTGCGATGGTGGTGACCATTGAACAGGCACGGGCCTCGCTTGCTGAAGCCAGCAACGTGCTCATGGTGCTTCAGGCCATGAGTGATGAGGCCCACGACCTGACCGATGAACTGGAATTGCTGCTGGACCGTTACCCGATGACGCATCCGCACGTCATGGAAGTGGCCGAGCATCTTGGGCAGTTGGTGACGCAATGGCAAGCCAACGTCGAGCGATTGGAATCGGTCGGTGCACGCATTGTATCAATGGACCCCGGACGATTGGAATGGTACGGTGTGGTGGACCATCGCATGGCGTTGTTTTCTTGGGCGGTTGGTGAGCCAGATATTGAGTGGTACTATCGCATGGAGGAAGGTTTTCCTTCCCGCAAACCCCTCATAGAGGCATGACCTCGCAGCACCGAGGACGGCGACATGGTCAAGATCAATCGCGTGTACACCGGTGGCGGTGATGGCGGAGAATCGTCCTTGGTGGACGGTTCGCGTCGGCGCAAGTCCGACCCAAGGTTCGACGTTGTCGGCCTGTGCGACGAACTCAACAGCTGGGTTGGTGCGGTGCTGATGGAACTGGCGCGCCTACCAGCGCACGAAGACGGTGGTGACCGCACCACGGTTCAACGCGTGCAAACCGTGGCGTCAGAAGCGCTGTCACGGGTTCAAAACGAACTGTTCGATTTGGGTGCAGAGTTGGCTTGTCCACCGGACAACCTTCCCGACTACATGGTGCTGTTGTCCGAGGCACAAACCGATGTCTTGGTCCAAGAGATGGATGCTTGGCTCGAGCACCTCGAGGCGTTGACCAGTTTCATTCTCCCGACCGGTTCACCTCCCGTGGCCTTCGCCCACCTCGCCAGAACCGTGACGCGACGTTTGGAGCGGGCGGTGGTGTTCCTGGCGGAACGCGAGGGCGAAGACGCTGTCCGTCACGTGGTCAAGGTGTACCTCAACCGGCTTTCGGATTGGTTCTTCGTCTTGGGCCGATGGATGAGTGCAACGCTCAACGAAGAGGAAACCTTGTGGGTGCCGCTCGGGCAACGTCCCGCGGAACAGGGGGTTGCTCACCGGGTGGCGCAGATGCGTTCCAACGACGAGGATTTGTCGTCGATTTGATCACTGTTGGCCGTGCAGTTCAACGAACAAGCGCGCCCGTTCAACGATTGTTCTCGTCTCGTCGTGCGAGATGGTCTCCAGCGCTTGGTCCCAATCCAACCACAAGTAACCTCGATGTTCGTGGGAAAGCGACACATCCATGGTCTCGGTTTCGGCGACGTACCAGAAGACCTCCTTTTCCCTGCGCTTTCCCTTGTGACGATAGGTGTATTCCGTTCGCTCCTCAAACCCTTCAAGGATGTTGACGTCGCTGATGCCGGTTTCTTCCGCGAGTTCTCGCAGCATGGTGCTCTGCCGGTCCTCATCGTCGTCTTCGACGTGACCCTTGGGGAGGTCCCAATGGCCTTGTGGGTATTGAAGCAACAACACGGTGCCAAAGTTGACCAACACCACGCCGCACGAGGTCTCCATGATGCATCGGCGGCGCTTCTCGTTCATGGTCGTAACGGGGAATCGTCACCCAAGTTTGATGAATCGGGCCCCGACCCTCGTCCCATGGCCATTGAACCGCTGGCGGAAGGGGATGTTCCCTACTACCACCGAATCGTGGCCGATTCTGACATGGACGGGCTGTTTGGAGCAGCCGTGCTCAAAGCCTATCGGCCCGAGGCTGAAGTGCTCTTTTCCCACGCCGCAGCCGTCCGTTCGGGACTGATGGACGAGCTGGTGGACCGCTCAACGGCGCTCGTGGACCTCCCGTTCCATCCCCAATGCGGCTGGTACGTGGACCATCACTTGACCAATCGACCCTCGGAAGCAGAGGCGTCGGCGTTTGCGCAGAATGGGGGCACGCAACATTGGGAGGACACGCCCTCCGCTGCTCGCCTCGCCTACGAATTGCTGGCCAACATCACCGATATGCGTCATCTCGCTCCCATGATGCCGGTGGTGGATGCGTTGGATTCAGGTGGGATCACCAAGGAGGACTTCATTGAAGACGGCCCGTTGCTGCAATTATCGAGAACGTGCACGTCTCGCGACCCCGCCTACATGCTCCATTTGGTCGACTTGCTGACCAGTGGCGCATCGTTTGAGACCATCGTCAGCGATGAACGCGTGCGGCAACGGATGGACGAGGTGGTGGCCGAGCGCACCCGGGCCTTGGAGCACGTGGCAGCCAACACCACCATCGTTGACCGTTTGGCGATTTGTCGCTTTGACGAAACTCCACTTCGCTCAAACGGGTATTTGGTGACCGCATGGGCAGGTGACCGTGCCGATGCGTGTTGCATCGTTCATGGCTATGCCGACGGCGACCTTTCCAAACCCGACCGCCCTCCTCTCTCGGCCAGTTTCTACGCCAACTCGTTTTTGCCAGAGGGCCAAGGAAGGTTCGACCTTTCTCGTCTCGCAACGGCGCTTGATCCGACCGGCGGAGGGCACGTGAATGCCTGCGGGTGCCGAATTCAGCCACCAGGATTGGCAGCCAATCTGGAACACTGGCTCTCCATGTGGGCGCAGCGGGATGACCTGCTGGCGCTTTGATGCTCAGAATTTCTGCATCGACGTCGTGTTTGTGGAGTTTTCAATGTCCTCCTCCACTTCCACCTCTTCAACTGGCGCCGACTCGGCGGCTGGCTTGAGTTTCTTGACCGTCGCCTTGAGGACTTCAAACTCAATTTCGAGGTCCTCAAGCGCTTCTCGGGTGTCATCAAGGTGTTTCTCAACACGCTTCATGACTTTGTTGACTTTCCTCAACGTACGGTCCTTCGCCATGAGCAGGCCTCAGATGAAGGTCATTTGAAGGTTCTCCCCGCCAAAAGGACCTTCACTCCTGTTCGGTGCTCAACCCTACCGTGTGGGCTGAGGTCTCGAGGTTTGGCTCTGTGGAGCCCTTGAGGAAGGACGGTGCCCACCAGTTCCACTTGCCCATCAAACGCATCGTTGACGGGACCACCAAGGCCCGAACGAGGGTGGCATCGATGAGGATGGCGAGGGCCAATCCCAGCCCGATTTGCTTGAGGATGATGACCGATGAAAGCCCAAACGCACTGAAGACCACCACCATGATGGCGGCGGCTCCGGTGATGAGGCCCCCTGTCTTCTGCAGCCCGTTGGCGACAGCGAGGGTGTTGTCCCCGGTTCGCTCCCATTCTTCGTGAATGCGAGACAGCATCAGCACTTCGTAGTCCATGGACAGGCCAAAGACGATGCAGAACATGATGACGGGATTACCTGAATCGATGGGTTGTGCGGTGAAATTCAACAGGGATTCACCGTACCCCCACTGGAACACCCACACCAGCATGCCAAAGGAGGCTGAGATGGAGAGGATGTTCATGGCGATGGCCTTGATCGGGATGATGACCGAGCGAACCTGAAGGAAAATGAGCAAAATGGTGGCGATGAGGATGAACGCCAGCGCCCGGGGCAAGTTATCGGCGATGGCGTCGAGATTGTCCGCATTGTAGGCTGCGAAGCCGGCAACGAGCAGTCGGTCGTTCTCCCCGGTGAAGTCGTCCAAGAAATCATCGCGGTCATTTCGTATGTCCTCCACCATCATTCTGGAATCGACGTTGGTTTGGGCCCCCACCAACTGGAGAGTGATCATGGTCGCGTTGTCACCCACCAAGGCCGAACGCAAACTTTCCCGCATGGCGACTTGTTCCGCAGGTAACCATTCGTCCTCCGTTTGCCAAAATTGCAGCACCTCGTCCACGGTCATGTTGGGTGACGGCAACCCAACACCGATGCCTCCCGATGTTCTTGAGTCGTTGAGCAACTCGCTGATGTAAGCGTGTTGAATCCTCAGGTTGGTCTCAGAAAGCGGGTCGGCTCCATCGGTATCGATGACGAGGAAGATGGAATTCGCTGCTTGGTCGGGCCACTGTTCATCGATAAGTTCCATGCCTTGCCGGGATTCATCGTCTGGTGGCAGGGCTTTCCACGAAGAGAGTGAAAATTCAGCGTAGGCAAACGGCAGGCCGGCGCCGATGAGCAGCACCAGCGTGGGAATGAGGACCGCCCAGGGCCGGTCCATCACTCGCTTGGCGATGCGCGCCCACATGCCGTCGTCTCGAGCCGACATGTCCAGCGCAAAGGGGATTTTGCCTTTGTTGACGCGAGGGCCCAACCACGCCATCACCGCAGGCAGGACGATGGTTGAATACACCATGGCGATGGTGACGGCGATGGTTCCGCCGATACCGAGCGATGGCAGCGAGGTGTTGGTGAAAAAGAGCATCCCCATCAGACCGATAGCGACGGTGATGCCGGAATAGAAGACCGCCTTTCCAGCGGTTGCACAACTCATGGCGGTGGCTGTTCGCACATCGTGGCCTCGGGCCAGTTCTTCACGGAAACGGTTCACCAAAAAGAGCGAGTAATCAATGGACACACCAATGCCGATCAGCGAGATGATGTTGGTCGCATAGACCGTGACATCGGTGACGTTGGAGAGCCAAATGGTCATGCCGATGGCGGCAAGCACCGTCCCAACGCCGACACCAACCGGCAAGAGGGCAGCGACCACGGAGCCAAACACGATGCCGAGAATCAAAATCGACAGCGGTCCAGAAATCAATTCAGCCTTGATGAGGTCGTTTTTGATGCGGTCATCAAAGGTCCAATCAATGGCGATACCGTCCGTCATCCAACCTTCAAAGCCGTCTTCGATACCAATCGAATCGTGGACGTCGTTCATGATGGCTTTCGCCTCCTTTCGGTCGGTGGCGAACCTCACGACGTTGATGGCGTAGGCACCGTCGTCAGTTTGCACAAACACGTCGTCTCGGTCAACGTCATCGGCCTGCCAAGAATACTCGATGGTCACGTCGGCACGGGATGCAAACGGAGCCAAGGCGGCAACAACCGCTTCCTGCCAGGCAGCGCTTGTGTCGTTCAAGGAAGGGTGATGGACGAGGTACCTGAGGGTCTGGCCGCCGTCGTCGCCGTCGGTGGCAAAGCGCTCCGAAAGAAGTCGCCCCGCATTGACCGATTCAACATCGTCTTCTCCAAATCCTTCAGCCCAATCAGCGCCCATGGACATGAGGCCGGTCATCAAGATACACGAGACAAGACCGAACACCATCATCGCCAATCGGTGGTCGTGGATGAACAAGCCGAGTCGGAAGAAGGCGCGGTTTTTGAGGACCTCGGGGTCGGTCGCACCTTCCATATTCCGACCGACCGGAAAGGTGTATTTGAATCGGCGTCTATGCTCCAAACACCATGTGTTGCTCCACTCACCTCCCTTTTGATTGAGGCACGTTCATGGACTGGGTGTTCTCAAGAACGGACATGAATCTCAAAGAGCACATCCGAGGCATTCCGGACTTTCCCATCGAGGGAATTCTGTTCTATGATATCGCCACGCTGTTGCGTGAGCCTGCTGCCCTCAAGCATTGCCTGGACGCTTTGGAAACACAATTGCGGGTATGGAAACCCGATGTGGTGGCGGGGATTGAAAGCCGCGGCTTTCTTTTCGCTGTCCCGCTCGCCCAGCGACTTGGCTTGCCGATGATGATGATTCGCAAGCAAGGAAAACTCCCCGGGCCAACGCACGCGCTCACCTACGACCTCGAATACGGAACGGACACCATCGAAATCCAAACCGACGCCCTCGAAGCGGGGCAGCGGGTGGTGATTTTGGACGATCTCTTGGCAACGGGCGGCACGCTGGCCGCCTCGGTCGAGTTGTGCACGTCGGTTGGAGCTGAGGTGGTTGGCTGCGGTGTGGTGATTGACCTCACCTTCCTCAACGGTCGTGATGCGGTGAATGCACCCGTTCATGCACTGGTGGCCTACGACAGCTGACGGTCGGGTTCAAAACCTTCATTTTTGATAGTGAAATGCCTTTTTTGGCACCCGAAGTATATTAACCCCTCTATGAGTAAGGTGTAACAACCCTATAGGAGAAATGAACATGGGATTTGAGCAAGATATTGGAAATTACTTCAAGTTTGAAGAACGAGGTGCCACCTTAAATGGCGAACTGAGAGCCGGATTGACGACCTTCTTGACGATGGCGTACATCCTGCTCGTGAACCCAGCAATGCTGAGCGTCGGCGGCATTCCGTTTGACGATGCGTTGTTTGCAACGGCCATCGCCGCCTTTGTTGGCTGTGTGGTCATGGGTTTGTGGGCGAACCTTCCCTTCGCTCTGGCTCCGGGAATGGGCCTGAACGCCTACTTCACCTTCGCCGTCGTGCTCGGCATG
>JALRLQ010000044.1 GCA_023254365.1 Candidatus Poseidonia sp. | reverse complement strand
GGCGAGACATCAACGTCCGCCTACGGGAACCACAGGACCGCTTCCGCCGCCCCAAGGCGTTCAGCCCACCATAACGACGCTTTGTGGTACAGGGTACGCCGAGCTCCCCACCTATCCCACCAGACCGTCCTGTTCAGCATATATGAAGGCAACGAAGTGGGCGTTCAGGATTCTGAGGCGGCTTCTTCGTATTTGCTGGGGCATGATGTTTTGATCACGCGGGCATCCAACGTGTACACCTCTCCATCGAATTCCAACACACCCTCGGCATAGACCGTTCGGTTGTCATCCAAGCCGTTGGAAACCGATGCATCAGCAAACACCACACGGATGGTGGATGTCGCACCCTCGAGGACAAACGACATCGTGCCGTTGTCAATGGTGCCGTCTTGTACTTCACCTCGAACGGCAATCTCCCTGCCAACATGTTGGTCGGGCGAGGCCATGAGTTCGTCAACTGTTTGCGTGGGAACAGGCGATTGAACAAGTAACGTGGCGAGCAAAGCAAGCGTAAGTACGCCCCCGATGACCAAGATACGGGTTCGCCTTGCCCACATCGTCAATCACCAACCTTCGGACCCTTAACAATCCTCGCCGCTCAAATCACGGCTTCCTCTTGCATCATCAAGACTGGACATGGAATGTTCCGCAAGGTGGCGATGCAAACCCGAAACCACGGATTTGGTAAGGCTCGGGCCTTCGAAAACAAAACCGCTGTAGGCTTGAAGCAAGGTCGCACCCGCCTCAATTTTTTCCCAAGCATCTCGACCTGAGGAGATGCCACCAACCCCGACGATGGGCCAATCTGGGCCTGCCAGTGCCCTCACCTCTTGAATCAAAGCTGTGGAACGGTCCTTCAGCGGCTTTCCACTCATGCCACCCGCTTGCTCGAACACACGTGCGTCCGATGAGGCACCAGCATCAGGCCGCTGAACCGTCGTGTTGCTGACCACCATTCCGGAGGCACCTTCTGATTGAGATGTACGAACGATCATCGCCAGTTGTTGCGCCTCAAGGTCCGGGGCGATTTTGACAAGAAGCGGTTTTTCCGCTGCATCATGCGCTTCTGCGCAAGCCCGATTGACCTCGTTGCAGGCTTGTAAAATGCGTGTCAATCCCTCATCGTTTTGCAATTCGCGGAGTTGAGGGGTGTTGGGAGAAGAGACATTGACCACAAACACATCCGTGAATTCCCACAGCCGTTGCATTGAGGTGGCGTAATCCTCGTGGGCATCCTCGAGCGGGGTGATTTTGGATTTCCCGAGATTCACCCAAAGCGGTACTGGCGGACGGCCGTGGCGAGAAAAATAGGCTTGCAAGCGTGCTTGAATGGCTTCGCTTCCTTCGTTGTTGAACCCCATCCGATTCACCAACGCCTGTGCCTGATTGGCACGAAACATGCGAGGTTTTGGGTTTCCATCTTGGCGGTGCATGGTCACCCCGCCTATTTCGATAAACGCAAGACCGAGGGCGGACCACCCGTTGAGCGCAACCGCATTCTTGTCCATGCCGGCGGCGAGGCCGAAGGGGTGGGCGTAGGTCTGACCGAACACCGTGACAGGAAGGCTACGTCGTGGTTTGTACAACGATTTCAACATCCATCGACCAGGTGGTGTGCTGGCGGCCAAACGAAGCATGGAGAGCGAGCGAAGATGGGCTTTTTCGGAATCTTGGAACCTCAACAACGGTCGCCCAAACAAGCGATAACCGAGGCCCATGAAGCGATGTCGTGCATACCATCCTTCAAGACTTGCCTTCGTTTGCAAGGTTTCATGCGAATCACGGACCCTCTCTGGCCTGCGGTCCGCGAGGTCGCTCGAATTTTGCTGCGAGAGGAACATCTCAGTGTCCATGCACCCCAATGGCTCGAAACACAACTCAACGAATTGTCTCTCGCTATGGGTGATCACCTTCCATCTCGAATCCACTTTCCAACCTGCACCGTGATCCATGATGGTCCTGTTCGAATCGTACAAAACGAAACCGACCGCTGCCTGGTTGAAATTGGAGCGGTTGAACCCGCCATGGACGTGGTGTGGCTCCCTTTGGAGCATGACGTTGCATGGCATGCTATTCACGAAACGGCGCTCGATTTGCTCAGGGCGGGTTACCCGGGTTGTCGGGACTGTGCAGGGCCTGAGGCAGAACAAAAATGGAACGAAGCCGTTCACCGGCGGAACTACAATTCTCGAGGCAAAAACCAACCATGAAATGAAACATTTCATGTGTGCGTGAAGCGCATTGTGGAAAGAAAGGAGGGTTCAAGTAGAGTCGTCGGTGCGCTTTCACATCATGTCCATCGTCATCATTGCCGAGAAACCCAGTGTTGCCGAGGACCTTGCCAATGTCTTGGGTGTTGGAAAAAAGACGGACACGCACTGGCACAGCGAGGACCTGGTCATCACCTGGGCCGTAGGTCATCTCCTGGAACTCAAAATGATGGATGACTACGATGAAGCCTTCAAAAATTGGCGAAAAACCATCGAACGCCTCCCTTACATTCCCGAGGCGTTTGAATACAAACCGAAGGGTGGCCGAAATCGAACGCAACTCAACGCCATCAAAAAATTGCTCAAGGACAAAGGCGTGACTGAAATTGTGAATGCCTGCGATGCTGCACGAGAGGGAGAACTCATTTTCCGGACCATCGTGCAACATGCGAAGGTGAAAACGCCAACCTCTCGAATGTGGATGCAATCCATGACCTATGATGCACTCCTCACGGCGTTTGAAGAACGCCAACCAGGTGAAACCTACCAAAACCTATCCGACGCTGCGTATGCCCGTTCCCACGCCGATTGGGTCATCGGCATGAATGGTTCCAGAGTCGCCAACACCTTCTTGCCCCAAAATCGACGGGAGCGTTCATCCAATTCGCTCGGCCGGGTTCAAACCGCGACGCTTGCCCTGGTGGTTGATCATGAATTGCAAGTGCTCTCGCATGTTCCGCTTCCGTATTGGCAACTCAATGCGACGTTCAATGCAGGTGATGCCACATGGATGGCACGCTGGGAACGTGTGGGGCACAAGGACGACCCTGACCAACCCGAATTGAAGGCTCATCGTATCGTTGAACAATCCGAAAAAGAAGCCATTGAAGCGGTAATTGCTGCCGGTGGGCCGTTTGAAACCGAAGAAACAAATCGGACAAAAACCGAACAACCACCGCTCAATTTTGACCTCACAACCCTTCAGAAGCGGGCGAACAGTTTCTGGTCGTGGTCCGCCAAGCGAACTTTGAGTGTCGCTCAGGACCTGTATGACAAATTCAAACTCACCACCTACCCCAGAACAGACTCCAAGCACCTGCCCGAAGACATGCACGAGGCAGTTGCGAAAACACTGGACCAACTCAAAGCACAAAACGACTACCAGGAGCACGTCAATCGGCTCCAGTCCGAGGGGCTTTCCAATGTGAGCCGCAATTTCAACGATAGCAAGGTGTCCGACCACTACGCCATTGTCCCCACCGGGCAAACCCCACCAGCATCGTTTGGCGGTGACCACGCAAAGCTCTACGACATGATTGTGCGCAATTTCTTGGCTTCATGGCATCCACCCGCCGAATGGACCGTGACGAAGCGAACGACCACAGCCTCAGGCCATCAATTCATCAAGGAGGTTGAATCGATTCAGACGGCAGGTTGGAGAGCGGTGATGACCAAGAAAGACAACGTGCCTGAAGGATGGGGGAATCTTCCGTCCAATCCCGCACCTTCCACGTTGCAGGAACACGAATTTACAGAGGAATTTTCCAAACCGAAGAACCGACTCAAAGAAGCCAGTCTTCTGCAGTTGATGGAGCATGCTGGCAAACACATCGACGATGATGAGCTGGCCGAGGCCATGAAAGACAAAGGCCTCGGTACACCCGCAACACGAGCCGACACCATTGAGAAATTGTTGACTCGAAATTACATTCGACGTTCGAGAAACGGCACCATCAGTGCCACACCTCATGGTATACGCATGATCGACATTCTCCAACGCATCCCTGTTGAAATGATCACTTCACCCGAACTTACTGGCGATATGGAAGCGTCCCTTCTCGCTGTTCAACGGGGTGAAGAAAGCATGGCCAGTTACATGGGCAAAGTGGTCGATTTGACCACCCAAATGGTCGAGAGGATTCGCACCCATGAGCGAAGCCAACTGTACGCCAACGAACCCCCTCTCGGCGCCTGTCCAGCGTGCTCTGCCAACGTCGTCGAGACCACCTTATCCTACCAGTGTGAACTCAACGAGGGGCGAGACAAAGGATGTTCCTTTGTGTTCTGGAAAGACACCTCAGGTCGCTGGTTCGACCGCACCACCGCTACCCGTTTGCTCCAACAACGAACCATCGAAAACCTACACGGTTTCTTCTCACAAGGAGGCGAAGGGTACGAAACGTCGGTGGAGCTTACCGATGACGGCAAAGTCAACGCCAAAGGTGCCTCAGCCGGAACGGCGAGTGAAAAGGACGAGGTCCTCTGTCCGTGTCCTGTTTGCGACCACGGAGACATCCGAATCACCTCGACCTCCTATGTGTGTGACCACGACGCTTGCACCTTCAGAGGCATGCAGAACGTGATGTGCAAGCGCCCGGTGACACCCGAAGAGGCAAAAGTCATTTTCACCCAAGGCCGCTCCGTGCTCCTTGAAGATTTTACTTCAAAACGCAACAAACCGTTCAATGCCTTTCTCGTTCTTGAAAAGAATCGTGTTTCGTTTGATTTCCCGCCACGCGAGGCAAGTGCGGATGCCAAGCGATTCCCGGTTGAGCCCGGTGTGGTTGGCGTATGTCCCACACACAGTGCCAACATCATTGAAACGGAAACGCACTACACCGTGGAAGATTCGGGGACAGGATGTAAAATTCACATCGAACGGTGCATCTCGAAGCGTGACATCACGCGGGATGAAGCAAAGGCATTGATTGAAACAAAGAATTTGGGTCCTTTTGACGATTTCACATCGAAGAAAACCGGAAACCCCTTCGCTGCTTCTCTCTACCTTCGAAAGAACGAATCGGTTGCGTACAAATTTGCAAAACGCTCCTGAAAGCGGTGAGGCGAAGGAAGGTTGAAACACAACCTCTCGAACCAGAAAACATGGAGCCTGTCGACTACGATGTCGTGATCGTTGGCGCCGGACCCATAGGCGGACGAGCCGCCACACTCTTGGCGGAACAGGAGTTGAAGGTCCTCATGTTGGAAGAGCACGAGGAACTCGGGCGGCCGTTTCAGTGTGCAGGTTTGGTCACACCGTCAGCGATGAACATCGTTCAAGCACATCACACCGTTCTCGAGGAAGTTGATGGCGCCCTCATTCATGGCCCAAGCGGAACCTTGGTACCGGTAGGCACCGAAGGCACGCTTCGCACATACGTGGTGTGCAGGAAGCGATTTGACCAGTATGTCGTCCAGCAAGGGATGCTGGCAGGGTCGGAGTTGTGGTTAAACGCCACCCCGCAGGAAGCCGAGGTCACGGATGAGGGCGTTGACCTGAAGGTTCGTGTGGGTGACGAGATCGTTTCGCTTCGTTGCAGCCTCTTGATCGGCGCCGATGGAGCTCACAGTTGGGTACGGCGGAATTTCAAAATGGGGCGCCCCAAGGAAGTCATGATCGGTTTCCAAACCGAAGTCGTCGGTTATCAAGGCCGAGATCGCTGGCTTGAAATGTACAGCGGGACGTCCATCGCGCCAGGATTCTTTGCTTGGGTGATTCCCTCAGGGTTTGGAACCCATCGAGTTGGTTTGTGGTCAACAGCCGACCGATTAGACGGCCGCAGCATCGAATCATGCTATCGAGATTTGCTTGAACATCCCTTGTGGAAGGAACGCTTTGCTGGCGTGCAAGAAGTGGCCTCCTATTGCGGTCCGGTCCCATCTGGCATGGTCAAACGACCGGTCAAAAATCGCGTGCTGTTGCTCGGTGACGCCGCCGGAATGGCCAAACCCACGACGGGAGGGGGTATCGGCCCTGGTTTCCATCAAATTCAATGCATTCTTGAGCCGTTGGTGGAGGCCATTCGGGCTGATGACCTCTCGGAGTCGTCTTTGCGTGCCATCACAAAAAAGCCGTGGGAGAAAATGAAGCGTGAGCAGGACAAGGCGAGAGCGTTACGGAACCTGCTGGTGAGTGATTGTGACGACGAAACATTGGACAGACACTTCAACGCCTTTGCCCATCCAGACACGCTCCAAATCATCAACGAAATCGGCGATATTGAACAGCCCGTTCCGCTCGGAATGGCCCTGCTGCGCCAAGTGCCAGCCTTCCGCCCACTGGCGTTGAAGGCTGGAGTCCGACTGTTGTTCACCTGAGGGATTGAGATGGAGACGCTCAAGGAAACCCATCGCATTCGTTACCCACCGTTTGAAGCCCAGCGCTGGATACCCAATGCCTTGCCCATCGCCGAACAAATCCACGAACACGGCACCTTTGCTTCCGTTGAAGAGGCCTCGGAGCACGCAAAAAGCCTCGGTCCAGCCTTCCAACTTGGCTCGAATGAATCATGGTTGATGGAGCGCACGTATTCCTTCGGCGGAAACAACATTTTGCTGGACCATGATGATTCCATCACCGAAAATGATGCCTTCGTTGACGTTGTGAGGCGTCAGCGACAAGGGTGGTATTTGATTCCAAATCCTATCCACAACATTCTACGCCGATTCATCAACGGCGTCGTTATCGTGCTTCTGCTGAGTCTGTTTTACCTCTTCATTTCCCCCTTGCTTATGCTTGTAGGGCTTCCTGTCTACGGCCTTGAAACAGTACGATGGGGACTTCTCGACTATCCAGCACTCGCTGTTTTTGTCGTTCCTCTCATCTTTGCGCCGCTGTTGATTCGTGTTCTGGCGAACCTCATCGAACTGACGCGACAAAACAAATTCCTCGCTACTCGACCTCCTCGTCCAACCCTCACGTTTGATGCAGACCCTGTCGCTGACCAGCCACTTCGAATGAAGGTCAGGTTCCCACAACACGCTCCGGAATGGAACCACATCGATGTGTTCTGGCGGGTTGGTGTGTTACCGCCATCACGAGAAGTTCTCTTGCAAGAGCTGGGTAGGGAACATCACCAACAACCTCCTCCCGGCTTGTCCACCGAACTGCCTCACCACTGGGTTGTGGGCTTGGATGATGGTACGGCCGGTGGAGAGGATGCACCCATGGAAATGCAAGAGGTCCGAGGTGGTCTCTACCTGCGTCCGATGCGAATCATGGCAAGCAGCAAAGGCCAACGATGCGAGGGTGATGGATTTGTGGAACTTGAACCACCAACCGGTGTTTGGCCAGGGTCGGTCAACACAGATCTGTTACGTGTTCATTGGGAATGCATTGTTCGTATCGACCGCGCTCGGGGAGGAGCCTTGCTTTGGGTGGAACCGTTACGTGTGGCCCACCCATCCTCATCGGTTCTGGTGGAGCCTCTTCCGCTTCACGATGGCAGGTCGGAATTGGATATCACCTAATCAACACATTGAAGGACACCCATGAGAAGCAACAGGCATGCTGAAGCAACGTTGGACGGCCGTCATGTTCGTGTGCATGATGGCGTTTGCTGGCTGCCTTGGAGCCACGGAACCTCCTGCGATTGAGGAGCCAGAAGGCCCGTCCACCTACAGCATCGCCTTCACTTGGGTCCTTCAACCTCAACAAATCCAGTTGGGAGAAGAAGCCGTGTATCTGTATGCTGTTCAGCAGGACGGAGAAGGTCTGTTTAGCCGAGAAATCTCCGTGTTGGATCCCTCGTTCAGACCCCTGGCGGTGACCTTGAGCGAACAAGCGAATGGCGACCAATTTTCCTTCGTACCCCAAACCGTTGGCGAGCACATCGTCTCGGTCAAGTTGGCCAACACCGGCACGTCTGAAATGGTCCCTGAACTGCAGCCTGTCGTCACTGTTCTCGATGTCCTCGCACCCGACGAACCCGCCCCCATCATCACCACCACCCCTCGATTGGTGCTCGAAGAACCAAACATTGTCTGGTTCGAAGGTTCGGTCACCCACACCACCGTTGAGTCGTGCACGATTGAATACACCATTTCAGACGGAAACGAGGGGCGACTTACGCTTGATGAAAACAATGCGTGGAAGGTCCTTCTCGACTTTACAGAAGCCACGGAGTCCCACACCATTACGACGACGGCTACGTGCGGCTCGTTCACGGTGCGAAGTGACGTTGTGACCACCCAAGTACTGATTGAAGGAGCAGGTGACGATGAGGACGGAGATGGTGTTCAGAACGTCAACGACCGGTGCCCGAATGGCATCGGCGCCAACCAAGGATGGCAGAGCACACCAGCAACCGACGGTGACCAAGATGGTTGTCGAGACAACGATGAAGATGAAGACGATGACAACGATGGCATCATCGACACCTACGACGGCTGTCCGACATCCTACGGTTGGGTGAGCACGCCAAGTGCGGATTACGATTACGATGGATGCCACGATGCTGATGAAGACACCGACGATGACAACGACGGCGTTGAAGATGAGGTGGATGATTGCCAAGTGGGTCGAAAAGGCTGGGCCTCCAACCGCTACAGTGACTGGGACAACGACGGTTGTTCGGATTTGGACGAAGACGATAACGACGACAATGACGACCACCTCGACGTTGACGACCTCTGCCCGAAAGGAGTTGCATCTTGGGTATCCGATGCATCAAGTGATTGGGACAACGACGGTTGTCAGGATGCCACTGAGGATGAGGACGACGACAACGACAACGTGAACGACGTGAATGAAACCGGAGCTGTTCTGGACCTTTGCCCACAAACGCCACGAAATGCAACAGACGTGAATGAAGTAGGCTGCGCCGCCATCGAGCGAGACACCGACAACGACGGCGTCAACGATTTGGACGACCAGTGCGAAGGCACCCCCAGTGGTTTGAGCGTCAATTCGTTTGGATGCGCTGATCTGGACGGTGATGGTGTGTTTGCCAACGTGGACCTGTGTACCAATTCTCCTGACCGATGGACGGTCGATGCACAAGGGTGTGCTGTGGTCCAGCGTCCCGTCGCATGGACCGATGCAAGCTCGCTCAACGGACCGATGCAAGTGGTTCCACAATTCTCATTCCCAACACTGAACGGTTCGTTTAACTTCAAAGACCGATGGACCGGTCACGACGTCTATTTCTTCATGTTCAAGTACACGGATTCTTCAGGGAACAACAACGGTGCAACTTGGGGCCAAAACCCAGGGAAGTTCATACGTAACCTCCCTGAAAACACACATCTGTTCTACGGCTCCTTTGACAACTCCTATCACAACGATGTCGTACAACAACGAAACGCTGTCTTGGCTGGTTTAACGACCTCTGAGGAAGCCTACTGGGACGATCGCATCCACTACATCGATATCGACGCAAGCAACCTCGGTGGAGGCCTCGGCTCGATGATTCAGAATTTCAACAATCCATTCTTCATGGGCATCGACCGATTCCAACTGTCGCGGGAAACCGGGTCGCTTTACGCATGGACTTCACAATCCAACGACCCTTACCACCTCTCGTACGAAGCCAACCAGTGGGTCGCTGAATTCCCAACCAAGGTGAGAGCACAGGACCCAGCCGTTCACGCAGTGAGCGTGATGGATTTTCAACGCCACACCGGAGGCTGGGGTGGAGGGCACTCATCGTTTACCAACGCCACCTTCCAGTTACCAAATAATCTGTCTTCGTACGACACCCTCGAAGTGTATCACGAACATGCATGCTACGAACGTAAAAATCGATATCAGAACGCCGACGGAAGTTATGGCGGATGCCACGAATGGGATTACCTCGCTTATCTCTATGTCTGCGATGCCAACAACAATTCGGTGTGCAATACAGAAATGGTTCGCTGGATCACCACGTACGGGCGAGAAGGAATGTGGCTTACCGACATCTCCCCCTATTTGTTCATGCTCAATGACGGTGAAGAGCGCCGATTCAAATATGCAGGTGCCAATCGTGGAGACTTGACTGTGACCTTCCTGTTTAGCAATTGGGACAGTGGTACAAGAGCCATCAATGCAACCTACGCCTTCAGCGGCGGGCAATTTGACGGGACTTACAACAACGAATCCCGTTACAACCGTCAACTCAACTTCACCGTTCCTTCAGAAGCAACGGGTGTGAAGATTGTGGCCACCATTACGGGCCATGGATTCCAGAAAGACACGGCCAACTGTGCTGAGTTCTGTGACCACCAACACTACTACACGATGGGCACCCACCAAACCTACGAGTGGCATCCCATCGTGTACAGCAGCGAAGGTTGTGAGAACGAAGTCAACAACGGCGTGGTGGCCAATCAATACGGCTCATGGCCCTTTGGCCGTGCAGGATGGTGTGCGGGCCAAGACGTCAAACAATGGACATACGATATCACGGATTGGGTGGACAACACCACCAGTAACCATCTGGTCTACCGTGGATACTACAACGGCGCCGAATACGTTCCATCCGACGGTATTGGCAACGGTGGCAGAAACATTCGTGCCGTGATCTGGATTGTCTTCTACGGACCTACAACTGCATAGGTGTAGGGGAAGCAAGTTGCTCGGATTGAACCAGCAGGGTTGTCTCGAGGTGGAGATAATCGCTGTCACGCCGTTGCGGTGTGAATCCTGCTCGTAGGATGGAGGATTGCAGTTCTGTTTCAGAAGCTTCCAGTTTCGTGGTTCCTGATGCAGAAACCACGTTTTCTTCCATCATGGTGGAACCTGCATCGTCTGCCCCCCCGAGCAAGGCCATTTGGGCGACGTGAATACCCATGGTTGGCCACGACGCTTGGATATGCTCGATGTTGTCCAAAAACAAACGTGAGACGGCAACATGGCGGAGATATTCAGAGGAGCCTGCCCCAAGGACGTGTTTGTTTTGTCCACGGTTTCGACGGCCGAATGAATTCACTTCCAACTGGACTGGCCAAGCAATAAACGAAGTGAATCCGTTGTTGTGCTCTCCAAGGGAACGGTCTTGTAACTCACGCAACCGCATCATGTGTTCAATGCGTTGTTTGGCGTCTTCTCCAAATCCAATGACGTTGGTGGCACTGGTGGTCAAACCAAGCGATTGTGCTTCGCCCATCACTCGGAGCCAGTTGGCGGGTGCGCCTTTCTTTGGAGAGACATCTTTGCGAACGTCATCCACCAACATCTCTGCTCCACCCCCAGGCAAGCCGTGCATCCCTGCTTCCTTCAGGTGAGCAAGCACGTCCAATGTGCTCATGTTGCACACTTCAGCCAAGCCTTCAATTTCTATTGGGCTAAAACAATCGAGGTCGATGGTCGGATGGTTGGTTCGAAGATGCTTCAAGAGGTCGGTGTACCATGCAAACGGCAACGATGGATTCACTCCACCCTGCATCAAAATACGAGAGCCCCCGATGGCTTCCAATTCACGTACACGGCCGGAAATTTCCTCGTAGGTTTGCGTGTAGGTCTCGTCGTGACCTGGTGGGCGGTAGAACGAACAGAACTGGCAGTTGATCGTACAGACATTTGTGTAGTTGATGTTGCGATCGACAAGATACGTCACAAAACCTTCGGGATGCATGGCCATCCGTCGTTGGTGGGCAGCCTGCATCAAGGCATGAAGTGGGGCATTCTCATACAACTCCACGCCTTCATCAACACGCAAGCGAAGGGAGGCAGCTGTGGAACGACTCCATGTGGCTTGCCGCTGGAGAATCTCTCGCCACTGCATCGGACCACCTCAAGGCAAAGGTGTGCCAACAATGCGTTCGATGTCTTCAACGGTTTTTGGACAATCTTCGGTAAGAATCACGGGGCCGTCGTTGGTGATCAGCACATCATCTTCTATTCGAATCCCAATGTTGGCGTAGCGCTCCGGACAATCCACATCGGGGCGCCAAGCACCAAAGTAGAGCCCTGGTTCAATCGTCAGGCACATCCCTGGTTCGAGTGTTCGTGGCGTCCCACCCGGTTTGTAAACGCCAGCATCGTGCACGTCAAGCCCAATCCAGTGGCTGGTGTTGTGCATGTACCAGTTACGAAGTTCTCCATTCTCCATGTCAAGCGCGTCTTCGAGACTTTGCTCAATGACGCCCAATCGAATCAGGCCTTCTGCCAAGACTTTCCGAGCTGCTTCGTGTGGAGCGGTGTACGGCTGACCAACTTGACATGCTTCAATGGCAGCGTATTGGGCATCAAGCACCACCTGGTAAATTACTACCAACAGGTCAGCCAACCATTCAAATTGAGGGTATTGAAGTAACTTGTCTTGATGTGTCAATGCCAATTGTTATGGCTAACGCAAGTGATTTTGGTATCAAAGGTAATGAAACCAGTGAGGAGTTAAATAACAATAAAAGTTTACTAGAAAAAATAGAAAAAATTCGACTACTTGCTGCGATTGAAATGGGTATGGGAGACGTAAGGGACAAGGTGATACCAAAATTTGCACTTCTTTCTAAGTCATGCAATGGCGGCACTATAACTTCTAGGTATTTTACACCCAAGACTTGTCACGAAACTCATGCTGCAACGGGCACTAATTGTATCGCAGCTGCTTGTTTGATAAAAGGCACTGTTGCCGCTAAAATAGCGAATGTGAAAT
>JALRLQ010000043.1 GCA_023254365.1 Candidatus Poseidonia sp. | reverse complement strand
GACGACCCGTTGCTGGCCATTACCTGCCAAACCATCGTGATGGGCGTGGAACGTGAATTGGCCAAAGGTGAACCGGTGGCAACACTCGAAGCCATCTTTGATCACACGCGTGAGGCCAACATCAACGACGATGAAACCGATGAGGCATTGGACCATCTCCTTACCAACGGGCTGTTGCTTGAAGTTGACGACGACTGTTTCATCTTGCTTCCTTCCTAGGGACCCCGCGGCATCCCCGTGCACGGGTTTTATCCCTCGATAGCGTATTCTCTTTACATGGGATTGATTCGGTCGGTGGTTTCTGGTGGTTTGGCGTGGTTCTTGGCAACTTCAATGATGGTTCATCCAGAGATGGCGCTTGGGTTTGCCATCGTGGTGGCGTTTCTTTCGGAATCAACGCACCACCGAGGTGAATTGCGGCGAATGCAGCGCCACAGCACAGAGGTGGCTGCACAACTACGCGCGGCCAATCAACAAGTGGACGCTCTGCAACGCGCCCTCACCAAACGTCACCTCGAACTGAACAAGGCCATCGAGGAATTGCAACGAAGAGACGCCGTTGGCAGTCCTGCTGCACGTGAATTGCTCAAACGCCAAGAAGAAGCGATGTCGGCGGCCTCAATGGCCCTTGAAGCACGCCAAGAACGAAACGATGTGGTCTTCAACAGCATGGAACGCTTGCTCAACCATCAGGTTGAGCAAACGGCGAAGATGCAACAAGCGATGAGCGATCTCTTACAACATTTGATCTCTCAGCCTCGGGGCCATTTTTCCGTCAACGACAGCGTGGTGGTGACCGAGGGTTCGTCGATGGACGAAACCCAACGACTACAGATGCGAGAGCTCAATGAATGGCTTCGGTTGCAATCGGCATCTTCACCTTGATGCAACGACTGGCCCGTTCATGGCAGAGATGACCAAACGTGAAGGAGCCGTTCGAATCCTTGACGCTCAAGCCTCTCGGTCGAAACTGAAAGGTCGAATCGTTGCGGGGGCCACCGTCATCGTCGTGGCAAGCCTTGGCGTTGGTGTATTGACGCGATGGGAATTCGGTTTGGCGACCTTGCTGATGTGTGGGATGCTCTTTCAATACGCCATGGAACGAATGAACACGCTTTTGGAAGCCAGTGAAATCAACGGGCTCAAAGCCATGGGTTGGGATGCAGATACCGAACTCAACGAACAGACCCTGGAGAAGATTCACAATATCGCAAATCGCTAGGTGTCTCGCATGAAGAACAAAACCCTGATTGAACATTTCTTCGTTCAGGAACGAACCGAACGGAAGAAATTCATGGTGGCGATTTGGAGCATTGTCATTTTGACCGATGTGTTCATTCTCATCGCCTACCTTCAGGGCATGGGCGCATATCGAATTGTTCAGTTCCTCACCATTCCACTTGCGCTCGCGTTGACGGTGAATTGGCTTTCCATCCATCGCGTCAAGACGTTGCAGGGCAGACTTAGCGCCCTGTTGGACAGCATCGAATTTGGATGGGAAGAATTGAACGGGCTTGATCTGAACGAAAAGGAAGCAGACCACCTCCACCAAGCCTTTGCCTCGACAACCATCGGTCGCATCGCCACCAACGAAACCTATCTTCGCACTCGTGGAACCGATGAGAAGGGCCCGGCCTTTGACAAAGCAGAAGGGCGCGTGGACCCAACCCTCATACGGGTGGACCCTTCGCTTCATGAAGCCGATTATGAAGGGTTGGAAGGTGATTTGGAAGTCTCCGAAAAACTGGTCGAAGAAGCAAATCAATACTATGCTGCAGTGGCGCAGCGGCAATGGGAAGCCGCAGAAAAGAACGATGTGGACCTCGTCGAAGCAGGTGTAGAGCGCCTCGGGGATTTGGTCGCCAGCGGTTGGTTTGAGCAGAACGCCAAAGACGGCGCTGTTCGAGAACTGATGGAGTCGGGGGATGACGCCCCATGAGCATGGGCACCTTCTAAAACCGCCTTACCACATCACCAAACATGACGATGAAGGCCATCCTTGTTGCGGGTGGCCATGGCTCTCGACTCGCTCCGTTCACCGCTTACACGCAAAAGACGCTCCTTCCCCTCTACAATCGGCCCGTCATTGACTATGCGCTCGGAACCATTCGCCGAGCAGGCATTCAAGACATCACCATCGTGGCCAATCAATTTGTAGGCCAAATTGCAGGGCACGTCGGCCAAGGCCTCCCGGGGGAACGGATTCACTACGTCCTCGAAGAAGAGCCGTTGGGTGTCGCTCACGCGCTTTCGCTGGCCCGACCCTACAACGAGAAGGCGAGATTGATGATTTACTTCTCTGACAACATCACCACCATTGAATTTGAACAGCATGTCAAGTCCTTCATCGAGGCTGATGAACCGCCCGGTTGTCTGCTTCTCGCCCGTGAAGAGGACCATCCAGAAGCGTTTGGTGTTGCTGTTCTTAATGAACAGGGAACCATATGCGACATCGTCGAGAAGCCAACACACCCGCCTTCCAATCTTGCGATTGGAGGGATTTACATGTTCGATGAAGACTTTTGGAAGCATTTTGATGCAACCGTTGAGGAAAAAGGCTCGCAGTTCTCAATTTCTGATATCAATCGAATCTATGTGCAACAAGGGAAAGCAACCGTTGTTTCTGTTGGGAAAGAAACCTGGCTTGATTGCGGCACGCCTGAATCGCTGTTGCAGGCCTCGATCATGGCGCGGGATGGAAAATTGAACCCCAACCCCCACAGGTGAACAGCATGAAAGTAGGTATCATTGGAGCAGGCATGGTTGGCGGTGCGATTGAGCATTGTTTTGCAGACGCTCACGAATTGTTCGTTCACGACCCTGCTCGCGGAACCAGCCTCAACGACGTCGTTGACCACGTGGACATGGCCTACATCGCTGTGCCAACACCGCCACATCCGGAGACCGGTGCCTGCGACACAAGCATTGTGGAGGGCATCCTCGACGCGTTGCCGGATGGTTTTACGGCTGTGATCAAAAGCACGGTGGTCCCGGGAACGACGCAGCGATATCACGAGGCGTACCCGCATCTCAAAATCGCGTACTCGCCTGAGTTTTTGGTCGAGCGCCAGCGTTTGGAAGACTTTGCGAACCAAGACATTCTCGTGGTCGGAACCCATCACGCTGAGGTGGCCGAGCGCGTCTTTCAGCAACACCGAGAAGCAGGCGTTCTTCGTCGCGAGCAGGTCTTCACCGTAACGCCAACGCAAGCAGAACTCGTCAAGTACACAAAAAACACCTTCTATGCGCTCAAGGTCACGTTTGCCAACCAACTCTACGACATCTGTCAAGCGATGGGTGAGGACTGGTACACCATCCGCGACATCATCACTGCAGAACAGGCACAACCCATTGGTCCGTCACATCTCGACCCCATCTTTGGACTGCGGCGTGGGTTTGGTGGCAAGTGTTTGCCCAAAGACAGTTTGGCCCTCGGTGTGCTGGCCGAAGAGTTGGGCGTCAAGTACGCCTTCATGGACGCCATGCAAACCGATAACGCCATGCTGCGCTCAACCCTTACTGGAAAACCGAGTGATGTGGTCACGAATGACGACTGACCATCGCGTGCTCGCGGCTGTCAAGCGCTTCGCTCCGCGCGGCTCATTGATCAGGTTCGGATTGGCGGGGGGCTTCAACAGCACCGTGTTTTTTGTCAGCTGGACGGTGAGCATGTGGGCCTTCCCATCGACAGACCTCCGCGTGTTGTGGGGCGTGTTGTGGGGTTTGACGGGTATCGGTGCTCACTTTGTTCACCGATTCTTCACGTTTGACAACCACAAGCCGGTTGCGTGGACCCTTCCAACCTCTGTTCCAGTCTACATTGGAAGCATGGTCGGCTCCAGCCTCACCATCGGCTGGCTTTCCAATCGATTTCCTGCGGCCATTTACTGGATGGGGGTGGCCAACCTCTTGGCTTGGGGCGTCGTGATTTGGTTCATCATGCGAACACTGGTGTTCCAGTACTCCGATGTCAAAGAGCATGGGTCTCCAACACATCAAGCGGAATGATGTCGAGTGCCCGCTGATGGGTGGATTCCAGATCCACCGGGCACGCCTTTCCCTCATTGACTGCAGCCAGCCATGTAGCGGCACACACGCACCAAGAATCACCGGGTTTGAGCCCCGGGAAGTTGAATTGCGGGGCAGGGGTGAGGAGATCGTTGCCCTGTTCCTTGGCGAACGTGAGGAAGGCCTCGTTGACCACGCAACACACGGTGTGCGACCCTCGGTCGCTGGCATCGGTGTTGCAACACCCGTCGCGATACCAACCCGTGAGCGGGTCGTTTGAGCAGGGTTCCAAATCGGTACCGAGGACATTCACGCTGGGGTGCATACAGAAACCTCTGCTCTGTCCCCTATCAAGGGTTGCTTTGAACTTCTTCACAGACCAAACCATCGAAGGAAACGTTGGAACAGCGAGCGTTGAGGCAACGCCTCGGCCCTCCCAAGAAGCACATCCAATTCACCTGATTTCTCCAACTGCACCAAGTCATCAAACCCACCAACATGAACCTCACCAATGAAAATTTGTGGAACGGTGCGAGCCCCTCCGGTTGCGCGTGCGAAGGCTCGTTGCGTTGAGCCGTCTTGTTTGAGTCGCCTCTCGGTGAAGATGACCTCCTTTCTGCTGAGGAATTGTTTGGCTCGAACGCACGCACCACAGCCTCGCCCGGTCCACAAAACAACGTCCGCATCCTTGGGCGCAGCCATGCCTCGTGGCTTGGAAATACTGGTATCAAGATTGGGGTTTCATGGCGGGTTGCCACCGTTGGGTTCATGGGGAAGAACCGCGCGAACACCTCCATGCTGCCCGACACCGTGCACAAACTCCCCCGAGAAGAGCGATTCGCCTACGCCAAGTTGCTGGCCTTCATGGCACGCATTGACAACGAACTTACCGTGGACGAGATGGCCATGTTTGAGCAACGGCTTGGCACCGCCTTGCTCTCACCCAACCAGCGAGAAATGATACGGGCCGCACTCAAGAATCCACCAACCTTGGAAGAGTGCCTTGAAAGTCTATCCGGTGAGGCTGGACGACTCGCGCTTCGTGACGCTGTCTTGATGGCGGCTGCCGACGGAACGGTGGATGAAGACGAACGTGACGCCCTTGAAGACATCTCCGAGCACCTCGGCCTGCGAGAAGACGCCGTCGATGAACTGCTTCAATGGACCATTAAGGGCTACAAATGGATGAAAGAAGGGTACGAACTTCTTGACAGTCTTGAGGAATGAGGGACATGTTCCCTGACGGGATGGTCCATCGCTCTCCTCAGGAGCTCGTGCGCTACGCCGAGGTCCTGGTGTACATCGCAGCGGCTGACGGTGCGTTGGTGCGCGAAGAAATTGCTGTGATTGAAGCGATGATGGGCAGAGCGATGATTCATCCCGAGTCAAGGGTGAACGTCCGGGCTGGATTTGAGCAGCCTATTCCCCTCGAACAATCCTTGGCGGACCTTGAGCCAGGTTTTGTTCGGTATATTTTGCGGGATGCTGCATTGGTGGCGGCCGTGGACGGCGAATACGACAACAAAGAACTCCGGGCCCTGCGAAAAATTGCCAAATCGGCTGGCGTCTCCACGGCCCAACTCTCGGCCTTGTTGGACTGGGTAACCGAAGGATGGAACTGGTTTGATTCGGCCTCGCGGATTTTGGATGATTAAGGTCCAAAACCGAACAAATCGGAGCCTCTTCCGAAGAGTCACCTTCAAAGAGAGAAAGCCGTCCGGACGGATTGGTGGGGATGATGCAAAACGGAGTCAGCGGATGGTATGCACGACTTGACAGATGCCTCGCTGACCGAAAACAACAGATCGATATCTGGCTCACCACTTGGGAGAAATCGCTGAAAACATTCCAGCCCATCGCTGCTCTTCTTCCAGAAGATTGGCCAACCCTTCCGGCCAACCTGTTGACCGACCCCGGTCACGTGCTTGACCACTTGCTTGCTCGCCACGACGCCGAAACTGACGGTCGCTCGCCACGTGGGGCCCACCCCACACCTCCGCGGCTTGCCGATGCGGTCATCGCCTCAGAAATGCGCGAGAGTTTGGTCAACCCAACCAAGCCGGTTCAGCCTTCAAATTTCTTGATGAGCAACCTTCCGCCCGGCTTCCGTCAACACGTGCAACAACTCAACTTGCCCAACGCTTCGCAAGAAACCGAAGTCGACAACGAATTGGAGCAAAAAGCCATGGAGAACGGCGAGCGAACCATGAGTGGCATTCCTCTTCCCGTCGCTGACGCTGCGACGGGGGGTGGTTTGTTCCATGCTCGTCTGATCCGCCTCCATGCAGACGCCCACGAGGATTCTCCGCCCGAAGTGCAAAAGGAAGATTCCCGTCGGTTTTTCTCAAGCATTCAACTCCTTGACATTGATCCGTTGGTGGTAGAAAGCACCAAACTTCGTCTGTTGCTTGAGGCTATCCGACACGAGTTGGTCAGTTTCGGTCCAGAAACACCGGGAAAGATTTCCCGTGAGGAAATGGAAGAATTCCTGGATGCCGGTGTGATGCAAGGCGATGCCCTCCAAGACGGATGGCCGTGGCAACAAGCGCCTGTTTTGATGCTCACCAACCCCCCATGGCTCCGCATCAAAGACCGTTTCCGCGGCATGGAAGACGGAAGCCAACTTCGCAAAGAACTGGGTGAACAGCTTCGAACCATCATGGACGACGGGAAGCCTCGTTTTTCCACCATGAGGGGCAATGTGAACCTGTATCGCCTGTTCATTGAACGGGGACTCCAAATCTTGCAAACCGATGGCCGATTGCGCATCGTAGCCCCGGACAGTTTGTTGCGTGAACAATCCTCTCACCCGTTGCGAGAACTCTTGGTTCAACGCCATGCATGGACCCATGCTTGGGCCATCGAAGAGGCCAACCTCCTCTTCCCCGGCATGACGCAAGGCGTCGTTGTGCTCGGTATTTCCGCCAACGGGGAACCGTGCCCACTCAACATACACGGGCCCATCGCCCGCTCGGACCTTCGACGGGACGGGGACGGGTTGTCCTCTCGCGTGCCCGTCTTTGAGTTGGACCATGCACGTTGGGTGACCTGGTCGCGCGACACCTGGGCGGTTCCGCGCCTCCCTCGTGACCGTGTGGAGCGCAAGTACACCCTCGAGGTGCTTGACCGTCTCGCAACGCTGCCTCGGCTCAGCGATGAAGACCATCCGCTGACCACCAACAGCCGTCAGGTTCGGGTGCGGGTTGGTGAAATCGACCAGACGGCCCACGCCAAACACATTGAAACCTGGGTGAAGGGCAAGCGAAGTCGTCCCTTTATTCGCGGTGTGCACTTTTCCGAAAACGAACAGGGTGAGGTCTTCATTCGCCATCCAGCATTCCGAACCGATATTCCTTCTCGTGCCAGCGAACGTCAGCTGGCCATGTGGGTGGGTGAAGACCACCCCACGTACGGTCCTCGTCTGGCGTGTCAGGCCATCGTGAACGCTCATCAAGATCGTCGATTGCGCTGGGCCGTCATACCCGAAGGTAGCGTTCTGGGCAACAGTGTCAACCACATTGAACTGCACGAAGACATTCAAACCCGCCTTTCCAGTGAACACACCTCCATGGAGTCTGGATTGCAGTGGTTGTGCGATCACTTGAACAACAACGACCTTGACGAGTGGGCTCGAGCGTGGGCAGCGAACAACAACGTCAACAACTACGAATTGGAGATGTTGCCCGTTGAATTGCCGGACTCGTTTCCACAATTCAGTACTCTCGCCCGTTGAACAGGTAAATTGAACCGTTCAATTTCCGAAAATTGGGGTTCGATTTCCGAAAGTACCTCTCGGATGACCTAGTGTTTATATCCAACACCTAAGTGGATAAAGCCGTTCACTCGTTTGGAGGATAGGAAAAAAATGGGTATTCATCCAAAAATCGGCATCACCGGGCTCCCGCGCAGTGGCAAATCTGCGGTGATGGAAAAGGTCCTCGAGATGTTGCTGGATGAGCGCCAGCGAGAGATTGCGATGCGCGGCGGTGGTGACAAACCCATCCTCGGCGGATTGCGAACCGAGCCTTTGCTTGAAAACGGTGAACGGCTCGGCTACAAAGTGATCGATATCGTGACGGGCGAAGAAGGCGTCATCGCCCACAAAGCCATCGATTCTCGCCTCCGCGTGCTCGGCTACGGGATCGACATCGAAGAACTGGATCGAGTCGCTCTGCCTGCCATTGATTACGCTCAGCACCATTGCGAAGTGCTGGTCATTGATGAGATTGGAAAGTTCTCGGTCGAATCCGAAGCCTTTGTTCAGGCCGTACGAAGTGCGTTGGAAGTTGACATGCCGACCCTGCTCACCCTGCACAAGAAGAGTCGGCATCCATTGTTGCAGGATATCCGCCGCCGAGATGACGGACGTATCCTCGAAGTGACCCCTGTCAACCGAGCCTTGCTCCCCTACAAGATTCACAAATTGATGCGCGAAACCTACTGAGCGGGTTGAGGGCCGGTTGTTTGATGGGTCGCGGCCTGCAGCATTGCTTCATGCACCCCCCGGCTACTGCGGTTTCGCGTTTGCTTTACGGGACTGGGGTTGGCTTGTTGCTGGGCGCCGGACTGGCCTTTCAAAGCGGCCATACGGTGCAAGACCAACCGCCTTTTCTCATCGTGGTTTTGGCGGTCGGGCTGCTGACGATGGGGGCGGCATGGTCGCTGACCAACGGTGTCGGCCCACTCGCTCGGCGTTTCTCACACGAGACCGATGAAGAAATGGCCAAGCGCGTCCAACACGAAGTGGATGATCTTCAACGGGCCGAGGATGTCAACGCCAAATGGGCTGAATTAGAGGCCAAGGTGCTGACCAAAGACTTGGGCGAAGAGGAGTGAGAAACGCGCCCATCGGTGGGTTGATGAGCGTTCGTCCTCTCCATGGACACAGAGGCGATACCATGAGCGATGTCCCGGAAGGCTTGTACTACACCAAAGAACACGAATGGATGCGCGTTGAGGGTGACACGGTCACCATCGGCATCACCGACCACGCCCAGGAGATGCTCACCGACATCGTGTACATTGAACTCCCCGAAGAGGGTGACCATGTTGGTGACATGGGCGAATTTGCCGTCGTTGAGTCCGTCAAGTCGGCATCCCCAATTTTCGCACCGCTGGCCGGCACCATCACCGAGGTCAATCTGGCGTTGGAAGACACCCCTGAACTGATGAACACCGAACCCTATGGCGACGGATGGATCGTTCGTATGACGTTGGAGAATCCCGACGCTGTGTCCGGTTTGATGGACGCTGCTGCCTACAAAGCTGAAATTGGCGAGTGAGTCCATTGGACGAGGTCCCGTACTGGACCATCTATGTCGACGGGTCGTGCTTGGGCAACCAGAATGTCGATGCTACCACCCCAGCTTCATGGGGCATGGTCGTCGTTGTCGGTGATTCCGGCTTGGGCAAAGGCTCAGGGGAACTTCATGCCGAACTGTCCGGGCCGGTGGTGACGGACGCAGAAGCAGCGGAATTTATTGGCGCCGAAGTGGGCTCAAACAACACCGCTGAACTCAGTGGATTTGCCGCAGCTTTGCGATGGCTTCTGGTGGAGGGAGGTGATGATTCTGCGGTCATTCGGGCTGATTCAACCTATGCGGGAAACCTGGCAAGCGGTGTCTGGAAGGCCAAAGCCAACCGTGAACTGGTGGCCCATGTTCAGGCGCTGTGGGACGAGGTCGCCGCCCTTCGTCCGCTTGCATGGTCACATGTCAAGGCCCACCGAGGGCATCGATGGAACGAACGAGCGGACCATCTTGCGCTTCGCAACGCCATGGGTGAAGCGCCCGAACCCCTCTCGTTTTGGAAACCCGGTCAGCGTTGATGCTTCATCCGCTCGTGAAGCCATGCTGAGAACGCAGGTGCGAGATCGTTGCGACGCAAGGCGTGGTCGACTTGGGCCTGAAGCCATTTGACGGGAGAGCCGGAGTCGTACCATTGTGTATCTTCGAGGACGAAGCCGTACAGGTCTCCTTGATGCATCCAGTGGTGTTGAATGGCGATGCTCTGCAAATCACCGTGCTCCTCGTAGGAACACATCTGCAACACGTCCTTGGTGTTGGAAGGGAACACGTAGCGACCACACAGGGCCAAGCGACTGGGGGCTTGATGCGGCGCTGGCTTCTCGACCATGGCGGTGATGTGGTGCCCTTCGAGAACCGCCACGCCGTAGTGCTGAACTTCGCCCTCGCCGACCTCCATCAACCCGACCGTGGCCCCGCTGCGTTCACCGTGGGCCTCGATAAGGTGTTTCGATGCTTGCGAGGGGGCATACGACGTTGTGGACGTGTGGGTGTCCATCAGAAGGTTGTCCCCGAGCATGACCAGAAACGGTCCTTCCACAGCATCCAAGGCCGCCGAAATGGCATCACCCACCCCCTTCGGCTCCGATTGCAGGTGGGTGTGAACGGTCATGCCGTCGGCCGCATGGAACAGCGATGCGTCGAGGTGGTCGCGCAGAGCATGAGCGTCGGTTCGGTCCTCGAGGAGACCATCAAAGGATTTAGACGGCGACAGCACGATGTGGAGGCGCTCAATACCGGCGACCTTGGCTTCCATAACGAGGTGGGTGAGCAACGGCACATCGACCAGTGGGAAGGATTCCTTGGGCAGAAAAGCACTGGCTGGGAACATGCGTGTTCCAAGGCCGGCCGCCACAAGGACAGCATCACGAACAACGCCCATGCACCGCCAGAAGAGGACTATGCTTTCAAGCGTGGCCCTCCAGCGGGACCACATGGAAGCAAAACATCTGCAGGGCGGTCTGGTCGCCGGCGGTGTTCTCTTGTTGGCTCAAACCTTTGTTGACATCGTGCCTTCTGGACCGTGGGATTCTGCATCGTTCACGCGAGGCGTACTCGGCCTTGGTGGGATGTTGCTGCTGTACATGGCTTGGTTCCGCCAAACGTTTGGCTTCTACGGGGTGGCCCCGACCGTTGACCGCTGGCAGCAACCGGAGAGGTCGTGGCTTCATGCGGTGGTGGTTGGCCTCGTCTGCATCGTTGCGACGCGTTTGATTCGGCTGTTTGACGAAAACGGGGTGTTCCCCGAACCCACCGGCTTGCTGCTGTTGTTGGTGGGCGTGCTGGCCACGATGAACGGACTCTATGTTTGGGCCATCACCAGCGGGCCGCTTGCTGAGGAAGAAGAGTAGCGTTCATTCGTCCAGTGAACGCAAAGCATCATCCAGCGGCGGAAGCGATTCAGGAGCCTCCATGGTGGATTGATGAACGGGGCGGGAAGCGCTCGTGGGTCGTTCGCCCTCCCCCTTTGCCCAAGCCTGCCAAGCCATGCTTCGTGCCTCGTCTCGATGGGCCATGGGCTCCCACAACGGCATCAAGTCAGCACCGGCGTCCGCCAGCGCCCGTATTTGGTTGGCGAAATCGTCCGGAGCGACCTCTTCCATGCGAATCAACAACTCTCGCAAACGAATGCGGACGACTTCGTCGCCGTCCTTCCACAATTCGTGAAAAACGCCGCGTGCATCGGACGGATCAAACTCGATGTATTCCCTCAAGTTGGGAACGAGATTGCGACGGACGATAGGCAACGGGTGATGGACCAGTTGTCGCAAACGGTCTGCCCATTGTTCCTGGTCGAGGTATTTCACGTCCCCCACCGTAGCGCTGGCCGCAGCCAACACACCCTCGTCTTGGGAGGTGAGCATGTCGTCAAGCAGCGGCAAGGCGTCCCATGTCAACCGGCGGAACAAGCGCGTCAACACATCGGCCATCGCACGCTGCACCAGCGTTTCCTCGCGCTCGTGCAGACGCAAGGCGAGTTGATGACCAAAATCACGGTCCGCTTCAATGGCTTTGGCGAGGCAAAGCGTGACGCGGTTGGCCACCTCTGCCACGGGGTCTGCAGCCCTTCGCAACAAGATTTCTTTGAGGCCGAGCGGTTCGATGAGAGGTGGCCGTTCCAACAACAGACGAACCCATTCAAGCAGCAACAAACGACGGTCGAGATCACCGCCTTCCAACCGCTCAAGAACCCACCGAGCAGCATCAACACCGCGCTCGTGGGCCACGACGGTGTTCGCCATGCGTGGAACCACAGCGTGAGGGTTCCAATCCATGTGCTGGGGGCCAGCATCCGGTTGGGTGTGCCACGTTCCAGGACGTTCGGCAAGGGCGATGGATTCGATGAGGTGGTAGCCTTGGTGAACGGGTTGTCCGTGAGCGACGGTGGCGAGACCGTTGACCAAGGCGATGCTCAACCACCACCGGTCGGTGTTGGGGGCGTGGGGGTCAAAGGCCTGAGCAAGCCAATCGGTAGCGATGTGGAAGAGCAGACGGTCAGCCACATCGTCAATACGACGACTCAACCATTTCTGATGCACCTCGTACGGGTCGTCGGTGAGGTTCATCCGATGAGGAACGATGAGGTCCACCACGGTGTTGAGATGGCGGTCAAACATCCCACGGTCCACGTTGAGAATGCCGAGACCCTCCTCAAACAAGGCATGCGGTGAAGTCGGTGCAATCGGAGGGAAATCGGGGTCTGACATCGGCGGTTCGGGCAGCGGCCAAGCCTCCGTGCCACGCTCAAGCGCTTCCACCAGACCTGTTGCGACGCGCTCAAAGGCTTCGTCGGAAATCTTGGTTCGGCTCTTGCTCACGCTGTTGGCCTCCGTTCACATCGTGATTCTCGACGTTGGACTCAGATATCGAGTTCGATGTTCAGGTTCTGAATGAGTTCCTTGTACCGGTTTCGGATCGTCACTTCGGTCACGCCCGCCACTTCAGCGACTTCACGCTGTGTTCGACGCTTGCCGCAGAGCACGCTTGCGATGTAGATGATCGAGGCGGCGATGCCCGTGGGGCC
>JALRLQ010000042.1 GCA_023254365.1 Candidatus Poseidonia sp. | reverse complement strand
CAAACGCGTCCACAACTTCGAGCATTTCAGCATCCTCGCCCACCATTTCCTCGGCTTCAGCCGTTGCTTCAGCCTTCATTTCCATGCCTTCGAAGGGGTCCATCCCGTCTTCGATCATGCACAGCAAGCGCCAGCGAGGCGCCCATGAAAGGTGGACATAAACGGGGCCGGGCAGCAACAACAGTGCCCAGACAATGAAGGCTGGGATGGCCATGAGGTCGGTGCGGTCGATGGTGAGCAGGGCCAGGCCAACAAACGGCATGGGATAGAGAAGCGTTCTTGGAGGCGTCATTGGCAACCGCTTGGTGAACGAGACCAGCAACAGGGAGACAAAACCCGTGATGGCACACGCCATCAGCAAAAGCGAGGTGTGAAACACCCACTGCACGGCCCAGACATCGTTGTCTTTGTCACCAAACGCATAGGGCAACAGCAAGGCCAAGCCAACCAAGAACCCGTAAAAGGCGCCGATATTCGCAGGGTGGCTCAGCCAAAGCGGGAGTTGAGAAAAACGACGGGAAAGGGAGGTGCCGAGCAAGGTTTCTTGCTCGTGCACGGCCAATTGCTCGACCTTGGTCATCCAAGCTTCGTTGGTTGGCACAAACCCCGGTCGCAGGAATGGGTTTTGAACATAGAGGGTCAAAAAAAGGCAAAATGCTCATTCTTTGCGCCGGAAAAACGACACCAGCGGGCTTTCAACCTCCAATTCCGCCTCCTCCTCCATCCACGAGCGTTCGAGCAGACCTGAATCGATGTTTTCCCGCTCCCTGGCGTCTTCGATGGGGTCGGGGACATCGTTAACCGCATCCCTCAGCGCAATCGCCTGGTTGATCAGGGCCAGGTGGCGAACCATGGTTGGGGTTTTTTCTCGTGCTGAACTGAAGTGGCCGATGACCGGGTAATCAAGCGTGTCTTTGGCCAAACTAAACCCACCCAGCAATTCATCGGGGATGGCCCTCACACGATGGTTTCCGGGGTCGCACCACGTTCCGTCGGACAACCGTACGACGACGGCTGCGTCGCCCATGGGTGCGGTGTCCATGAACGGGTGGTTGATGTTCACCGCAAGCGGGGTGCTGGCATGGCTTTGATACCGCATCAGCAGAACCGTGGCGTTGACGGCAAGGGTGGAAAAACTGACCAAGGCGGCGATGGTGCTGGCGAGGTTGACCCATATGAGCACGAGGAACAAGAGGGCGGCGAAGCCGACACTGGCGGCAAGTCCTGTGTTTCGCCCGCTGATGAACGGTTGTGCAACGGGGGTTCGGATGAAGGGAATCATCTCGGGCGGGCGCTCGCCGTTGTTCCCTGCCATGGAACGAACATATGAGGGGTTTTCTTGAACCTCACGCCCGAGGCAATTGGTGGTCACTGGCCAACAACGCCCAGACCTCGTTATCCGCCACATAGCGACCGATGACGGTCAAGTGCCTCTCGATGTCCAAGCCCCAAGCCTCGGTCCATCCTTCCAACTTCGGCCTCAATTTCTCCCATTGCTTCGTTACGCCTGCGACGTTGCGCCGCTGGTGATGAAGCAAGAGCGCAGCCGTTTGAATCAAACCTTGAACCAACAGCACCTCCTCGGGTGGCGCATGGCGTTGTTTGAGAAGATTCCACAACGTTTCCCAAGATTCGTGCGCATGCCAAAACTGGGCGTTGTCAAACAGCGCCAACCCTTCCTCAAGGAGCGCGGTTTCTTCGGAAGCAAGCGGACCGGCGACCAATGCCATGTGTTCGGCCGTAGGGATTGAACCTTGAAACAGTTCGTCTCCCCTCTTCGGACGCCGCACTCTTCAAGAGGGGGTTCGAAGAAGCAGGCTTGTAGGGTGCGGATGCATGGTTAAAATCCAGCATGGTGATTTGTTGGAACAACGACGCGGTGGCGTTGATGTTTTGCGTACCTTGGTTCGAAATCTTGCGATTCACGAACAGTCTGGGGCCGTCCAGATTCGTTCCAATCACGGTGGGCAACTCCGCACGGGGTGGCTTCTTTTTCGTCTTGGCCATCCCGTGATGGCTTTCCATGATGCGGGCGACGCACGCGAAGGACTCGAAGCGTTGTTGACCATTGAAGAAGACGCGATGGACGTCAACAACGATGTGGAATTGTATGAGTTGAGCATGAATTCGCTTCGGGCCGTCATGGCTGCCCATCCGTCGAGCGTGTTGCACCTCGAGCACCAACCCGAAGAACACGACGCAGAATCATGGTGGTCCAGCGTACGTCTTCCTTCGACGTCGTGGCGTCGTGCCGAACGTTTGGAAGACATCGAGGAATTGTCCCTCGAAAGTGAATTCAGGAGGCGCGAAGGCGCAGGTGAAGGCGATGCTGGCCTCATGCCAGGTGGCGTGTACATGGTCGATTCCCCCGACCCCCACCTGATGCTTTACTTGGGCGTTGAACTGGCCGAGCGAGGCATGCCGCTGCTCGGTTTGTTTGGTTTACCTCATGCGGACACCGATGTCACCAAGCGCCTCCCGTTGCCGCAGTGTTTCGCCTTGCTCTCCAAACATGGTCCGTACGAAGTGCTCTCGGATCGTGAGGCGTTGTTGTCCACGGTGAATGCCTTCCAATGGGGGAGTGAACGAAGCGTCATCGTTCTCGATGGCCTTGACCGACTGGGCAACGCCATGGGGGACAATGTCATGGTTGACCTGTTCAGGTCCATATGTGATGGAGTTCGATTCAACGACCACATCCTCCTTTGCACCACGGACCTCGAGATGTTTGAAACCAAAATCCACCACGCGCTGACCAGCGAGTGCACCATGCTACGCCCTTCCACACTCGAAGCATGGGTGGCCGAACCCGATGCCCTCTGGGACCATCCAATTTTACTCGCCCCCGACGAGGAGGAAGAGCAGTGGTTGGCTGCTCAAATTCAACATCAAGGAGCCATGCTGGGGGCCGAAGAGAGCAGGTCAATGGTGGAGGGTGGCAGTGTTGAAGTGGACGACGCCGAACGTGCAGAGGCCACACAAGCCCTCTCTTCGGAAATGGCGTCGTGGACCGAGGGCCCAATTCCCGAGGTCGCCCCACCGTCCGTTGAGGTTCCAACCACGGCCATCGGTGGGACGCCATGGCGTCCTGAAAACACCGCATCTCCTGTCATCGAAGGGCGTTTGGTCAGCGAATCGCCTCGCATGCCATCTGCTCCTGTCACGGTGGTTGAGGAACGCGTGCTGAAGCGTTCCATTCAGCCCAAGCCCAAACCGGCTCAACGACCACCTGAGTTGCGTCGTCCGCAGCGACTTCCTCAAAGAAAAGCACGACCCACGATGCCGGCGATTCGTCCCGGTTTGGCAGGTGAGCGGAGTTCTGCCGTGGTCAAAGCCTCACCGAACCTGCCAGAGTGGCCTCAACAACGGAAGGTCAAGCGCGCCTATCGCAAGGAAAACATGGATGTGTTTGCCACTCGACAAGATGAGGCGGTTGAGCGTCATCAAGCGATCAAGCGACCGGTTCAAACCGCAGCCCTACGGGACAACGTCGCCTCTTCTCCAGACTTGGCTGAGAGCGACTTACCTCCCTCTCATGTCCCACGCACGGTTGAATTGCCGAGCAAAAATGCCAAGGACGCCCTTTCAAACAGCCTTCGTTCCGTGGACAAAGACGCCAAGAAACCGGCGCGTGAATCGGCATCCCTTTCCCAAGCCAGTGGCGACATCGATGAGATGTATGAGAAATGGTCAACCTTCGAGGAAGAAGACGGCTTGGACGCTACGGCTCTCTACAGCGAATCCGGCGAGGCACTCAAGCGCTACAAAGGGGGCTCGTGATGACCACCCCCACCAAACTTCGCTCGGTCCTTGAAGAGGCAAAACAGCATTTGAGGGAAACCATTGAGGAGCATCAACACGATGCCCCTTCGGCCAAAAAGGCCTCCGAACCTTCACCCAACGACCACGAACCTGCCCGTTCAAAACTGAACACGTTGCTCGGTCGGCAATCGGTGCCGAAACGAAACCTTTCGGTGTTCCAGAGCGTTGGCGTCCCACAACGTCCGACATACGACATGATCGCCGACAGAGTTCTCGGACCTCATCTCCCCCAGCATCGTACGTTTTTGGATCAGGGTTCGGCTTACGCCGATCACGTGGCAGAACGCCTTCGTCATTTGCAAGAACGGTTGCAATCGTCACCGGTTGAGGCCGCTTCCAACGAGCGTTCTTCGGCCTATGTTGGCGTGGAGGACGACGGTCAGCCCGTGTGGAGTCATGTTCTTCAGATGCAACGAGGTCAGTCCATCCATCCAATCCAGGGCAACGGTTCAACCACCGAGGTTGAGGCGTTGATGCCGAAGCAGAGCGTTCCCCACGAACGTCCACCATGGCCAGCCTCCATGACATGGTCCACTCAGGGCACGTTCAAGCAGTGGTTTGTTGGTGACGAAAATTTCGAAGCAACACAACTGTGCGAGGCAGCCATTGACGAACCCGCCGTTCGCTTCAACCCGATCTTCATTGAAAGCGAACCACAAGCGGGATGTTCCCTTCTTTTGCACGCTACCGGCCAAGCATGGCTTCGCCGAAGTGAGGGCCACGTGCTTCACATCACCGCCGCCGATGTTGTCTCGGTTGACCCCCTTTCCTCGTTTTGGAAGGATGCCATTCCCGGGGCAACGGCCTTGGTGGTGGACGATGTTCACGAATTTGCTCACCATGAGACTTGGCGCCACCAACTGGGTGTCCTGCTCGACCATGCGCTCAATCTCGGCGTACAGGTGCTGGTGGGTGGCCGGATGAACGTGGAGGCGTTCCCTGCTTCCCGCCTCAAGGAGGTGCTGCGCTCGTCCACGCCCGCTTATCTCGGCGCACCTTCGGCTGCGACGTTGATGGCCTTTGCCAGATGGCGTTGCGGGCAGAAGAATTTGCTTCTGTCCGATGTTCACTTGGCCCAATTGGCCCGCATGCCACCTGCTGGCTGGCGTTCTGTGGACCGTCGTCTCGAACAAATCACCCTGGCCTTTTCCAGAGGAGAGGTCTTGTTGGACCACGACGATGTCACTCGCGTGCTCGAACCGAGCCGCGATGCTTCGCCCGACCCGTTGGAACACAAGCGCGTTGAGGATGTTGCTGCGACGTTGGTTGGCGAAGTCTTGGACAGCGTCTATTCCTCGGTTGAACCTGGTGGCATCGACCTCCGTGCTTCGCTGGAGCCATGGGGCGAAGATGATTACGAACCACCTGGATGGGAGGACGGTGTTTTGGCTTCCCACGAGACCGAACGCTTCGAACAAGCCTTGAGCGACACCATCGACAAGGTGACGCCCGGACGACCCTCGGTGCTCGATGTTCACGAGCGTGAGCAATTTTTGTTGCGAGACCATGAATCCATGGACGTTCACGATGTTGAACGGGCCGTGGACGTCCTGGTTGATTTGGACCAGGCCATCGATGAGCGCATGGCCGTTTCCGACCGGGCGTCCGTGTCGGCGACCTCGGAATTGAATCAACTCGAGGAGCAGATGGTCGTCCTCGCTCAGCGAGCGATGGACGCCGATATTGAAACCCTCATCACCATTGCGGATGAATTGCGTGTTCTTGAGGAACGCTTGGTTGAACTTGACCCCGATCGAGCCCCGCTTCCTGCGTTTGAGGACGACACACCAGTGCGTCAACGTCGGTCGGTGACGCGAAGGAAGACGCCGAAATCCACCCCGGTTGAAGACGACCTTGCGTCCTATGAGCCGACGGGTGAATGGAACATCGATGGCAGCGATGTCCGTGCAGATGAGTTGCTCGAAGACGAGCCATCAGCCCCCAAGAAGGTACGACTCGCACGCTTGGAGCGCCGCACCGTGCTGATGGGTGAAGAAGAATGAGAGGCCCTTGGTGGATGGGAGGCGTCGCTTTCCAATGCCAACCGAACTGCGGCCGGTGTTGCGACGAACCCGGAGGCATGGTTTACCTGTCCCCGGATGATGCGATTCGACTCGCCCAGCATGCAGACCTGAGCGTGGAGGACTGGCTTGAGCGAGACGCCCGAACCACCGCCGATGGCCGTTACATCCTGCGAAGCCGCGAAGAGGACGGCGTCTGCATTCACCTCAACGAACGGATGCAGTGCTCCGTCTACGATGTGCGACCACAACAGTGCCGTGCCTTTCCGTGGTGGGGTGAAAACCTGGCCACACCCGATGCATGGGCTGCGACGAAAGCGGCGTGTCCGGGCATCGACGCCGAGGATGCCATTCTGGTGGACGGCCACACGATACGACTGAACGTGTTTGCCGACCGAAACGCAACGAAGGGCTTCAGGGAGTGGCCGGTGGTCAAACGTCGTTGGAAACGATAGGCTGCGCCGGTGTAATTCAGCACACCGTTTATCATCGGAAGTTCATGCAAGAGCCGCATTTATACGAAACATGGCTCTCGGCTCCTGTGAGGGAGGGAAGATGACGGGAGACGAACCGATGTTCACGGTCCATTCCTCTCACCTGAACACCGGGTTGCGTGGCATCCCCGTTGGCACCTGCCGTACCTCGTTTGTCACACCAACTGAAGGCGTGCACTACTGCGGTTATCCCATCGCTGAACTGGCGCATCATGCTCCAGAGGACGTGGTGTACCTGCTGTTCAACAAAGAGTTGCCAACACCTGAACAATCCGCAGCCTTCCGTGCCGATTTGGCCGCACGTGGTGCTGTCCCTGAAAGCGTGGCCGCCGTGTTTCACACCCTGCCAAAGGACGGACACCCCATGGACTGGTTGAGCGTCGGGGTTCACACCCTCGGCATGCTCAACACCACCGGGGATTGGAAAGAGGATGCGCTCAACCTCATCGCACGCATGCCCCGAATGATGGGGCTGTTGTTCCGAATTCGAGAGGGCCGTGGTGATGACATTCCAGAAGACGACCTCTCTGCAACGATGGTGCAACGCTTCGTTCGGACCCTTGATGTTGAAGGGGTTGACCGTGAATTGATGGAAAAAATTCTGGCGACCTACCTTGTCCTTCACATGGATCACGGAGGTGGCAATTTGTCAACCTTCACCGGCAAAGCCATCGCCTCGGGCCATGCGACGGTGTATGCCTCCATTGCAGGCGCCATGAACGCGCTGTCCGGACCGCTTCATGGACGAGCCAATCAATCGTGCTTGGAGTTCGTGTTGCGAATCGGAACAAGTGACCCCGAGGAGGTTGAAGCCTTCGTTCGAGCCGAGCTCGCTGCTAAGCGACCCGTGTTCGGCTTTGGTCACGCCGTGCTACGCGCAGAGGACCCACGTGCCACGGTTCAGTTTGCCCTCGGAGAGGCGCTGTGCCCCGACGACGAGAATTTCAAGATCATTCGCACACTTCGCGAAGTGGCCCCTCGCGTGCTCAGCGAAAACAAGAAAATTTCCAACCCGAATGCCAACGTCGACATCGCCAGTGGGGCGCTGCTTCACCATGTCGGTTTCACCGACCCAACCTACTACACGACCTTCTTTGGCTGGGCCCGAGTGGCAGGCATTGGTGCACAAATCCTGGACGAACGTACCGTGATGCGGGACGGAAAAGGCATCCCCATCTACCGTCCAAAATACATTGCTGAACAGCAACACCTGCGTCACATTGAGTGAGGGTGGAGAACAGGACGGGAGGTTTTCCCGCACCCACGGTGACCGATGAGTCGAGGTGCAGCCCACGGCGGCGTGGCTCCTTCAGACCGCTTCAATATCTCCTCCGTCGTCTCGGTCCACTGCCAACGCTTTCGCCATTCATCGACCAAGAGCCGACGACGTGAAGCATCGCATGCTTCCCATGTCGGTGTGGTTTGCTTCATCTCCTTCAACAAGGCAACATGGTTCTCTTCCGTAGAGGCTGCAAGTTGTGCCCATTGGCGTTCATCCAAGGGCTGTGTTCCGGGTTGGGACCATCGAGCATGACCTGATGGAAGCCAGGTCAAATCGGGGTCTGCCTAATCGGTGAGCCCCGTCAAACCCGCTCGCAACAAATCGTGTTCGAGCACCGGCCTCGTTGGCCAAACATAGGTGGCCATCCCTTTTCTGGCCCGATTCATGCGCTGTGCAGCCGTTCCGGTCAACCCCACAGGGCGTCCAAGTTGGAGCCTGCGGGTGCTGGACTGGAAATATTCGACTGCGCACGGCAGCATTGAACTGCCTTGCTGTTGATGTCGATGGACCAATCGTCGAAACGGCATGGTGAGGTATTGCGGGAAGGCTTGGATGCGCTGTGTGGTACGTGTGCCGTACGGGGCGATGTAGGGTATCAATGCGGCCCACGGACGTTGCGTCTGCGACAGGGCAGCCGAGCGTGGCATGTTTTTGTGAAAGGAATAGTACACGGTGTTTTTTTCAGGAATGTCTGCATTGTTGAGGACCTCGTCGGCTAGTTTGATGGCCTCGGCGATGTGTGCGTTGTGCTGTGAGCGACCAAGATAACCGCCTCCGGTCGCAGCTTTAGGATGCGGTCGCTTGATTTCGATGCACCCCATCTTTCCTTGGTCTCTCCACGCTTTGAGCACCGTTTCATCCTCAAGAAGGTCCTCAAAACTCAGAAATCCGAGGTCAACCAAGTCATCGTGAGTCCATTCTTCGACCCAGAGTGGACGGCCACGTAACAATTCGGACGGCACCGAAACATCCCGGTCGTGATGAACGATCAGGCGCTTGTCTGCGGTGATGCGAATGTCAAATTCAATGCCATCAAACATCGTGATGGCGTGGCGCAAACTATCGAGGGTGTTCTCTGGTGGAGCTTGCCAAGCAGGGGCTCCAACCATGAACCTCGCTGGTTGGGCTTCATTGGTGAAGGTTTGCCCTGCTCCCAGCAAATGCGAATCATGGTTGGCGACCTTGATTCGTCCGAAGGCATAAAACCAACTTTCAATGCCGCAGAAGCATGGACCCCTACGAAATCATGATGGGCATGATTTTGGTCCTCACGCCAATTATTTGTTGGTTTTTCACGCGTCACCAGCCTGAACACCGTGTTCATTGGCGGGATTGGGCCACGGAGTTTCACAACAAGCGCTACTACCTTCATGCCATGGGTTACATCGTCATCATCCGTTGGAAATCCATCACCGACAAACTGAACGAACCCATGAAATCGAGAACCGGCCATTGGACCTCGTGGGTTCACGGCATTGAAGGTGAATTCACCAAGTCGATCCAAGATGCGTTTCGAAACGATGCACTCACGGAATTCTTGAATTTCCATTACCTCTTCGTCTACCTTTTCCTCATCTATGTCACCACGGTGTATTTCGCCTTCTCAGGTGACCGAGACATGACCGATAAGGTGACGCTCAACTATCTTCTCATCTACGCTCTGGCTGTCCCCTACTACCTGTTCTTCAACGTTGAAGTGACCTCCTCTTGGATTCCTGACATGGATGCGTTGCTGTACCATGAAGGGTGGTACACCGTGTTTTACGCCCTTCACGACCCGTTGGACAACGCCGTCCCAAGTCTTCACGTCGCCATTCCGTTTGGGATCTTGATGCTCAATTATCTCCATGTTCGGGAATCTGGAGGAACGCTGCGTGAATGGCGTCATTGGCCCTATCACGTCTTCGTGTTCGCCAACACCCTGTTGTTCATGTTCACCATCCTCTATCTCGGCATCCATTGGATTGTCGATATCCCGTTGGGCATCTTGATTGGAGGTATTGGTGCGCTGTTCATTCACCATCTCCAACCACGATTGCGCAACGATTACGGTCCAGTGTTCAAAGGCATCTCTCGAGAAAAAGTCCGCCGCCACATCCTTGTTGAAGGCGTGGTGATGTTGCTGCTGCTCACGGCCATGATGATGGCGGTCAACTATCAGGAAGAAACGGTTGACGAGCGAGTGTCCTTCCGCCTCGGTTCGGGTGACAGCACCTTCGAAATCATTCAGAAATTCGAACCGGGCGAGTTCGTGGTGTCCAACATTTCGAACCTCAACGAACAAGCGACGCTCGAGGTGGTGCTGGTGATGGTCGAAACCAGCGTTCCTGCGATGGAAACAGGGTCGATCGATTGGGAGGTGATGAAAACATTGGGTGAACATCACAGCATTGCACCTCAAACCACGTTGAGTTTGAACGTCACCTCACCGAAGATTTACCATTTCATTGTCATGCATTACGATGACGCTTCAGGCGAGGAACCGGTTATGGAAGTCCGCATCATGAACGACTACGGCGATGACAAGATGGGTCAGGCCATGTTCCTGAGCCTTCCCTCGCTCTGGATGACCGGATTCGTTGTCTATCGCTTGTACCGGTTGAAGAAGGAAGGACGCAGTTGGATTGATTCTACACCCTCATATGTGTGGGCTTCGTCGGTATCTTCGGACGAAGAGGCCTAATCGCATGTCGGACCCATCGCTCGAACTCACGCTTCAGCGCCTGTCCCAATCCAGCGGAGGGCAAATTTTGGCTTCGCTCCGCGACGGCCTTCGTCGCTCCCTCAAAGCCTATGTGGCGCTCTTTGTCCTCGGCTTTGTGACGGCCTTTCCCCTGAGCAGCACGCTCATCGCATGGTTGATCGATGCCGAACGCCTGCCCAGTGATGTCGACATCATCGTCGTGTCTCCGGTGGAATTCTTGTTTCTTCAGTTGAGAATCGCTGGCTCAGTCGGGTTGGTGCTGGTGACGATGATGGTGGTCGGCCAAGTTGCTCTCCACGGCGCACGCCATCAAGCCGTTCAAGCCCGCCTGCAGGAACTGAACGTCACGATACCTCGGCCGTCTTCAACGACGCTCTTCTCGGTGCTGATGGCGATTGGGCTGATGGTCGCAGGGTTGCTCTATGCGTGGCACGGATTGATTCCAATGCTGTTGGATTACCTCACGGCGGACGCCCAACAGGCTGGGTTGTCCACCGAATGGCGGTTGTCGAGTTATGCCGGTTTCGTGGTCAATCTGCTTGCGGCGTCCGCCATTGGTTTTCAAGCTCCGCTGGTCACGACCCTCGTCCTCAGGCTGGGTGTGTTTTCCCGCAACCAACTTGTCACGTGGCGACGAGGTATTTGGTTCGGTGCCTTCGTGATGGGGGCGTTGATGTCGCCACCGGATCCCTTGTCGTTGTTTTTGGTGGCGGTCCCCGTCATCGTGTTGTTTGAATTGGCGATGGCAGTGGACAAGCTTACTCGGGGATAAGTCCCTCAAGCAATGCTTCGGTTTGAACGGGCATACGGCCCGGTCGGGCTTGGTAATCCAAACCGTGAAAATCTGAACCTGCGGTGATGGCCAAGCCATGCGCACGTGCGTGCGTCATCAACTCGTGACGATACCCATCGTGATGGCTTCGGTGGACGGCTTCGATGGCGTCAACACCATGGTCACTCAAGCAGGCAGCGAGCGTGGAGGTTGGCACACCGTAGTACAACGGGTGGGCCAAGGATGTCTTCCCTCCGGCCTTGTTCACCGCTTCAACGGCCTCGGCGATGGTTGGTTTCGAATGGGCAACAAAGGCGGGAAGACCGTCCCCAATCCATCGTTCAAAGGCTTCCTGTTTGGTTGCAACATACCCAAGATGAACCATTTCTTCAGCCAAATGAGGACGGCCAACCGAGCCCGTTGCTCGCATGGCGACACGCTCGATATCGACGGGCATGCCCAGTTCTGCAAGTCGTTCACACATCGCTTTCATGCGAGGGTATCGTCCGTCTTGGCGAGGTGCCAACCACGCCTTGAACGCCTCTACTGCGGGGTCGGGTGTGGCTGGGTCGTGATTGGGGAACAAGGCCAAAAGGTGCCAGGAGGCCGAAGCGCGTTCTCGTTCCATCGTCTCCAAAAACGCTTGGTCCGGAGCGTGTGCGGGTTCACAGGTGATCTCGACACCCGGCACAAATCGAAGTCCGCGTTGCTTGGCTTCCTTGGCGGCTTGGACCCAGCCGTCGGTGGTATCGTGGTCGGTGAGGGCCCATGTGAGGACCCCTTCATTGGCCATCAATTCAGCCACGAAGGCAACATCATGTTGCCCGTCGCTGTGGGTGGAGTGGGAATGGAGGTCAACCGACTCGGTCCACATGTACGCAACCGCGCCTCCCACCTCTTTCAAGGATTCTCTTCAAAACAAATCGTCTAGATCTGGGAGTTCCGGCACGCCGATGTTGGGTCCCGTTGGTTGAAATTCGTCCTGTTCTTCGTCTGCATGTTCATCAGCGAACAAATCGTCAAGGTCCGGAAGCTCAAGCGCAGGAAGGCTGGTTGCAGTTTCGGAAGCCGGTAGCTCAATTGATTCATCGAGCAGGTCTGGAATGTCTGGAAGGCTCGACAACAAGGCATCGGCTACGGCATTTTCCTCCACAGGCTCCGCCGCCGGTGGGGAAGCGGACTCACTTGCACCTGGAAGTGGCACACTGGCCACACCGTCCCGCACAAATTCCCGATTGGGGGCGAGGCCTGGAATGCTCGCGGGGTCCACCAACGTCTTGTTCTCTTGACCGGGGAGGGGTACCGGTTGAACCAGCACGCGCTGGAGCGTTTGACCTGTCTCTTCGTCCGTTGGTTGCGCCTCACGCTTGTTGTTCTGTTCGTTGGCGGCCTGAACCTCATTCATGGTGTTGATGACCGATTCGCCGAACGTTCCACTCGAGAGCGTGGTGATGGCACTCGCGACTTCACCTTCATCGGTGGCCTGCTGCTCTCCCAAGATGCTGGTGATGATGGATGCCGTGGTCGGGTTGACCTCGGTGTTGGTGGAGAAATGCTGACGGGTGCGGGTTGTCCCGTCGTCCTGCGTCCTGTTGTACATCGAGGTGCCCAGTTCGGGTATTTCGTTCTCTACATTTGCGAATTTAGCCACCACGATGGCGACGGCAGCTGCGACGACGGCGACCATTTCTTCCTGACTGATGCCGGCGGTGCCAACCAGGTTGAATTGGAGATTGGCGGCACTGGCCACGAGCAAACCACCTGCAAGCAGGGTGGAAATGGCTGCGAGACGAGGTGCACGAGGGTCGTGGGCCACGGGTGAGTGTTGGTGCTCCCTGCTTTATTCATTGGGTTGCCAAGTCACGGCGCGCTTCTGCTGAACGGACGGTGTTTTCCATCAACATGGCGATGGTCATGGGTCCAACGCCTCCGGGGACGGGAGACAACCAGCCGGCAACATCGGCCACGGCGGGGTCGACATCGCCGGCCAGTCGCCAGCCACGCTCGCGTGTGTCGTCGTCCACGCGGTTGATACCAACATCCACCACCACGGCTCCGGGCTTAACCCAACCTGGTTTGACCATGTCGGGTCGTCCAACGGCTGCAACGATGACATCGGCTTCTGTGCACACAGCAGCGATGTCTTCTGTTTTCGAGTGCGCAACCGTCACGGTGGCATCGGCCCCTTTTGCCGCCAGCAGGAGGGCGGCGGGCATGCCCACGATTCGTGACCGACCGAGCACAACTGCTCGCTTTCCTTTCAGGTCGATGTCCGCCCATTCGAGCATGCGCATCACCCCGGATGGCGTGCAGGGAAGCATGCCATCCACACGACCCTGCACCAGACGGCCGAGGTTTTGAGGGTGGAATCCATCCACGTCTTTCGAAGGATGGATCAAATCCGTCAACGCTTCTTCGTCCATGTGGTTTGGAAGCGGTGACTGAATCAGGATGCCGTCCAAGTCATGTTGGGCGTTCATGTCAAGCACGTGCTGGCGAACAACAGCCTCATCGGTTGATGCAGGGAGTTCGATGTGCGTTGAGCGAATCCCCAGCCGCTTGCAGGTGTTGACTTTTGAGTTGACATAGACGTGTGAGGCCGGGTCGTCACCCACGATGATAACGGCCAAATGGGGTTCAACACCTGAGGATTTGAGGTGCGCAATCCT
>JALRLQ010000041.1 GCA_023254365.1 Candidatus Poseidonia sp. | reverse complement strand
GAAGACCGCCGCCGCCGCCCTGGTGAAGACCGACGAGAACCCCGAGGGCGTCGACAGCTCCAAGTTCTCGGCCGCCTTCAAGGAATGCGAGGCCGAGGTCCTGCGTCGCGACATCATCGAGAACGCCTCGCAAATGTTGCCGGCGCCCGACGATACCGACGTGACCGATATCGACCCTTCCTTCGGTTGAGGCTCGACGTCTTGACCCATCACGATTGGACCAAACCTCGAACGATGTCCATCAGGCCTTCGTGCGGTGCGTCGGTGGCGAAGAACGGGTCGATGTCCGGCACCCTCGCTGCTGCAAATCCTGCTTGGTGAAGGGATTCAAACAGCACCTCCATTTTGGGGGCTTGGCCGGTACCGGCCATGTTGGGAAGGTCGTCCATGTGGTAGAGTGCATGCTGCGTTGCCATCAACGCCGCCGCTTCGGCGATGTAGCGAACACTGCGGCGCACCTCGCGAGCAGCGTACTCTTCGTCATCGTCGCCCCAAACCAAACCGTGCTGTCGCGCAACGTTCACATCGTCGGGACTCGGACGGCAAAGCTCCAACGCTCGCTCTTCCGTGATGCGACCAGCGATGTCGGCGTCCCACAGCGCTCCAATCCACATCGGACCGCTGCCCTGCTCCACTTCTTCGGGTGTTGGATGGTGCACAAAGCGGTACGTTCCGTTGCTGTTCCGGATGCGCCAACCCATCTGTTCGAGCACTTTTGACGCCCCTTCTCGGCTACGGCGAACCTTGATGCTGATGCGGACATGATGACCGTCAAACAAGGCGAGGACCGGCTCAATGGCACGGTCGTGGCGAGCAGCGGTGGTGGCGACCAGACCCAAGAGCACCCGAACAGCATCGTCGTGAGCATAACTGTCAACGATGCCCTTTGCTCCGTATCGTCGCTGCTGTGAGCCGGCACTTGAGCCGGTCAGCGCCGCGGTATCCGTGGCCGTGACTTCGAGGAACCCAACCCGTGAAAGACCCTGAACGGCTGCGTCAAGGAAGTTCACGGGTGAACCAAAGGGGTCCAAATCAATCCACTGGTATGCCGATTCCATCAAGGCGATTCGAGCGTCGTTTTGCATCATGAAGATCCCGTTGTGCATCTCACCAACCAGCGGGCGTTCGTACCGGTCGTCTTCCAATTGATGTTCCACGCTGACCGAAGGTGGAAACGTCGCATGGGAGGTTTTGAGCCAATCCAAGGCGAACGCGTCAAGGTCGTTGGCGGTGATTCGAAGTCGAGGTTGGAGATGTGCCGGGACTTCGTTTCGCCACCGCCGAACACGAACGCCGGTGGCGCACAGCGCATCGAGGGCGCGAAGGTCTTGTTCTTCACCGACCAGCCATCCGTGCTCAAGCGCATCAGCGAGCAACATCACCGAACGGGTCCGCGCCGGCGCCATGGCCGGGTTGAGGAACCCCGGTCCGGTACGCTTCGCAGGCCCTCGTGGCATGTGCGTGGGGCGCTCTTGGTCGTGGCGAAGGTGCACGAGGGTCTTACCCTCAAGCCAAAGGTGGCCTTCCCGAGCAGACGCTGCGTGCTCATCGGCCATGGTCCTGCGAACAATTTCTCCCTCATGACCGCACCGATGCGGCTGACGTCAGTAATGCGAAAATTCCACACCTTCGATGGCGTGGAGGACGCGGTGGCCGTGGTCGACCACGTGCCCGACGATGGCCACGCCAGGCATGCGTTGCGACAACCATGCAAGCATGGCATCTGCATGGTCGGCATTGACGGCCAACACCATGCCCATGCCCATGTTGAACGTGCGGTACATCTCCTTCGTGTCCACGCCTCCGGCCGCTTGCAACCAGTTGAATTCAGGCAGCACGGGCAGGGGGGTATGGATGTTCCAGCCGAGGGTTGGGTGCAGCCGGAGGAGGTTCGACAGCCCACCACCCGTGATGTGGCAAATGCCATGGATGTCGCTGATGTTGAACGCAGCGTCTCCTCGCGCTTCGTTGAGGAGATCCACGACAGGGTCGCAGTAGATGCGTGTTGGATTGAGCACGACTTCACCCAACGTCGCCGCACCATCGGTCCAACGATGCACATCTCGATGCGGGTGATTCACATCAAAGGGTGCTGCATCGGTGTAGGAGAGTCCCGCATGGTCGACGATTTTGCGGACCAGCGAATACCCGTTCGAATGGATGCCTGAAGCGGGCAAACCGATGAGCACGTCACCTTCTTCGAGGTGTTCTCCGGTGATGGCGTCGCCTTTCGGTAGCCAGCCGAGGGCCGTTCCAGAGAGGTCCAATTCGGTGACGATACCGGGAAGTGAAGCGGTTTCTCCACCGGCGAGGGTGACGCGAGCCAGTCGACATGCTTCGGCCAAGGACGCCCCCAAGGCGGCATGGATAGCAGGGTCTGGTTTGGGGACGGCGACGTAATCAACAAACGCGATGGGTTCAGCCCCAACGCACAACAAATCGTTGACGTTCATGGCCATGCAATCAATGCCAACACCGGACCATTGCTCCAGCATGGTGGCAATTTGCAACTTGCTGCCTACCCCGTCGGTGGCAAGGGCCAGCAAATTGTCGCCAAACTCAACGAGTCCTCCGAAGCCACCGGGAAGGTCAACGGGAGCGCCTGGCGTTCCGGGTTGGCGGACACTTTTCGAAAGGGCGCCGATGAGCGAGGCAACCGCCGACCCTTCGAGGTCGATGTCCACGCCGGCACTGGCGTAGTCCATGCCCTTGCTCATGCGTTGGCCATCGCTCGGCGTTTCATCAACTCACCGCTTGACCTTCATGCCTTCAGAACCCGGTCCACCAAGGCCGGCAAGTGTTCGAGGCTGCCGTGAAGACGGTGGTTGTCGTCCACCACCTCGAGGTGAACGTGAGGGTTGGCCTTTTGAGCAGTTTGACTGTTGGCCAACGGCACCACGTCGTCGCCCGAGCCGTGGAGGATGGCCGTTGGGTGCGGGAGGTCTGGCCACGCTAGGGCTTGGGCCGCTTCAACGAAGGACCACGGCAACACGACGGCTTTGTCCCATCCGGGCGGAAGAAATTCATGTGCATCGCTGTCTTTCCACGCCGCCATGGCCTCTTCTCCCAGCGTTTCGGCAACGAGGTCGGGGTACCCAAACGCCGGCGCCAACAGCACCAAGCGAAGTTTGTGTTCGGGTCGCTGAGCGGCGGCATTGGCCGTTGCTAAGCCCCCAAACGATGAACCGATGAGCACATCAAACGGCCCCATTTCATCGATGGCTTCCAACACCACGTTGGTTTGACTGGCCTGATCCCATCCGTACTTGCGCATGTCGAGGGCCACCACCTCCCAACCCTGCTGCCGCATCCAGGCTGCCTTGCTGCTGTCCGGACCACTCCACAAGCCATGCGCGAAGGTGACTCTCATGGCCCGACGAAGCCGTGAGGCTACATGGATTCTTCTTTGCGGAAGGTTTCCACCTGACACCCTAAGCGGCAGCCAATCATTGGCCTGCAAGCCACTTTTTTTCCACAGGAAACGAAGGGGTCCACTTCGTCGCGAACAACGTATATATTCCGTAGGCAATGTTGTTCTTCTTCCCGGCGGCGAGGACCATGGCAGCGATTCAAGAATTCGACCTTCCTGCTCGCTGGACTTCCCTGCTCCAAGACAAGTATTCGGAGGCTATTCACAACCTCTCCAAGATGTGGCCCGATGAAGAATCACTTGATGTCTCCTATCGAGAGGTGGAGGGGTACGACCACGAATTTGCCCAAGACATTCTCGCCAAACCCGAACTGCATTTCGACGCTGCCAACCAAGCTCTCCAGCAATTCATGCTCGATATTGGTGCGGGCAACATCATGCCGTTTGTGCGCATCATTCACCTTCCACCCGACCAAGTGCGAACCGTTTCTCAGCTTCGCGCAGCCGACATCGATCGCCTCATCGCCATCGACGCCGTGACCACAAAAATTTCCAGCGTCCGCCCTCGTCTGTACACCGCTGTCTTTGAGTGCGTTGCCTGCGGGCACGTGATGGACATCAAGCAACCCAACGAGCAGGAACTCATCGAGCCGTTGGAGTGTTCGCAAATTGAGGGTGGTTGTGGACGGCCCAAGCGCCAAACACGCTTTTTGCTTCAGCAGCAATCCTCGCACCTCATCAATTCACAATTTATTGAACTCCAAGAACTTCCCGAGCAAATGAAGGGCGGCATTCAACCCGAACGCATCCTCTGCATTGCCGAACAAGACTTGGCAGGGCGATTGAATCCCGGTGACCGCGTGAAGGCCAACGGTGTGCTGTTCATTCGTTCACAACGCAAGGGCGGCAAAGACACGCCCGTGTTCGATATTTTCCTGCGCATTCATTCCCTCGAACGACAGAACATTCCGCTCGAGGAGATCATCATCTCCGAGGAAGAAGAGACCGAAATTCGAGAAATTGCTCGTGACCCTGGTGTGTACGACCTGCTCACCAGCAGCATTGCACCGTCTATTTTTGGCATGGAGCGCGTGAAAGAATCTCTGATGTTGCAGTTGTTTGGCGGTGAAGCCCAAGTCAACGATGACGGCACCCGAAACCGTGGGGACATCCACATTCTCTTGATGGGCGACCCCGGTGTTGCCAAATCGCAATTGCTCCACTACATGTCGACCATCTCGCCACGTGGTCGCTTTACTTCCGGACAGTCCGCCTCTGCCGCCGGATTGACCGCCGCTGCGGTTCAAGACGCCACGGCTGACGGTCGATGGACCCTTGAGGCCGGTGCGCTGGTGCTGGCGGATTTGGGTCTGGCCGCTATTGACGAGTTTGACAAGATGAACTCCGCCGACCGCTCGAGCATGCACGAAGCCATGGAACAACAGAGCATCTCCATTTCCAAGGCCGGTATCAACGCCAGCCTGCGCACACGTTGTGCGGTGTTGGCAGCAGCCAACCCCACCAGCGGGCGGTTTCAACCGGTCAGCGACGTGCCGTTCACTTCCCAAATCAACCTTGCACCACCCCTGATTTCCCGATTTGACATCATCTGGTTGTTGACCGATACACCCGACGAAAGCAGCGATGAGAAGATTGCACAGCACATCATCAACAACCGTCTGGAAGGCAGCAGTGAATTGCTGGTGAATGAAGGCTCCTTACCCGATCCGACCAGGGCCAGTGCGGTCAACAAATCCACGAACAAGAAGAACGGCAAATACACCGTCCTGCCGCGTGAAGTGCTCCGGAAGTATGTGGCGTACGCCAAACGAAATTTCCACCCGAAGATGAACGACGAGGCCCGAGACACCATCGTTGCCTACTATGTCTCCACTCGGAAGCAAGGCGGCGAAGCCTCCGACAGCGTGGCCATCACCGCTCGTTCACTCGAGGCGTTGTCCCGACTGGCCGAAGCCAGCGCTCGCATCCGTCTCTCGAACATCGCCACGCTCGACGACGCTGAACGCGCGATTCGCCTCACGAAAACCTGGCGCCACGAGTTGATGGGTGAGAATTTCGACATGACGACCATCGAATCAGGCAAGAAGGGAACAATCCGAAACCAAGAGAAATTCATCATCGACACGGTGTCAACCCTGCAGAACGAAACGGGTCAAGCCGCGGATTTGATGGACGTCCTCACCGAAGCAGAACGTCACGACATCCCTCGGTCAAAAGCAGAGGACATCATCGACAAGTTGTGTCGGGAAGGGCGCATGATTCGTCCGGCCGGCTACACCAGCTTGCAGGTTGTTTGAGACACCGTTTGAGCGAGGTGCTCATGAAGGGTGAACGCCTCCCCGATATATGGCGGGTGAACCTCAAGGTGATGTTCACCGCCCAAACGACCTCGATCCTGGCGGTCTCGGCTTCATGTGCGGCATTGAAGTCCATCAGCAACTGGCGACCGGTAAGTTGCATTCACGTCAGTCCGGTGAACTCTACGACGTGACCATTGACACGCTCCCCGACGATTGGCCGCGGTACGAACGTCGCTTGCGAGCCTCGCGCGGCGAGGGCGGTACTGTTGACGTGGCTGCACGCTTCGAAGCCAAACGGAACCGGACGTTTGTCTACGCTCAATCCCCCAACGCCGGACTGATCGAACTCGATGAGCAACCCCCGTTGGGTCTTGATGAGGAGGCTGTCGACATCACCCTCACCGTTTCTGCTTTGCTTAACGCTCAGCCAGTATCCATGCTCCAAACCATGCGAAAAACCGTGGTCGATGGCTCAAACACCAGCGGTTTTCAACGCACGTCGTTGGTGGCCACCAACGGGGTCTTGTCCACCGATGAGGGCGATGTTGGCGTCGATGTGGTCTGTTTAGAAGAAGACAGTGCTCGTAAACTGGACACGGTGGACATGCCGTACGGCCAACAGGTCATCTACAACCTCGACCGACTGGGCCTCCCGCTGATTGAAATCGCTACCGCACCCGACATCAAGTCCCCCGACCATGCCCGGTCAACCGCCGTGGCCTTGGGCAGGGTGCTACGCCAGACGCGGCGCGTGCGACGAGGTCTGGGCAGTATTCGCCAAGACCTGAACGTCTCCATTGGCGCAGGCGACCGTGTTGAAATCAAGGGTTGCCAGGATTTGGCGTGGATTCCTCGCATCATCCGCTTGGAGATGGCCCGGCAATTGCATTTCTATCGGCTGGCCAATGAATTGAGGGCCTCGCTCAACCTTCCCTCGTTGCCACCCCATCGCGATGATGACGACGCTTCGGTCGAGACCAAGGTCGCCGAAGCGGTTGCAGCGGCTCTCCCGCTGGTGCTTGAGGATGTGTCCGCACAGTTCACCCAGACGTCCTCGGGCATGGTTGGCGATGCCTTGGCCAACGGTGCGGTGATGATGGCCCTCCCGCTTCCAGGATTGTTGGGGCGACTCGGAACGAAAGCGATGGATGACGAGGGAGCACAACTTCCTCGCCTCGGGAGGGAACTGGCAGGTGCAGCCAAACTGGCTGGCGTGCGAGGCATTTTCCACGCCGATGAATTGCCCGCCTACGGCATCGAAGCCGCTGAAGTTGAAGCCGTTCGCTCCGCCCTTCACCTCGATGCGTCCGACGCGTTCGTTCTGTGCTGTGCGCCGGCGTGGCAAGCCACTTTGGCGCTGGAAGCCGTTCTCAACCGTGCGCGCCTTGCCTGGCATCGAATCCCGCAAGAGGTTCGCAACGTGGTGGTGAAAAAAGGCGCACCGGAGGATGGAACCACCTCCCCCATGCGCCCCCTTCCTGGGCGTGCAAGGATGTACCCCGAAACCGACGTGCCCCCCCAACCACTTTCCGTTGAGGCATGGCAGGCCTTGCTGAATCGCTTACCGATGTCGGATGAGCAGCGTGCTGACCGCCTCTCTACATTTGAAATCTCAAACGACCAAGCTGAACAGTTGTTGGCCAGAGAAATGGACGACGTGTTTTGCGAGCACCTCGACGACTTGCCCGCTAAAGCGTGGGCTGCGCTCTTGCTCAACCACGACCAAGAGCCACCAGCCATGGTCGCCCATGTCCTGCGCCTCAAGGAAGACGGTGCCCTTGCTCGAGACCACATGGACAGCGTGGTTGAGGCCTTTCGCGGACAAGACGCACCGTACGAAGCGTTACTCGCCCACTGCCAACACCACGATCTCGCACCGGCCGATGTTGGCGATTTGGCCACCATCGTCCAAGGCATCGTCAACGACCGGCTTGATTTTGTCAAAGAACGAGGCATGGGGGCCATGGGTCCGCTGATGGGCGTGGTGATGCAGTCGGCCGGTGGTGCGGACGGAAAAGAGGTCAGCGCGTTGCTCAAAGCCGCTATTCAAGCCGCCTTGGAGTGACGGTTGATGCGCCGAAACGTTGTCGTCGGCCTTCTGTTGCTTTCCCTTCTTTTGCCCCTCAGTGCATCAACGGCCCCTTCTCTTGCATGGAGTTTGGATGTCGGTCCTGGCTACATCACCACCTCACCTGTGGTGGATGAAGACCATGTCTACGTACGAACCTCTGGGTTTTGGACCGGAGACGAACGTCCGAACGTTCTGGCGGTCAACGCCGATGGAACCGTGGCTTGGCAGCGAACCAGCTCGACAACGGTTCAGCACGACATGGCGCCGCTGTTGCGGGTTGGCTCGGGAGCTGGAGCGTGCGGCGCTTGGCCAGAGTTGCTCCTCGTCGGTTGGGCCGATGGGCGCTTTGAAGCGCTGAATCCTCGGAACGGCTCGGTGGTATGGGCCACCAACACCACGCTTGATGGATGGGGCATCACGGGGGCTGCCACGGTCGATGGCGACCACGTTGTGGTGCCGTTGCGCAACGGCCTGGCTCGCTGGTGTCTGGCCGACGGACGTGTTGACATTGAGGTCACCACCGGCCTTGGTTGGCGCAACGGGGTAACGGTCACGCCCGAGGGCTATTGGTTGGGTGATGAAGCAGGAAACCTTTGGCATGTGGGGCGAAACGGAACCATTGAGCAACCCGTGTCGCTTCCGGGCGCGCTTCGTCATGCACCGTTGGTGGTCGGGGGGGTGTTGCTCCTGCACACCCAAGTCAACGCCACCAGCGCGTTGATGGCCTACACCATCTCCACCGGCGCGCTTGTCGAAGTGGCTGTGCTCGGCGCTTCACCCGCCGTTCCGCTTGCGTGGAAAACAGGTGGCATCTTCGCCGACAGTGACCACATCACATCGGTGCAGTGCGCTGCTGAATGCACCGTCGTGTCCCAAGTCCCGGCTCGTGTGAACGGTGAGATGGCTTGGACCGGCCCAACGATGTTTCACGCGCCCCAGAACACCCCAGAGGGTGGTTGGCTGGCGGTGGATGTTGACGAAGGGGGGTCGCTCACCTTGGGCGACCGACTCACCACGCCTTACGACGGGTACGGGACATCGGCTCCTGCTTCTCGAGAAGGAACACTCTACCTCGGCAACGATGCAGGGGTGCTGATGGCGCTTCAACTCGACCGTTCGCAAAACGCCGAAGAGGACGACGCTTGGGCGCTGTTGGGAGCGTCCGTTTTGGTGGCATCGATGTGCGGTGCCGCCGTTCTGGCATCGAAAGGCAGGTTGACCGACGCATGGCGATGGCTGTCCCTCGTTGGGTTGTGCTTGATGTTGGTGTTGCTACCGGATGTGAACCGTTCATGGAACGCCACGCTGGCTGAAACGGCGTCCACCACGCCCACAAACACGTGGGATCCTTCATGGCCGGAGGCTTGGTTGGGGACGCAGGTGGTGGTGTTTGAATTTGAGGACGGTCAGCGGGTGATTGGCGGGCTGGTCGGTCACGGTGATGTGTTGTCGCTCACGCAAACCGCCGCTGGTCAATTGGAGATGGACATCCAACTGGAAACCTCCTCGTTGGGAACCTATGTGGTGGCGTTCAACGGCACGGCTGGGTCCGGTTGGGAGTATTTCGTCGATGGGCAACGCGGCACCTTGGCCGTTGAGGATGCACCGGTTGAATCCACGACCGTTTTGGTATGGCGGCTTGCTTGAGGGAGGGAACCCTCAAGGAGGCGGCTCCCCTCCGACCGAATATGTTCCAGGCGCTGGGCATCCACGGCCCCGAACTAACGCCGTTGGCTCAAGGTGTGCTCAACACCCTCCTTGTCCTCGCAGCGTTCGTCTTTTTGTTCACAGCCCCTCGTGCAAATCGTTTCACCACGGCTGCATTGGCGACCATGGTCGTCGCCATGGTTGCTCTCCGTGTATTGTTCCAACCTCTTCCCAACATTCAACCGGTCACCGTTGCCGCACTGCTGGTCGGTTCTCAGCTCGGTGCTCGGCGAGGTGTAGCGTTTGCTGTGCTCGTTGCGCTGCTTTCCAACCTTCTCATCGGGGATGGTTGGTGGACCATGTTCCAAGCGATGGGATGGGCTGCTGTAGCGCTCTACGGTTCCCGCCTCGTCTTCGACGAGCAGGGCTCGCTTCATCTCCCCCGCCTGTGTTCCGCTTCGGTGGTGGCCGCTTTCCTCTTCGGTTTCGTTTCAACCATGTCGTTGGTTGGACCAGGGGTTGGGCTTGCCGAATTTGGATGGTTGATGCTCCAGGGCTTGCCGTTTGACGCACTTCACGCCTTTGGAAACCTCGTGTTTGCCTTGTGGTTGGGCCCCGCCATGCACACCTTCTTGACCGGGCTCGAAGCCTTGGACGACGCCCTTCAACCGGTGGGGGAATCGCATGTCCACCATGGATGATGCTCCGACCATGGCGTTGCTCGTTCGCCATGATTTGAACTTGAGCGTCGGTAAAGTGGCAGCGCAATGTGCACACGCAGCCGTTGACGTTGTGGCCAACGCCCGTCGCACGCGGCTGCTTGAACGGTGGCGAGCGGGTGGAGCGCGCAAAATCGTGCTCAGCGTTGACGATCTTGAAGCGCTCAACGAGGTGGCCGACAACGTTCCACGTGGCTGTTTCTCTCACATCGTGGTCGATGCGGGCCATACCGAGGTTCCAGCAGGCACCATCACGGTTCTCGGCCTCCTCGGACCTCGTCGGGCCGTCGATGCCTTGACCGGTCACTTGACAACCCTGTGAGGTATTGACATGGGATTCCGTTCGTTTCTCCATCGCCTCACCGCCCCACCGCCAGCATCACCACCCTCCGGTAACGACGTGAAATTGGTCTGTGTGGTCAACCAGTCGTTGAGCATGGGCAAAGGGAAAATAGCCGCCCAAGTCGGTCATGCATGTGTTGAGGCCTTCTTGCGGGCGGGTGCGTCGCACCCTTCCCACGTGGAAGCATGGCTGGCGAACGGGCAGAAGAAAATCTGCCTGAAGGTGCCCGATGAAGGGCATTTCAAACCGCTTATTCAGGCCGCTTCGAAGGCCGGTGCCCCCCATCACGTCGTGAGAGATGCTGGCCACACCCAAATCCCAAGCGGCTCGAAAACCGTCCTCGCCATCGGGCCGTTTGATGAAGCCACCCTCGACAGCATCACGGGTGAACTGAAGTTGCTGTGACACGGCATTGATGAAGGTCTGCGCTCAGCACCGACCATGCGCGAGCACCCATCCAGCCGGGTTGATTTCCGCTCGGACACCGTCACGCAACCAACGCAAGCGATGCGCGAAGCGATGGTCGCCGCCGCTGTCGGTGACGACGTGCTTGGTGACGACCCCACCGTCATTGCGCTGCAATCGAGGGTGGCCACCCTGTTTGGTAAGGAGGCCGGCCTCTTCGTCCCGTCCGGAACAATGTCCAACGCCATCGCGCTGCGGACACACACCGTTCCTGGCGATGAAATCGTTTGCGACAAGACAGCTCACATCTATCGCTACGAAGGTGGTGGCTACGCTGCGTTGTGCGGCGCCTCAATTGCGCTGGTGGACGGCGAGAAGAGTTTGATGACACCTCAACAGGTCCGTCAAGCCGTTCGCAAGGCTGACGGTTCAGGCAGTCACTACCCCAACGGTTCACTGGTCTGCGTCGAAAACACCTCGAATCTCGGTGGTGGTTCGTGTTACGACCTTGAAACGCTGGATGCTATTGCCGATGTCGCCCGTGAACTGTCCTGCGCCACCCACATTGATGGCGCTCGAATTTTCAATGCGGCTGTCGCCACAGGCGTCGATGTTGCACGAATGTGTGAACGGTACGATTCGGTCTCGGTCTGCTTTTCCAAAGGCTTGGGTGCCCCCGTCGGCTCGGTGTTGCTCGGCACGCAGGCCTTCATCGACCAGGCCCATCGGTGGCGCAAGATGTTCGGTGGAGGGTGGCGTCAGGCAGGCATGCTGGCGGCGGCCTGCCTGCATGCGCTTGACCACCATGTTGAACGGTTGAGTGAGGACCACCTTCGTGCAACACGTATTGCTGAGGGGTTGAACGCTCTTCCCGAATTCACCGTTGACCTCACCACCGTTCAGACCAACATGGTGTACGTGGATTGCCGCTCACCATCATCAGAAGTGGTTGCTACGCTTGCAAATCACGGCGTTGATGTTCTGGATACGGGTCCAAACCGCATTCGTTTCGTGGTTCATTTGCACATCACCGACGATGATGTTGCACGGCTTTTGGCGTGTTGCAACGAAGTTTGGGGCCTCGCGCCTTGAAATAGCCTCGACGCTCTTGTTGGGTATGTCGAGTGTATGCGACATCGCCTGTGCCCAAAACCCACTGTCCAGTGAGACCGAACATCTTTGCAGTTGGTGCGAAGCCATCGTGAACTACCAACCACGTGATGGATGGAACGTGCATCTCACGCCTGAGGAACACGAACACGCCATCGCTCAGTTCGGCGGCCCCAACCTCCATTCACGAAAGCGATGGGAGTATCTTCTCGACCATCAGAAGCATGGAGAACACGTGGCATGGGCTCGTTTGGAAGACGATCGTTCTTCCATCGTGGCGCTCCCGTGCAGTGAGGAAGAATTCCGCTCGCTTGTCCGAGGCGTTCGTGAGGGTCGGGAGTTGACCGGTCGTGAACACCGCCTCCTGCAACGCGGGATTGAATTTCACGACGGTTCAACGCTGCGTTACCTTCGAAACCACTGGTACATGGACGATGTTCGCTTGGCATCGGTTTCGTTGGAGGTTCTGGCGCCTCTGTTGTCGTCTCCGGCGTTCCAACGGGGGTGGGACCTTCCCTCCCTTATTCTTGGTGTGGCTTCATGTGCCCCGTTGAAGGAGGATGTCTTCCTCAATGAACCGCCCTACGGTCGCGGTCGGAACGATGGCGGCCGTGGCGTTCGATCCCACTATCGGCCGCTGGCCAGTACACTGATTTGGCTGAGCAGCCGTCTTCAAATCGACCGAAACCAAACCGAATCTTCCTCCAATCGCCTGCCGATGTTGGCTTGGGCTTACGATATTCAAAATCGGTTGCTGACCAATCAACTGGACGACCTTCAGCGGGTGTTTCGCAATGCGCTTTCCAATCACCCTCCGGGCCTGTTTGAGACCTACGACACCCCATGGCTGCGTTCATGGCAAACGCTCGGCGACACCAACCGTTACCCTCGAACGTTGAACTGGAGCATGCGAACGCTTGGACGCCATCTCATGTTTCGTGTCCGTACACGAACCGGCATCCTCCGTTTGATTCGTGTGCCGGAGGACCCAGCAGCGTGGGCGCTGATGATTTCACTCTCGCTCTCGCCGCTCAACTCTTCGGCAGGTAAGCTTCTGCTGGGGCTGCAACACAATTGGTCATCACCGTACACATCACCTGCACCACCTTCTCAGCCGCTGATGAAATCCCTGGAATTTTGCCACGAGATCATGAACGGACTTCCAGACAAGATCCACATCGAGCAGGCGTCTGCCCTCGTCTTTGGGCAACTTGGTCACGTGTACGAAGTGCGAGTTGGCTTGGGACAACATGGTGCACCCTACCAAATCCATCACAAGTGGGGGCTTCAGCCCAACAACGAAGGCAGTATCTGTATTCACAGCGGCCGTCATTCAAGCCGGTTGCCGCTTGGTGATACCATGGGGTCGGTCCTTTTGTCCATGGCCAACGATGTCAAGGCGTCTGAATCCATTCAAAGCCTTGAGGACATGCTGATCCGCTCACCCCCGTTTGGGTTCCCCTCCAGGCGGGTTCCAGAATCGTGGTTCGACATGTTGGATGAACGAGCACTCGAGGCGATTCGACGACGTCACGGAGGCTCACGCACTTGGTTTGCGGCAGCACCAACCCAACCCAACGAGATGATGGAAGAACCGCCCTTGTTCGGTCTCAACGGCTTGGCGTTCCGAAACCGCCGCCGCCGTCAAGAGGGCCGATTGGACAACGAGTGGGTCGGCATCTTTGAGCAGGCCATGGAACAGGGTCTGGACTTCCCGTACGCCGAGGTGGTTGAGCAATGGCGTCCAACCGTTCGTCCCTATGTCCCCCTCAACAACGAACAGCTCGGTGGATTGTTTGGTTACCGTGCCGAGCGCATGATGCGCCGCTACCATCACCTGATGCCCCACCGCCGGGTGGACGATGTTCACGACGAGGGTGACATTCGTGATGGTGAGCGTCGTTGGTGCGAGGTCTTCGCGCGTGTCTGGGAGGTGTTGAGTCTCCAACCCCTTGGTTCGCAGGTCACCCTGCCCAACCGGGATTTGAACGTGCTCTCTTTTGAGCGAGCGAACCTCACGGTGACGCTTCGAAATCGGCTTGAACGTAACGTGGTGGGCCGCATGGCTCGGTCCCTTGGCTATGAGCAACAGGACGATACCGGTGCAGCCCGCATTCTTGTTCGGCGCGACCACCCGCGCCCAAACGCCCGCCTTGAGCTCTCAGATGTCCTCAAAGATGCACAGGATCGACAGGGTGTTCGGGGAGCACCGCCACGATGGTGGAATTATTGCGACGTGGCCGCAGCACCCAACGAGATGCCGAACCTGCGCTGGGAACTTCAAATCGATC
>JALRLQ010000040.1 GCA_023254365.1 Candidatus Poseidonia sp. | reverse complement strand
GTTTGTCCACCGTTCCCAAAGCGACCCGCAACGCTGGTGAAACAGCATGCAAAGGTTGGGTTCTCTCGTCCAGACGCGCGAACGGCTCCCAGCAAGGCTCGCCAGCCGTCCACTTTGACACGAACCACACGGTCAAACACGTCGTAGCCTTTGTCGCCCACCAGCTTGGAATCCTCCAAGCCCGCTCCGTGAACAATGCCCGTGATGGGTCGTCCGAGTGACGCCCCCAACGTCGCCAGGCCCTCGTGGTCCATGACATCAACAGAATGGTAGGAGGCGTGGTTGCCGGTGGCTTCGATGGCGCTGAGGGTGAGGTACACGTCCCGGCTTCGAGTGAATCGCTGCCACGCGTTGTTCCATTCCACCATGGTGACCTTTCCACTCTCGCTGGCTTCGATGAGCCGCTGGCGAAGTTCGTTCTTTTCTTGGTCGAGTTGAGCCTCATCCCAATCAATCCACGAAGAGGTCGACTCGACGAGTGTTGAGCGCCCGAGCAAAACAAAGTGAGCGCCAGCCTTTGGCGAAGCCTTGGCCACGCCGATGACGGAGGCAGCGGTCACGCCCGACCCACCGCCGGAAACCAGCCAAGTGTCCTCCGCCGTCAATGGCTGGGTCTCTTCGACCACATCCTCGGCAAAGGCAACCAGAGCCCATCGTCGCCCGTCTCGGTCAAGACCGATTTCGACCTCGCCGGCCAAGCCAAAGATATCCGCTTCGACCATGGCGGCCGCAGATGCCTCGTCAAACACATGCTCTGGATGCAGATCGAGGGCCCGGCAACGGAGGTCCGTTCGTTCAAAGGCGAAGGATTTGGTCACACCGCTTGCCGCACATTGCACGGCGTTGAAGCGGTCACCAATGTTGCCGTGACGACCGTCAAGGGCGGTCACGGAAGCGATGAATCCTGGAGCCTCGGTGGACATCAACGGGCTCAACTCCTTCAGCAGACCGAACCAACCGTGGGCCGCAAGGGCGATTTGCGAAGAAGGATAGGTGTCCTCTTCCCATTGTTCTGAGGCGAGTTTCATCGGTGCCATGTGAACCATGCCAGCGATGCTTGAGGAACCAAGTTGTTGAGCAATCCACTGAAGATGCTCGGGTTGCTCGGGGTCGGCACGGTAAACGGTTCGACCGTTTTCGTCCATGGACGAGGGGTCTCGAATTCGGGTTTCGAAGCCGATTCGAACCGCCTCCAAACCGCGTGCTTCCATGCGTTGACAGAAGGCTTCAGCGATGCCCCAGCCGTCATCGGACACCACGACGGTGCCCTTCACCTCAAGCGAAGCGGGTACGCCAGGGCATGCCTCAATCTCAACTTGCCACCGGCGCGTACCGGCTTGGAACGAGGAGGGGGCCGAATCCAAAGGAGCCGAAGAGGTCGGCGCTTCACTGACCGATGACGATGCCTCGGCTGGCGGGGTCGCATCACCGGTCATTTTGACGATGTAGGCTGTGAAGTGGTTCAGTGTAGGATGGTCGGCGAGAACGAAGTCCTCGTCCACAGGCAGAGCGAAGCGGTCCCTGATTTCTGCCATGATTTCAGCCTGTTTCACGGTATCAATGCCCAATTCACCTTCCAAATCTTGGTCCATCTCAATGAAATCCGGAGGATAGCCTGTGTGGCTGACGACCACCTCGACCAGCACCGACTCAATGTCGGGTCTGGGCCCGGTTGGTGCTGGCGGAGAGGGAGCGGGCGATGCGGTTACAGGTGGCGATGGAGGCGTGACGGCTTGGGGCGTTGGTGCTGGTGCCGCTGCAGGCGTCGCTGCTCCGCCACCCTGCATGCGCTGAATGTAGCCGATCATGTGGTTCAGCGTGGGGTGGTCGGCGAGAACAAAGTCCTCGTCAATGGGGAGTGAAAATCGATCTCGAATGTCCGCCATGATCTCGGCTTGCTTGACGGTGTCAATGCCCAACTCACCTTCCAAATCTTGGTCGAGTTCAATGAAATCAGCAGGGTATCCAGTGTGCTGAACAACCACGGCGACCACCGTTTCGGTCATGGCCGCGTCATCGACAACAGCAGGCGCAGCCGCTGCTGGTGCAACGACCGGTGCGGGTGCGGGGGTCGCAACTTGGGCGGGCTCGGAAGGTGCGGGGGCCGGGGCGGGCGGGGCGGCAGCGGGGGCACCTCCGGTCATGCGCTGAATGTAGCCGATCATGTGATTCAAGGTGGGATAGTCGGCAAGGACGAAGTCCTCGTCCACCGGCAAGCCGAAACGTTCTCGGATGTCGGCCATGATTTCGGCTTGCTTGACGGTGTCAATGCCCAACTCGCCTTCCAGGTCTTGGTCCAACTCAACGAAATCAGCGGGATACCCCGTGTGATGAACCACAACGTCGATCACCGTGGCCACCGTATCTCCACTGGCTTCGACGGCGGGAGTTGCGACAGGGGCCGCTGGTGGTGCAGGCGTTGGTGCCGGTGCCACCTCAGCGGGAGCGGGTTGTGCGGGCGGCTCAACCGCCTTGGGAGCGGGCTGTTCGACCACGGAGGGTTGGCCTTCCCATTCTTGGGTTGGTGGCCAAGCATCGCCTTGTACCCCGCCGTGGAGGTTGTCGTCGCCGTTGACGTAAGCGACCAGTTTGTTTTGCAGAATTCGCATCACCACGTCGTCCGTACCTGCCAGCGTGCGTGCCCAAGCGAGGAGTTTTGCCCCGTTGATACGGTCGCCCTCAACCGGCCATTTCTTCATGAGCGAGAGCGCAATTTGCGAGCCAAACCCTGCCGCAAAGCGGAGACCGTACTTGATTTCGGGGTAGTCTCCTCCCGTCGAGAGGTTGAGATCGCCGAGCTCTGGGTCCTTCTCTTTGTGGTTGGCAATCGGTGGGATACGACCCGTCAGCAAGCCGTAAAACATGCTGGCGTCTTCGATGCCCACCGCCATTGGATGGCCGGTGAAGCCTTTCGTGTTGGCGATGACCAACTTGTTGGTTGATTCACCAAAGGTCTCACGCAAGGCCCTCACTTCGGACTGGGCGGAACCTCCACGGGCTGGCGTGTAGGTCTCGTGGGAGAAAAAGACGGTGTCAGGGGCCATCTCGTGACGGTTAAGGCCCCATCGTTGTTCCATGTCGGTGATGAACCCGTTGACCACGGCACCCACGTGTTCCACATCGAGCCGTGTGCCGTGGTAGGCTGAGTTGGCGGTGGTTGAACCCAAGAACTCGGCGATGGGTTGCACGCCTCGCTGTTCTGCTTCGGAGTGGCGCTCGACGACAAAGGCCGCCGCACCCATGCCCAAAATCAGGCCGTTACGACGACGGTCAAAGGGCAATGCCGTTTCCTCAACCACGTTGCTCGTGGCGGCTGCACCCGAGGCTGCAAAGCCGCCGGCAATCCATTCCCAGAGGTCATCGCCGGTCACGTCGTCACCGCTGATGATGACCACACGGTCCACTCGACCGGCGTCCAACCAATCCTCGGCAACGCCGAACGCTGCCGTGGCCGAGGCGCAGGCGAGGTTGATGGTGGTGTTTGGTCCCCGGATGCCCGTGTATTGGGCAAATTGAGAGTGGCCCATGTTGAGGGTTTGGAACAGGTAGCGACGGTCAAACCGTCCCTCACCGTCATCGCCGTTGTTCTTGGCGTGCTTGGACGCCATTTGCAAACCGGGGAAACAGGAGGAAAACACGATACCGGTGCGTTCGCGTTGCATCTGCGGCACCTGCCAGTTTCGAATCAGGCGCAGGCCGCCTTTGCCCACCTGCTCAACGGGCGTGAGGGGGATGCCGGCGTCGCGCAACGCCAGCAATCCGGCAGCAACCGCCAACTGTGTGCTGATGTCCCATGCCACGATGGCTTTTGGATCGATGCCGAATTCCTCAGCCAAGTCAAAGGCGCCCTTGAGACCGGCCAGTTGTGGAATGTCACCAAACACCGTGGCTTGGTCCATGTTCACCGAACCGTCACGGCCTTTGATGAGACGAACGATGTTCTTGTCCAGCAAACGTTGCTTGTATTCATCCGAAACCTCGCTGATGCACGTTTCTCCACGCACCAACTTCTCAAAGGCGTCCTCCGAGAACACCCGTTCCATGCCCGGCAATCCCAAGGAAATACCCGTGACCACGTACGGGTCAACATCGCGCGTTGAGGTGGGCTGGAGCGCAGATACGGTCTGCACGGCAACCGCCTTGAGCGAGGGGGGAGCGGTGACCGTGGCCATCGGCCTCCAGGTTGCTGGTGGCTCGCGTACCCAGCGAGTGAGATCGCCGGCCGTCACGGCCGACGCCCCGTCGAATTCCGGGTCGGTGGTCGATTCCGAGGCGATGGTCGCCACCACCTGTTGCACCTGAGCTGACGTGAGGCCCAAGCCTTCCACCAAGGCCACGTTGCCGTGACAGAAGGAGGCAGGATAGCCGCTGAACTTGGCCACACGGTCGCCGACATACGCCCGGATGGAACGTTCCCGCGCGTACTCGTCGTCCATGTTGGCAACATGAACCACGGAGGTTGGTGGAGCCGAAGGGACACTAGCGCCGCTTCCGGGCAGGGGGCGAGCACGGACACGCAAAGCCTCCAATTCTGCGCTGGTGGAGGAAGCGCTGAGGGATGAAGCCATGCGAGCCTCGATGGGACCGGCTTTGAACCCGTCCTGCAGTGCAGGCGAATCCAAGGCAGGCCAAGCAGGCGGCCGACCGGCGATGGCCATCGCACCGATGGCGGTGAACAGGCTGGCAACGCCGCCTTGCTTGGGATGGTTCGTCATCACCGGCACGTGCGGGCGGCCTTCGAGAATCTGCATCGCAAACATCGTGAGGGCTCGCTTCGGACCAACTTCGACAAAGAGGCGCCCTCCAGCCTCGTACATGGTCTCAATCTGTTTGGTCCACTCAACGGACGATGCCATTTGTGGAGCCAATTTGACCAAGATATCGGTCTTGGAATCCTCACCCTTCATCGGATAGAACATACCGTCAACGTTGGCCGTGATAGGAACCGACGGCCACCGAATCTCAAGGCCTTCCAGGAAGCGGCGCAGCGGTTCGTTTGCTGGCGCCACGATACGCGAGTGGAAGGCGTGCGAGGTGGCCAATTCCACGCAGTTGAACCCCTTCGCCTCAAACGCCGCCATCGCGGCACGCACGGGTGCTGTCTCGCCGGCGATGACCGTCATCTTGGGTGAGTTTTTGTTGGCGGCGATGACATAGCCATCGGTGGCGTCGAGAATGGCCTCCACCTCTTCGTACGGAGCCGTCACGCTGGCCATGAGGCCTTTGTCGTCAATTTCCACAGCGCCCATTTCCGTGCCACGGGCGGCAGCTGCTCGCAGGGCACCGTCCATATCGAGGATGCCCGACGACATCAAGGCAGCGTATTCGCCCAGCGAATGGCCAGCCACCATGTCGGGTTGATGGCCGAAACTTTGCAGCGTTCGCTCGATGGCCAAATCGGCCGTGAGCATGGCCGGCTGGGTGTATTCTGTTTGCTTGAGTTTGTGCTCGGCCTCTTTCAATTCCTCAGCCGTCAGTGAGGAACGGAGCACGAAACTGGAGAGCGTTTCGCCGTCGAGTACGTCGATCATGGTCTCGTCTGCCTGCGCCCACACCTCTGCAGGGGCCGTGAAGCGCTGAACCAAATCCGCGGTCATGCCCACGTATTGACTGCCTTGGCCGGGGTACATGTGGACGGCTTTCGCTTCGCTTGGCAAGGCCGGCTGGTCGGTCACCAGCACCCCTTGAGCCTGCAGGAACCCCCACTTGTCTTTGTCAGCCAGGGCTTGGGCGGCCAGGGTTTGGCGCTTGGAAAATTCGGCCCAGGACGTGGCCACCACGGCCAAGCGAACGGCGGCTGTCGCCTCAAATGCACCGCTGGCGGTTTGCAAGGCTTCGGAGAGGCGTCGCCCCCGCGGGTCGTCGTCAAACAACGGGCCACTGAACGACAAGGCCCCAAGTTGTGCCGCCACCTCTTCCAAGGAATCTCCTGAAAGCAACAGAACGCCTCCCTCAACGGCTTTGAGCGCCTCGTGCGTCATCGTTGCCTCAAGCGCACCATCGAAAATGGACGGTGCAGCGGCGCTGGATTGGCCGCTGTAGGCTTGCCATCGTGCGTCCCATTGGGAGGCCAACGGGGCGTGGTAGTCGGGTTCGTATCCTTCGAGAGCCAGGTGGAAATTGGTCCCACCGAAGCCAAACGCAGAGACACCGGCACGCCTTGGGTGGTCGCTTGGCCGAGGCCAATCGAGCGGCTGTGTTGGGACAAAGAACGGAATGTTGTTCCAATCCACGGTTGGATTGGGGGTTTCGAAATTGGCACTGGGAGGTATGGTGCGGTGGTGCAGGGCCATCACGGCCTTCATGATGCCAGCAATACCCGCAGCCGCCTTGAGATGGCCGATTTGTGATTTGATGGAACCAACCGCCACCTTGCCCGTTCCCTCAACGCCGGTCCAGAGACGGGACAGGGTGGACAGTTCCGTTGCATCCCCCACTTTGGTGGAGGTGCCGTGGGCTTCGACGAGTTCAACGCTTGATGCGGGGTATCCCGCTTGGGCATACGCCCGTGCTATCGCTTGAATTTGCCCGCGTTGGCTCGGCGCCGTGATCCCTTTTCCTCGGCCGTCGGAAGAGCCGCCCACGCCTCGAATGACGCTGAAGATGGCATCGTCGTCTCGAATAGCATCGCTCAATCGCTTCAGGACCAACACGCCGGCTCCTTCGCCCATCACGAACCCGTTCGCCCGAGCATCAAACGGAGAGGAGTGGCTTGGAGAAAGGGCGCCGATGGCTGAGAATTTTGCAAACGTAGCAGGGTCCATGGTTCGGTCCGAAGCGCCCGCGAGCATGACGTCCACTTGACGGGTCTGCAACAGCCGGCAAGCATCGAGCACCGCAGCCATGGAGGACGCACACGCCGCATCCATGGCGTGGTTCGGCCCCTGCAAATCGAGCAGGTTGGCCACGCGCCCCGACACCACGTTGGCCAACTCACCCGGCATGGTGTCTTCGTCGACTCGCGGCGTGCCTTCGAGCACAGAGGCCGTGAAGGCGTCGGCTTGGTCGGCCGGCAGGCCGTGTTGCTTTGCCAGTTCGGCGGTGTGGTTGGACCACACGCGAATGTTGGACATGTTTCGGTTTTCACCACCGAGAGCATTGGCGAAGACCACCCCGGTTCGGGAGCGATCGAGGTCCTTGGATTCGCCATCGTAGCCAGCGTGCTCGATGGCATCGGCTGAGACCGTTACCGCCCACTGCTGGCAGGGGTCGATTTGCGGAAGGGTCCCGGGAGGTTGTCGCCAACGACGCCAATCGAATTCCGCATCGGTCACCAGCGCTCCGATTTTGGCGTAGGTGAAGCCCTCGGTGTGGGCGCCTGGGCCGCCTTCCTTCCAAAAATGGTCAACAGGGCCGGGCCAGCGGCCTTCTGGCAGAGGTTTGATGCTGACCTTGGCATCCAGCACGTTTTGCCAAAAGGCGTCAATATCGTGAGCGTCGGGCATCAACGCCCCTACACCGATGACGGCGATGGGTTCGAACGGTCCTTGTTCGATGCCCTCGCAGGCTTTGCCGTCTTCGGTCGTCAGCGTCATGTCGTCACCTCAATTCATGATGCTCTCGGGAACCATCGTGATGGAATATCCAGCATCGACGTAGATGCATTGGCCGGTGACGCCCGATGCCAGCGGGCTTGAAAGCCACAACGTTGCACCGGCGACGTCGTCCTGGTTGACGTTTCGACGGAGCGGAGCGTTGGCTTCGACGTGGTCCAAAATACGATCAAAACCCGGGATCCCGCTGGCGGCGATGGTGCGGATGGGGCCCGAGGAAATGGCGTTGATGCGATGGCCTTCGGGGCCAAGGTGACAAGCCAATTCCCTGGTCCAGCATTCCAAGGCGGCTTTCGCCATCGACATGATGCCGTAACTTGGCACGAATCGCGTGGAGGCGGCGTACGTCAACGTCACCGTCGACGAGCCCGGGTTGAGGTAGGGGAGTGCATGCTTGAGACAGCGCTGAAGGGAATTGGCCGAGATGGTCATCGCCGTGTTGATGTCGTCGTCTTCAACGAACAGAATCGGTCGGTCAAAGCAAGAGCGAGGAGCAAAGCCGATGGCGTGAATCAGGATGTCGGCCTTTTTACCCGGATGTTCTGCTGCAAACGCAGTGAAAAATTCCGCCGTGGTGGCGTCGGAGGCGACATCCAAAGGATAGAATCCTCCAATCGCAGGGAGTTGGTCCTTGAGCTGGAACACACGGCTCATGAACCGCTTCTGGTACCCCAGATAGAGGGTGACTCCAGCGGCTGCCAACTGCTGACAAATCGCCCATGCAATGGAGTCTTCACTGGCCACCCCGAAGACAAAGGCTGTTTTTCCTTCAAGACCCAACATGAAAAACACTCCGTGGGGAACAGGTGTAGTGCGCTACACCAAGCCTTTGACTGTTGCCCATGAAAACGGGACACATCGGCCGAGTTACGAAGCAAAACACCACGACGGAGCAACCCGTTCATCACAGGTCAGCAAAGACGGCATCGAAGTCATCTTCACCGTCTTCGTCCTCAGGGAACAAATCGTCGAGTTCTGAGAAATCAAATTCTTCCTCTTCCGGCTCATCCTCAACGTCCACGGGCGGGACATACATCGGTTGCGAGTTGGCTTTTCGACGGAGTGCTTTCGCCAAAGCCAGGACGAAAATCAGACCGAACAGGACGGCTGCACCAATGCTGCCATAGAGCACGACGGTGTCTTTGTTGACTTCTTCAAGCCCGCCGCCCAGTCCGCCAGCCGTGTTGCCGGCCTCGAGTTGAACGGAGATGCTCAGTTCACTGACGGGTGCTTCCTCGTCGTTTTGGCTCTCCGCTTGGAAGATCAGTTGGAAGCGCTCGTCCTCCACCACATCTGAAGGTGCGCGCACCGTCAATTCACGCACGGTGGAAATGCCATCCTCTGCAACATTTTCCGACACAAACGTGCCGCCGGGGAAGGTGAAGCCTGCTTCTTCGAGGACGTCGGCGTTGGTGATGGAGACCCTGATGTTGTCGTCATCGTTGCCGTTGTTTTGGAACTGGAAGGAAATTTTGACCTCATCGCTCTTCTTCATGGTCCGTGTGCTCTTGTCAGAGATGTCAAGGTCCACCATGCCAAAGGTGGCGATGTTCAAATCACCGCTCACGGTAGCGTTGGAGGACAAGCCTTCGGGCCAGTCCAACATGCCGACGTTGGTCACGGTTGCGACGAGGGTAAAGTCGTAGGATAGCGAAGAGGAGAGGCGGGTTTGCCCCGTGAAGGTGACGAGGAAATCTTCCTCTTCGTCAGGACCGAGGTCAAAGGTGTCCTCCTCAAGCATCATGTCAACTTCGATGCCATCCCATTCTTTCTCAACGTTGATCGATTCTTGGAAGGAGGAGGGGTTCTTGACCGTGCAGGTGATTTCAACCACGGGCGTGCTCAAGGGGTGGACGTCAAGTTCGGGTTGCTTGTTGTCGCAATCGATTTCCACACCCGGTGCGGTGGGCACCTGAGCGCCAACAGGCGGTGCGAAGGAGAGAACCATCAACATCAGCACCAAAACGGACCAACGGCGAGATGACAACATGGCGCTCCCACCTTCGCCTGTCCATCCTCTTTCATCAATGTGCTGGGCGGCCAAGGCGGACGAGGCGGGAATTGCTCATGCATCGTTTGGCCCGTAGACCTCGACTGGAAGGGTGTGGTGGGTGTGCCACATCACCTCCTCGTCAATACCGGCGTCAAGCAGTTGACGGGTTCGCTTCGGCACCGTCTTCGGCCCCAAAACGGCGCCAGGTCGACGAGGATCGTCCATGTAATCCGTTTCCATGAAGAAGCCATGACTTGCAGAACCGTGCGTTTCCATCAATCGTTCAAGTGCCCCTTTCCCGCAGAGCACGCTGGGCGTTAACCCGTGGGTGTGTTCCAACCGAACATCGGGCGGCGAGTAATGACGAATCAGTTTCTTCAAATCCATGCCCTGACGAACGGCTCGTTGCGCCAAATCCGGGTAGGTTGCATCGCTTTCCCCTTCAACGTGCAATTGCAGAGGAATCTTTTCCTGAGCAGCCAGGTGCATGGTTTCTTCCAAGAGCATGTTGGAAAGGTCCCAAATGTCCTGCGACACCTCCCAGTGAGGCCGTCCAACCTCACCGATGGCGTGGGCTTGACCTTCGTGAACGAAGTGAAGGGCAGCATCGATGGAATGGCGGTAATTTTCAATCGCTCGCTCCTTTCCAACCTCGCCGTCCTCAGCCACCCATCGCTCAAATTGGTGAGCAAAGGCCGCAGGATGAGGGCCAAGCACCACCCGAACGCCTAAACCGATCTCCTTGCGTACCTCTTCGGCCATCTTGAGCGTGTCTGCATAGGTGGTTTTGTGGCCCTCCAAGGTTTCGGGGGGTGCAGTAAAATCGGGGCAATGAACCAAGACAAGGTCCGTTCCACCGGCTCGCTGAAAATCACGAGCCGCGCCGAGGAACAGTCCACGACGATTGAGGTGGAAGTGGTTGTCGAGGATGGGGCCATCGTAGACCATGAACAGCCCTCAAATGCGCTCAACGAAAAAGCCACGCTCGGTGAACACGGTGTTCCAATAGACGGCAGCCATTGCCACCATGTTGGCGTGCCGAGCGTCGGCCACAACACACTTCCCGTTGGGCCAAATTTGGACCGTCAGGTTGTGTCGCTGGTCCGAGAGCGTGGTGCATCCAAGCCGCTCGTCGAATTCGGTCGTGCCGGATGGCAACGACGCAGGAATGGCTTGCAGGTTGATGGCCTGTTCAAATTGGAAGGAAGCGACCACCGGCCCCATTTCGGCGACCAAACCGCTGTCGTCCATCCCCAGGCGGAGCAACAATTCCTTGGCCGCTGCTCTGGCGGCTTCGACCCGATGCGTACCGTGGACGACAATGCGCCCTTGCTCGTCGATGACCAAGGTTGCTCGAGGGCGATCCAAGGCTTTGATGACCACGCCGCTGTTGCGCTGTCCACCCACTTCATTCACCACCGCATCGTGGTTGATGGGGGTTGGACACACGAACCGCACGAGTTGATTCTCAACCCGAACGTCGATGGACCCGCCTGCCATTTCACTCCTCCTCCGTGGTGGCGCTGTCGGTCGCTGTTGATGAAATCTCCTCAGGTGTCGGCCCGAGATGCAGCGCCTGGAGCAACGAAGAACGGTGCGGTTGGTGCAAAGCAACCAACAGCGTTGCCTCATCGCCGTGTTCGTCCCGCAACGTGGCCAGAGCACCACGGATGCGAGCAGCAAATCGGGTGTCTCGGCGTTTGACGAGGGCAGGGGTGCTCAGGGCCTCTGTCAACTCCCACCACACCGCTGCCATCACGCTGGCCGAAGCGAAGTCAACCGATTGGCCCTTGGGTGGAGGACGGGCTTCAAACAGGTGACGTTTGACGCCTTTTTTCCACCGCTTGCCGACCCAAACCATGCTCAACAACGACCGCCAATGCGAGACAGCTTTGGCCTCCAGCGTCATGTAGTCTTCCCAATCCGAATCGTCAGCGGTCGGTTGGATGAAGAACACAGGGCGACTATGTCGCATGGCGTTTCTTTGGAGCCGTCGAGGTTCCGGGTCGGGGAATCGACCGCCTTGGAGTTCTTCGAGCACCGAAATCCCCTCAGCGTATTTTCCAAAGGCGCCACCGGAAAGCATCGAGTGGGTCAGATTCACGCCGGGTGATTCCGCTTCATCGAGTTCCTCTTGGACCCACAAGTCCACGACATCAGGTGATTCGAGCAACGCAAGGCCGTGCCATGTTTGGCGGGGTCGCATGATGTTGGGATAAACCACCGTGGGCAAAGTCCCGTGGAGAATCACGGTTCCGCCGTCCGGGTCGGCCCAGACCACATCGGCCCAGTCCTGCGAAGAGGTCATCGGGGTGCCTCACTGGTTGTTGACCCAGTCTTGAAGCGACTCCACGGTCCAACCTTGGTCGAAGTAGCCCTGGATTTCGGCCTGCGTCCATTGGGGGAAGGTCTGCATGGCACGAGCCATCTCCGGGTCGACATCCGCTGGAATTTCAGCCAACACCTTACCGCTCTCGCTGTAGGCCTCTTCGTCGTCTTCGTCTTCGTACTCGTCATCGAGCATGGAGCCGCCTCCGCCGCCACCGCGACGAGCCATCACAAAGACCAGCGTGCCAAGCACGCCAATCACCACGACCAGCAGCACCACGATGAGCAACAAGGAGGAGGAATCCTCTTCCTCAGCCACCTTGACGTTGAACACATCGCCACTGGTTGAACCATCGTAAATGGTGTCGCTTGAGCCGTTCAGGCTGATGGTGTAGTACATGCCCGTGGTTTGCTCAGCGAAGGGTTCGAGCTGAACGATGATCCAATCGCTCTCCTCGGCGATGCCGAGTTCTTCGCTGGTGACGATCTTCTCAACCACTGGCGTGCCGCTGTCGGTCACCGACTTGATGACCAATTCTGCCACGCCGGACATGGTCCCCGTGTTCTTGACCTTGATTTGCATCTTCATTGAATCGCCAACGCGTGGGTCATCATCGAGAAGCACGTCTCGAACTTCGAAGGTGGCTTCTTCGTGGATGAAGGTGTATTGCGACTTGTACTTCGCTTCGCTGGAGAAGATGGGCAGAACGGTGCCGTCTTCTTGTGGTCCACCGCCCAAACGAACGTTGGAACCTGCGGAGTCAACACCGGAAACCCAGAACACCAACAGCGGTGCTTGTTCCTTGGTGGTGGTTGGATTGGCATCGAACACGCCCTCGCCGACCGGCCACAAATCAACGCACGTGGCCGTTGCCAGGTAGCCGCCTGCGATGGTGGTGAGGCTGAGCGTTTCCGTCATCGGTTCGCCGTCCGAAATCTGGTTGAATTCGGGCCAAGGGAAGTAGTTGATGTCGTTGCTGTAGAACATCCAATTGACCTGCAAGTCACCGGGGAACATGGCTTCTTGTTCCTTGATTTGGACCTGAATGTCAACACAGTGGTAGGTGGCCGTGGACAACACGTTGGCGATGGGGCGGTTCTCGTCCAAGGCGGGCAAAGCACCTCGTTCGGCAAGCCACGTGTTGGCCACCACTTCTGGAGGTGTACGGTCAACCTTGAGTTCAAAGGTGCCACAACCGTACGAAGTGGACGTGGCACACAACGCCGAAGTGAAGTCCTCAGCACCGGTTGGTAGGTTGATCAAGCGGAAGGTGTAGGTGTACTCGTTGGTAAACACGGGTGCGGTGATGTTGATGTCGAAGACACCGCCTGTGAACGTGTGCAGCACGGTTTCGCCGGGGGTGGCGATGTAACCCTTTCCGAAATCTTCTGCGGCATTCTGGCGCACAATTTCCATGGTCAATTCAACTTCAGGGTTGATGTACACGCTGTCGTAAATTCCCTCTCGGAAGGCAAATTGACCGGTAAATCGAACCGTGTCGCCCGCATACACGAAGCCTTCCCGAACGTCGCTGGTGTAGGGTTCGCTGAGGTCTTCAAAGTACGGCGTCACCATGAGGTTGTTCGCTTCATCGGTGCGGAAGTCCAACTGCATGCCGTCGCTGTATCGCCAAATCTGGATGTAGCGACCGGGCACACCCGAAAGCATGGTGTACAGCGGGTTGTCGAGGTCTTGCATCTGCAACTTTGGCTCGATGTCCTTGCCGTCAAGGCCAACGACACCCCAATTGATGCGAATCGGGATGTTCAAGATGAAATCGGCTTCGAACGGGTCGATAAGGGCGGTGTTGTCCATCGTGAGCATGGTGGGCGCCACGTTGCCGTCGTTGACGATGCTGATGTGGGGGCTGTCGGACCAAGCGGTTTCGTTGCGCGGGAAGTACCACACGTTCATGTCTTGCACCTTGCCTTCAGCATCGGTGGTTTTGTCGAGGTTGATCTTGAAGAAGTCCACGTCGCGCCATCCGTTGTCGTCGCTTGCCTCAAGGATGAGGTGGTAGGTGTTTCCAGCGTACATGGTTTGGTTCCACGTGCCGTCCCACTGCAACTCGTTGGAGTTGAGGAAGCCGTTGCCCTTGGAATCCTCGATAAAGAAGTTGCGAATCACCGGAGACTTGGAGGTCATCGACACGTAGGTAACCCGGTCGTTGTCAAATCCTGGTGCACCACCATCGATGGGGTTGCCCGCCAAATCGTAGCCTTCAACCCAAAGCGACACCTTGCCTTCCAGCCCTTGGTTGGCGTAGTCGTTGTATTCGCCAGTGTAGTTGGCGGTGGGTGCTTCACCGTCACCGGTCATGGTCACGGTAATGTATTCCTCAGGTTGGGGAATACCGTCTTGAGGTTGTTCGTTGGTGCCGTCGTGGTCGTGCTCCACCCAGAGGTGAAGGTCGAGCGTTGCCGGTGGGTTGGGCAAGTCTTGGCTTGACATGCGAATCTTCTGGGCTTGCTGTGGAACGACCCACGTGTCGTCGAGCAGCGTTCGCCAGTTGGAATCGACGCTCGCATCGGTGCCTGGACTCAACACTTGGATTTCGAGAAGGTTGGGCTCGTAGGTATC
>JALRLQ010000003.1 GCA_023254365.1 Candidatus Poseidonia sp. | reverse complement strand
CGGTCACCTCGTACCCCGCTTGCTTCATCCACACCGCATGGCGCAAAACACGCGGGTCCGGTGAGCAGGCGTTGGTCACCACCATCGCCACTCGCACCATGACCGTGCCACGGCGTTTCGTGTGATAGGCTGTTCCCTTCCTACAGGTGGTTTGAAGCAATTCATTATGAGCGTCACGCGGGTGGTTTTTACCAGTCCGAGGAGTCTGTGCATCATGGTGGACCAGTTACCCAATCGCGGCCGAGAAACAGAGATGCTCAAGGAGATGGGATTCTCGAGCATTGAAGACCTGTTTGCTGACATTCCAAGCGATGTGAGGTTCAAGGGCGACCTGCCACTTCCACCGCCTCAATCCGAGGAGGAAATCCTCTCCGATGCCCGTCGTCTCCTCGGTTCAAACACGGACTTGGGCAGTCGCCCATCGTTTTTGGGAGCAGGTCTCTACCGAAATTACGTACCTGCCTCGGTGTTCCAACTGGTGACTCGAGGGGAATTCCTCACGGCCTACACGCCCTACCAACCCGAGGTCAGCCAAGGAATGCTGCAGGCGATGTGGGAGTTCCAAACCCTTGTCTCGGAACTGGTTGGTCTGCCCATCGCCAACCTCTCACTGTACGACGGTTCAACCGCTGCTGCGGAAGCCCTGACGTGCGCCGTGCGTGTCCACAACCGAAAAGCAAGCCAGCCCAACACCGTGTACGTCTCAGCGCTTACACCCCCCGACAAACTCTCGGTGATGCACAATTACTGCCAGGGCGCCGAAATCGACATTCGAATGTTGAACCACAACGACGACGGAACCCTTGACCTCAAGGCGCTGGCTGATGCGGCTGGTTCGTGCGGCGTGTACCTCGAACAGCCCAATCCTCTGGGTGTGCTCGATGAGGGTTTGGTCTCCGTGAAAGAGATCGTCGGTGAGCACACCGCTTTGATCGTCGGCGTTCAACCCATTTCGCTCGGCGTCGTGGAAGCCCCCGGGCATTACGGTGCTGACATCGTTGTTGGTGAAGGCCAGCCATTGGGCAGCCCCGTCACCGGAGGCGGGCCGCTTTACGGCATTTTTGCGTGCACCCAACCCTACCTGCGATTGATGCCGGGCCGAATCGTCGGTCGCTCCATCGATGTGGATGGCAAGGAGGCCTACTGCCTCACGCTCTCCACCCGTGAACAGCACATTCGTCGCCATCGAGCCACCTCGAACATTTGCACCAACGAGACGCTCATCGCGTTGATGGGGGCGATGCACATGGCCTTGCTCGGCCCGGATGGATTGCGAGATTTGGCTCATCGAAACATGCTGGCTTGCCAGCGTGCAAAGGAAGCCTTGCAGGCAACACCCGGTGTTCGTGTGGTGCACGACAGTGCCCATTTCAACGAATTTGCCATTGAAGTTCAGGGAACGGCAGAGGCGTGCTTGGCCTATCTCGACGCCAACGGCATCACCGGTGGCTTTGACTTGGCTCGGTGGTATCCGGAGACATCCAACCACGTGCTGGTCACCACCACGGACCAAACATCGGCCTCAGACATTGATGCGCTTTGCGCCCAACTTGCACTGTGGTCCACCCATCGGGAGGTGACGGCATGAGTCATCTGTTCAACCATCACGGCGCTGAAAACACGGGCTACAGCCAACCTTCGGGACTCGATGTGGCCACAACCCCCGTCGTGCCCAAAGGGCTGGTTCGAAAACAGGCAGCACGCTGGCCCCGTCTTTCCGAACCCGAAATGGTGCGTCATTACACCTGGCTCTCAAAGCGAAATTTTGGAATTGACACCGGCTTCTATCCACTGGGTTCGTGCACCATGAAGCACAACCCCCGGGTGAACGAAGTCATCGCCCAGTTACCGGGTATCGCTGACATTCACCCGCACCAGCCCGAACATCACCTTCAGGGCCTGTTGTCCATCTTTTACGAGATGCAACACATGCTCGAAGTCTGTGCTGGGATGGACCAAGTCACGCTTCAGCCCGTTGCAGGAGCGCAAGGTGAATTCACCGCCGTTCGCTGTATTCAGGAGTACTTCCGCCACCGTGGCGAATCCCAACGCACCAAGGTCATCGTTCCCGATTCAGCTCACGGTACCAACCCCGCTAGCGCTGCCATGGCCGGCTTTGAAATTGTGGAGATTCCCAGTTTGGCCGATGGCCGAATGGATTTGGAGGCCTTGGCGGCCGTGGCTGACGAGACCACCGCAGCGATGATGATCACCAACCCCAACACGTTGGGGTTGTTTGAAGCCGACATTTCGGCGGCAAGCAACATCGTCCACCAAGCCGGCGGCCAGATGTATTACGACGGTGCGAATTTCAACGCTATTCTCGGCATCACCTCACCCGGTTTGATGGGCTTTGACGCGGTTCACTTCAACCTGCACAAGACGTTCTCGCAGCCCCACGGTGGTGGCGGCCCGGGTTCAGGCCCCATTGGGGTCAAGGCCCATTTGGCACCGTTCTTGCCCGGTCCGTTGGCAGCCCGACGCGAACCCACCGTTGAGGAGCGCAGCATGGCGGTCGACGAGCACTGGTACCACTGGCATCAACCCGAGCACAGCATTGGGAAGGTGCAACAGTGGCACGGCAACGCCGGTGCCGTCATTCGGTGCTGGGCCTACTACCGGCGCTACGGCTCGGGCTTGACCACCATGTCCCAGCATGCCGTGCTCAACGCCAACTACCTTCGCCATGCCATTCATCGGGAAGCAAAGAAGGCGGGCGTGGACCACCTCTTTGTCGACGGGGCCGAAACTGAAGTGGCCAAGCACGAGTTCACGCTGTCGATGCAACCTGCCAAGGACGCCATCGGCGTGTCCGCCATGGACGTGGCCAAAGGTCTGCTTGACCGCGGCTACATGGCTCCTACCGTGTATTTCCCTCTGGTTGTGCCAGAGTGCATGATGATCGAACCGACGGAAACGGAGTCCAAGGACACGCTGGACACGTTTGCAGAGCACTTTGCACAGGTGCTTCGCACCGACGCAGAAACCCTGCATGAAGCCCCTGTAACCACGCCGGTTCGCCGGGTTGACGAAGTCTACGCTGCACGAAATCTCTGCCTGCGGCATCCGTTTGAAGACGCTTGAGTTGGGATAGGCTTATTCTGCCGAGTCCAGACCCCTTGGCATGGATGTTCAGCGGGAATTGCCCAAGCGCTGGACCTCTTACCAACCGCCTGCAGAGTACACCATCACGTTGTTGGTGTTCGCATGGGCTCTTCTTCCCGCTGGCTTCATGGTCATGCTCTTGGCCTTTGACCGCTACCCTTCGGTCCGAACACCGTTGGCTTTGGCCACCTACGGCATGTTGCTGTTTGCCTTGTTTACGGGCGTTAGCCAACGCCACCTCGCATGGAGAGAGCCTCGAATGTCCATGGCCGTTGGGAGTTTCGCTTTCACCGGCGGCTTGTGGATGCTGCTCACCTGGCTGGAGCTGACCAATTGGTGGTGGGTCACCTATGGATTGATTCTTGGATGCATTCCTTTGCTCTATGTGGCCATGAATCATCTTGCGTCTTGCACCTCGCCGGGCATGCGTCGTTCCTGGTCTTCACACGCCGTGTTGAACCCACAGGCTCTGCCGGGCTGGACGGTTGTCCAAGCAACATGGGCCCCGTCCTTGCTGGCTTGGAAGTCAACGGCAAAGGGCGAGGTGGCGACGCTGTTTGGCGCCATCAACGATGAGCAAACCATGCTGTGTATTGAGGTGCTGACCACCGGTAATGACGTGCCTATGGGTCTCTTGAGCGAGGTCAATTGGCCTGAACTACAAACAGGTCAGGGTCTCGAATCAGCGGAAGAGTGAATTAGAGCGGCCGTTGAGGTCATCAGTCATCTAAAAGAACCACCCGCGTTGGCCAACGCTCATGGATGTAACCATATTGTTGGGGTCTTCCTCGGACCTGCCCATTGCTCAAAAGTGCACGAAAATTCTGGAACACTTCGAAGTTCCCTACCAACTTCGAGTCGCCTCTGCCCACCGCTCGCCACGTTTTGTGGAGCAAATTGTCGGTGACGCCATTGACGACGGTTGTTCCGTCTTCGTAGCCATGGCCGGTTTGGCCGCAGCCCTCCCCGGTGCTGTGGCAGCGTTGACCACGAAGCCAGTGATCGGTGTTCCATGTGGTGGCAAAGTTCCGTTTGACTCGCTGCTTTCCATCGCTCAACTTCCCCCCGGTGTTCCCGCAGCAACCGTTGGCGTCGACCGTGGTGACAACGCCGGCTATCTTGCTGTGCAAATGTTGGCGTTGGCCAACCCCAAGTATGCTGCGGCGCTTGAACAGAACAAGTTGGATCAAATCGAGCGCGTGAAGGCCCAAGACCGAGAAGTCAACGGCGGTGCGTGAGATGTTCGACGCCGAGGAATTCATTGCTGAAAGCATTGAATCCCTCAAGGCAACCATTGACGACATTGCGATCATCGCCTGCTCAGGCGGTGTTGATTCAACGGTCGCTGCGGTCATCGCCAACAAAGCCGTTGGCGACCTTCTCCACTGCGTCTATGTTGATACTGGATTCATGCGGAAGGACGAGACCGAGCAAATTGAGGCTCTGCTGGAAGAGCAAGGCATCAACCTGATCACGGTCAAGGCAGCCGACCGCTATTTTGAGGCGCTCAAGGGCGTGACTGAACCGGAACAAAAGCGGAAGGTCATCGGTGAACTGTTCATCCGAATCTTTGAGGACGAACAGGCCAAATGCGGTGCGAAATATCTGGTGCAGGGCACCATTGCCCCGGATTGGATTGAATCGGGCGGTGGCGTTCGTGACACCATCAAATCCCACCACAACGTCGGTGGCCTGCCCGAAGACATGACGCTCACCGTGGTTGAACCGCTTCGAGAGTTGTACAAAGACGAGGTGCGTGACCTTGCTCGTCATCTCGACATCAACGTGGCAGAACGCCAGCCGTTTCCCGGCCCTGGCTTGGCCGTTCGAACGCTCGGTGAACTCACGCCCGAGCGTGTGGCTGTCGTTCGTGAAGCCTGCGCCATTGTCGAGGAAGAATTCGAAGCCGCCGCTGAGCGAGGCGAAATGGACCTGCCTTGGCAGTACTTCGCTGCGCTCCTCCCTGTCCGCAGTGTTGGTGTTCACGGCGATGTCCGAGCCTACGGTGAGACCGTGGTGGTCCGTGCCGTCCAGTCGATGGACGGCATGTCGGCTCGCTATTCTGAGATTCCTCACAAGATTCTGCAGAAGATCAGCACTCGCATCACCAACACGGTGAAGGGAGCGGTGAACAGGGTGGTGTACGACATCACGCACAAACCACCCGGCACCATCGAGTGGGAGTGAGGGGTTCCTCGCAAGCATACCTTTCTTTGGGAGGACCGTGAGGGCTTGTCATGGACGCCATCGATACCGTTGATGTTCTCGACGCGGTGCGCACTCGAGGCCCGATGGCTGCCTTGTTGGCCACGCTCCTTGTTGCGAGCCTGTTCGTTGCGTTTGCGATGTTCAACGACAGCGGTGATGTCGACAGGGTGGTTGACAACGGTCAACCTCCATCTGCAGATTGGCGACCCTATTCCGTCGTGGCTCCCATCGATACCGGTATCAACGTCTATCACGACCATTTCCGAACCACTGAGGTTTATCCCGATTGGTTGCTGGACGGACTGGGTGTCACCAAAACCTGCGAGCCCACGTTTGAGGGGACGTGGCAGGAACGCTATGAAGCGGACAAAGAGGCCTGCTGGGACACGATCACGACGTCGGACATCGTTTACTTCCAAGGAACCAAAATTATCGGCACGTCCCCCGATGGCGGCACCGACATTCACATTTTGGACGATCCATCCGACGGTCACGGTACCGCCGTCACCGGTGCAGTCCTCGATGCGAATCCGGACGCAGTGATTTTCTTCGTTGAGGGGTTCTCGACGGAGGCGGTGTTGGCAGCGGGGAACCAGCCATTGGTTGACATCGTCACCACATCGTTTGGCGCTATCGGTTCACTTCCTGTCCCCGGTATTGAAACCGGCACTCATCAGACGGTCGTTGTCAACAACAAAATTCACACCGGAGCAGCGGACAACACGCCATCACCAGCTGTTCAAGATGCCACTGCCGGGCCCCCGTGGTCCATCGGCATCGCCGGCTATGCCGAGGAAGGCGACGATCAAAAAGAGACGATGAGCGGATCGTATCCCGACATTGCAGCAGACTGGACACAAGTTCTGCCCAACCACGACGATGTGGACGGGTACCACGAAACATCGGGGACCTCGTTCGCCACACCGAGGACCGCTGGCATCCTCTCGTTTGTGCTTGAACATCTCCGGACGGAAACCGGGGACTTCGGTTCGGGCGCATCCGATGAGCGAAATGATTCGTTGGTATCTGGTATGTGGTCTGACGGCTCTCCGGCGCTGATTTCCAATGCTGATGTTCGTGATGCATTGAACCGGTCGGCATGGTACCCTTCGTTTTCGACGTGGGACCCAACCAGCGGAACCATGCCCATTTCCCCCATCGCTCCGTGCACGCAGGTCGGCTGGGGGGTGGTCAACATGTCCAATATTCAACCGATGATTGAACACTTGAACGGGACGCAAGCCATGCCCGATCGGCCCGGTGATGTCGTGACGTGCATGCAGCTCAACCAAGAAGCACGCGAGTTGTATTGGGGCGTTTATCCCACTGAAGGCCCATCGGGAGGGAATGTTGTGGTTGCCCGTTGGGATTGATTTTTTACGCTCTTCATGTGAATGAAAAAACACGTGAAAACGGTGCATGTTGAGGTTGTGGCGCCGATTGTGGGGCTCGAACCCACGACCTTGGGATTAACAGTCCCACGCTCCACCAGCTAAGCTAAATCGGCAGGGTGGGCGACAAGCCTCCCCTTTATCACGGCTTCGTTGAGGTTCACTCAACCGTTTCCAACAAGCGAGTGGAGGGCACACCCACGTGTTCGCCGATGGTGTACATGTTCTGGAGTGAAAAGACCTCATCGGGATACAATTCACGGGTGTGATGGAAGGTGAACAAATGAGTGTTTTCGTCAACCTCGTTCCCTGGTCGGTGATGAAGCACGAAGCCGGTGTGTACATCGATGACGTCATCGACGTCAAACCGGCCTGCCCCATGGTCTCGAGCGAGCGTGGCCATCGCCATGGCGTCATAACGTTGGAGGTATCCGCCGTTTGCTGCGTAAACGGGTGTGACCATCCTCGCCCTCCCGAGGACCTCCCTCGGGTTCTTGACGAGCCTTTCCGCTGTTTCTGGTTCAACGCCTTGTTGGATGCACATTCGCCTGAACACATCCAGGGCTTCGCCGTTGTCCAAGACTTCGGCCATCCGGTTTTGCGCCTCCTCGTCGGAGAGGTTGAGTGCCATGGACAACAAAGCCGATCCTTGGAGAATCACCAACGCCCGTGTGTCTGGTGAACCCGAACCCTGCAGAACGTGAACGCTTTCGAGAACCTCGAGTGCGTTGCCGATGTGCGTGCCGATGGGTTCGTCCATGGCGGTGATTTGGGCGATGGTCTTGATGTTCAAGCCGTTGGCCGTGTCCACCATGGATTGCGCCAGCTCACGAGCCTCCTCCATGGTTTTCATGAACGCTGCTTTGCCAACTTTGACATCGAGAACAAGAGCATCCAATCCTTCCGCTGCTTTCTTTGAAACGATGGATGCGGTGATGAGGGGGACGCTGTCGATGGTGTCGGTCACGTCCCGAAGTGCGTACAACACACCATCGGCAGGGGCGATGGCATCGTTTTGGACGGCGATGCAACAGCCAACGTTCTCAACGGCCTCCATCATTTGTTGAGGTGAAAGCGAGCAGTTGAATCCCGGAATGGATTCGAGTTTGTCGATGGTGCCTCCGGTGTGGCCGAGGCCACGTCCTGCGAGCATGGGTACGCGACAACCACAAGCGGCGAGTGCAGGTGCGAGCATCAGCGACATCTTGTCACCAACGCCACCGGTGCTGTGCTTGTCCACCACGGGAGGCCCATCGCTCCAACGCAATTGTTCTCCCGAAGCGATCATCGAGGTGGTCAACTGCACCTTGTCATCCTGTGTGCAACCGTGAGCGTGAACCGCCTTGAGCCATCGTGTGGCGTCGGCCCTCGTGACCGTCCCGTCGGCCACCCCGGCAACGAAATCAGCGAGGTCTTGCGATGGTTGTGAATGACCTTGTTGAACGGCATTCACCAAGGCCGAAACATCCACGGTTCCACCTCAAATCAAACCGATTTCCTTCAGCCTTTGGTGCAGGTATTCCCCGGCGAGGATGGCGGGATACTTTGGCGTACCACCGGTTATGCGGACGAAATCCGGTAGTGGGGTCAAATCCACCTCGTTTCGCGGATGAACAAACATAGGCATGGAGTATCGACGCGTGTTCGAGTCCTTTGGATTGACCACACGATGCGTGGTGGATTTGAACAAGCCGTTGGTGAGGTTTTGGAGCATGTCTCCGGAATCCACGATGATGGCGTCTTGGTCGCCTTGCACCTGAATCCAGGTTCCGTCGTGGTCCATGACTTCCAGACCGTCGGCGGTTGCGGTCACCAGCAACGTGATGAAATTGATGTCTTCGTGGGCCGCTGAACGAACGGCCCCCTCCGGCATGCTGGCGTCCAGAGGTGGATAGTGAATCATCCGCATGATGGTGTTGCCTTCAACCGACATGTCCGGCAGCCACGATGCATCTTTGTGCAAGTACAACGAACAGGCTTCAAGCAAGCGTTTTGCCAAGGCTTCCATGCCGCCGTACAGGGCTTCAGTGGTCGCCTGGAAGGCCGGCACATCCTCTGTTGGCCAGATGTTTTGAGGATAGGTCGGTGTGGTGCCATTGTCGGGATACGGTCGCCCTGCTTGCCAGAACTCCTTCAAGTCAGGTGCAGGGTTGTCCTTGGCATGCTCAACACCAAAGGCGGTGTAGCCCCGTTGGTGGCCAATTTCGGGACGCAGGTAGCGTCGCTTTGATGCCTCATCCAAATCAAAAAAGGCGTCGCACTGGCGGTAGGTTTCGTCAATGAGTTCCCGTGGAATCCCGTGGTTGACAAGTGCAAAAAATCCGATGTCTTTGAGGGCGTCGCCCACCTCTTGAACAAAACGTGCACGGTCGGTTTCATCGTCTGAGCGTGCGAGTTCAAAATCGACGGTGGGAATGGTGCGCGCCATGTTCGCATCAATCCTGTGCAAAGACTCGGAGTTTCCAGATGAGCTTGACCATTTCAATGTAAATCCAGATCAGCGACATCAGAATGCCGAAGGCAGCGTACCATTCCATGTTCTTTGGAGCACCGTAGCGGGTACCCGATTCAATGAATCCAAAGTCAGAGATAAGGGTGAGTGAGGCAACAACGAGAATGAAGGCCGTGACAGCGATGCCGATGGGGCCGGTGCTGTGGAGGAATGGGACGCTGTAGGCGGTAAACATGCTCAGAAAGAACGAGGTCAGGTAGAGGAGCATGATACTGAGTACAAGGCCACCAATCACCTTGTTGAACATCGGCGTAGGACGAATGGTTCGTGATGAATACATGGCATACATGGTGACCGTAATTCCGATGGTGCCGAACGCTGCTTGGAACACAATGCCCGGGTAAGTGGATTCAAAGTAGATGGAAAATGCCCCGATGGCCACGCCTTGAAGGATGGCATAGAGGCTCATCAGCGGCGCTGGATGTTGAGGTCGAACGAACATGATGATGAGGCCAAGAATGAATCCTCCCCCGAAGCCGAGGATGGTTAATCCGCCGATCATGAGTCCACCGTTGCCCGTGTTGAGAGCGTTAAAACAAAGCACAGCAGAAACAAGAGCGCTGATGACGGTCAGTCCCAGAAGGATGCCGATTTTTTGCATGCTCCCCTCGAGGGTCATGCGCTCGGTTCCCGAAAGGTTGCTCCAAAATTTTTGACTGAGAACGGGGTTGCTGCTTCGCATCTCCATGGTTATCAGCGTGGGGTTGGCAAGGTCCCGTTTCAATGTTGCTCTGCCTGATCGTGTTGAGCCACTTGTTCCTGATAGTAGGTGGCCAGTTGGTCCATCGTCCAGCCCTGAAGGAGGTATTGCGTGACCATGTCGGCCGTCCAACCGGGAACCCTCGCCAACATCTCGGGCGTAACGGTCGGAGTCGACGCATCGAGGACGGGGGCTTGCCATGTCGCCGTTTGGACCGGAGCAACCGCCGATTCGGCAAAAGCCTGCTCGGTCAGATTGGCTTTGTGGCCATCACCGTCCTTTCTCATCCGTTGAAGGATGAGGTAGGCGCCACCGGACAGGGCCAGTGCGAGAATCATGACAATCAGGAAGAAGGATTGGGCAGCCTCACCGGCGGTGTTTTCGCTGCTGTCTTCCACCAACGCCGCCCGCTGGGCCGAAGAGCAACCCTTGTCATCGGTCGCAGCCCCTGCCGTCGTGTTGGGACATTCATCAACATCGTTGTTGACGCCGTCGCCATCGTCATCGGTGGTGACCGTTCCCGTGTTGTTCTCTTCCGAGATTTCAACGCCTCCGAGGTCACAGCCCAAGGCTTCGCTCTCGTCCACACCATCGCCGTCTGCATCGGCCTTGGTCAATGCATCCAACGGCAAGACGTCTTCAACGGATGCATCGAGGGCGGTGGCCTGTGCCCAAGCCACCTCGACGGCGTCGGGGATGCAATCACCATCGGTGTCTGCGGCGTGTGGGTTGCCACCGTGCAACTGTTCTGCGAAATTGTTCAACCCGTCGCCGTCAGGGTCCAACATGGATTCGTCGGACAACGCATCGCCAGCGACACTGCGCATGGTTCGGTTCAAGCCCTGTTCAACTTCCCACGCATCGAGGAGTCGGTCTTGGTCGCTATCGGTGGTGTTGTCCAGGCGGTTCCAATCGTCCCACCACGACGCGACGTACGGTTCAGCGACCGCCGTGCTCGAGAGCAAGACGCCCATTTCCCGGTTTCGAACCAGAGCGGAGTCGCCCCAATTGATGGACGAAACCAGAACGTGTTCACCATCGATGATCGCTCCTTTGTTGTGCAACTTCGTGACCTGTTCGTCCGAACTCATGACGATGGCTGCCGTGTCGTATCCGTTGGTGAAGTTCCACTCTTCGTTCATTTGGTCAACGACGTGTTGGATGTCTTCGTCGAGGTAGGCGCCGTTGAGGATTAAGCGCATGCGCACACCCCGTTCGGCTGCGTCTTCGAGCGCTTTGACGATGGGGTTTTCACCCCACCCGTACGACCAATCAAGGTCGAGGTATTGCAACGAAAGCAGAATTTCTTCATCGGCCTCGTCCAACATCTGTACCAAGGCATCAATGCAGTTGTCCGGGCAAACCAGCAAGGTCGCGTCGTAGGGTCCGGTGATGCTCGTTGCCGTTTCTCCCACCACCGCTCCCGTTGAGGGCATCGACCAAGCGTTGGGTGCGTCCGAGAGCGAGACAGGGGTGATGTGGCCCTTTTCCACATCTTCATCAAAAGCAAGATGCTGCAGAACGAGTTGTGCGAACGATGCGTCGTCCACGATAACGCCCCAGTCACGGTTCCCTGCTTGGTCGGGAGCGGGTTGTGAGGAGGATTTCCAATTCCCTGAACCCATCCAAACGCTTTGGTCGTCGCGAACCGCGACCTTGCTGTGCACGTACGCATAGGGGTTTTCTCCGGTGTCACCAAACCAATGAACGTCCACGCCGGCGGACAACAGTTGGGTGGCCATGCCACGTTGGGCGTCCATGTCGTATTGATTCCACCAATCGTCTCCGTAATCGAGCACGACCGTCACCTCGACACCTCGGTTGTTGGCATCGATCATGGCTTGTACGAGGTGAGCCTCTTGCAATTGGTACAGGTGAACGTGCAAACTGGTGGAGGCGCCATCAATCCAAGCCAAGAGGTCGACCAGACCGTGTTCTGGAGCGAGCAACGGCGTGATGGAGCCGGTGCTGGAAAGGGTGGTTTCAAAGCAGAAGGTGCTGCCTCCGAGGCGACTCCATCGAACATGCCAGTCGGCTACTGTGTTGGTGTCGGGAGCGTCGCCGCAGCCGTTTCCACGAAGATAGATGATGTTGTCCAAATTGGTGATGGGTTCCACGAGGGCAATGCCGCTCCAACCCGAGAGGGTCACGGGGCCATTGCCGTACACGAGGGTGTCTGCCTGAACACCGGAAGGGTCCAGCAATTGGATGGCTGCTCCGGTGTTGGGGAAGTAAAACGCCCGGTCCAACGCCACGCTGATATCGACCACCGTACCTTGTTCGTATTGCGTCAATTGGTCGGCCTCGTTGGCCAAGAGTACACTGCTTTGGGGTTGAATCATCAAGGATGTGATGGTAGCATCGTAAGAACTCATAGCGCCAGTGGTTGAACGCAGCGTCCAGCCGTTCAAGACGGCCAATTGGTCACCGTGGTTGCTGATTTCAATGAACTCCATGTCGCTTGAACCACTGGTGGAGGCCGCAGGCATGAAGCGCGTGAACATCAGGTCGTCCTTCCCCGCAAATTGGCTTGCATCGGGTTCGGATGCACCCGGTGTTGGCCACAAGGTGTGTTGCCAGTCGTCGCCGGATGCCTCGCCTGGCATCAGCGTTTGGCAATCCGTGATGGTGGTCCACACGGCCCGGTCGACAGCGTCGCCATCCGGGTGGAGCAGGTCAAAGGAGTCGCCCAGCCCACTCAAAATCCACTCGTCCATCGTGAACACCGCTCGTTCATCGGGTTGGAGGAGGTCGCTTGGCGTGGCGTTGGCCTCGGTCCAGAGGTCGCTCAGTCGGACAAAGCGGCGGTCACCGTCAGCGTTGAGCACGGACCAGCGACTGATGTTGAGCGGTGATGCTCCGGTGTTGTGGAGTTCAACCCAGTCTTCGGTTGGCGTGATGGAATCGTCGTTGCAGTACGGCAGCACCTCGGTGATGGCGAGTTCGGTTGAGCCCGTGTAGGCTGGCCACACAGGGTTGCGTTCGCCGGGTGTGGGCCATGCTGAGAGAATCCAATCACCCGTGGCGGTCGAGCCGTTGGGGCCAACGCCTGCATGGGTGCTGTTGGGGGCAACGAGGGATTCACCCTCAACCGTGTCCGTCCAGGTGATGGTGTCAACGGTCGAACCTGCAGCATCGAGCAGACCGATGGAATCGGGAGCGGTGTGCTTGAGGTAAAAGGAACTGGTGCCGTTGAGAGCAACCAGCGTGACATCGCCAGCAGGCAGAATCGGTGTGGCTTGGAAGGGCATGTTGAATTCGTGGAGGGTCATGCTTCGCGATGCTGCTTGGAGTTTCCATCCGGTGAGGTCCACATCCATGGTTCCGTAGTTATGAAGCTCGAGCCATTCACCGTTGGGCCATTGTTGGTTGTCGGCCCCAACCGCATCGGGCAGCACTTCTGAAAACCGAACCGTGCTCGCCGAAGGGGTCGTTCCGGGCTCAGGTTGACCGGGTGTTTTCCACGCTGCAGGAACCCACGGGTCGGTCGGTTGATTGCCACGAATAAGCGCTACATCTTCTCCATAATCGGTGGTGTAAACAGCGGTGTCCACCGTTTGTCCCGAAGCATCGCGCAGGAAGAGGTGGTTGTAATCATCCCACAGTTGGGTGTCGCTCGTGAATTGCACCAACCGACGTTCTCCAGCATCGATAAGGCTGGCTCCTTGGCTGCTGTTGAAGACCAACGTACCAGGGTCAAGGTGGGTGATGTTGCCCATGCCGTCAAGAACGGTCCATCCCATCAAATCCACGGCGATGGTTCCCGTGTTGTGGAGTTCAATCCATTCACCATCGGGGAAGCCGGCGCCATCGTTGGTGGCATTGGACATCAATTCGGTCATTTGCACGTCAAAGGTTTGGCGAGGCATCAATTCAATCGCCATCGGGTTCATGCCCTCGGGCGATGGGTAGGATGCGTAGGACCACAGCCCGTTGGGTTGCGTGGACGCCGTGAGCGAGAATCCTTGGAGGGTTGAGGTCCACGAGACCTCTTGCGAAGGGCTGCCGTTGGGCCACTTCAGCGTGAGCGTTTCAGCCCCGTTGTTCAACACGCCGTACGGGCTTGTCCCGTTCACGGCCACGATGCGGTGTTGTCCGGGCGAGATGAGGTAACTGCTGCTGCTGGCCGTGACGTTCACCAGGTGCGTGCTGTTGAATTCGAGGACGTTCCCTGCAGCATCCATCAAACTGTAACCGGTCAAATCGATGTCGCTGCTACCGGTGTTCATCACCTCAACCCATTCGCCTCCCGGCCATGTTGCGTTGTCAAACGAGGGCCAAGGGTTGGCCATGACCTCGGAGATGATGAGGTCGCCGGGAATGAGGGTTGTCGGGCCGCCCGCCGAATTGATTTGGCCCGGCGAGGGCGAACCGGTGGCGATCCAATTGGCCGTGGGATTGGACGAGTCCTGTTCATAACTCGTTCCTGAGGTGACAGCACCCCATGTGGCGGTGTGGAGGTTGTTGTTGTTGTTGTCAACAAGCGTCATTGACAGGCCCGTGTTGGTCATGTAGAAATTGCTGTCACCGTTGCGGGCAATCACCACGTACTCACCGGGGCTGATGGTCCACGACGAACTGTTTCCGGCTTGGTAACCAACGATGGTGTTGGCGTTGAACGCAAGGGTTTTCTGGGCGCTGGTGGTCACCTTCCAACCGGTCAAATCGACGTCCATGCCGCCGTTGTTGAAGAGTTCAAACCACTCGCCGTTGGGGTAGAGGCCGGTGTCTGCACCTTGCGGGTCGGGAATGACTTCGTTGATGCAAACACTTCCGCTGCAGGCGGTTGAGCGAGCCGAAGTGAGCAGGGGTTGTCCCCATCCCTCGTCGAGTGGTTCGCTTGCAAGCGGGAGTGCAAGCGAAAGGAGGAAGAGGAGCATCAGGCTGGTGGCGGTGCGGGTGTTGTTCATGTGTTCACGTCCTTGTTCAGATGAATCCAAAACTGTCGAATTTTTGGGCGAAGGTGTAGATCATGATGGGGACCAGAATGATTCCCATGCCGTGGGAGCGTCGTATACCGATACGGGGTGGCAAGAGGCCAATGATGGTGCCGACGATGAGTACGCCGATGCCGACAAAGCCGGTTGACAGCCAGACCAACGCCACGACAAAGAGAATCACGCCCATGACCATCTGCTGAAGCGGTATGGCTGCGTGGAGTCGAAGCATGCCCATGCCAACATACCTCATCATCGGCATGGCGAGCAGGCCAGCGGCGAGGGTGACGGCCAACAAGCGGATGAAGTCACTTGTGGGCTCGAGTGAAGACCAGGTTTCAATTGGGTACATCATTTTCAGAGCCAACGTTGCACCCGACCTTGAACGGCTGATGATGTACAGGAAACCAAGCACCATCACGGTCACGGCGGTGTTGACCGCCGACAAGATGGCAATGATTTCCAAATCTTGTTTGGTCTGAGGACCTTCAACACCGTCTTCCGCTTCTGCCTTGGCGATTTCCAACAATTCATCGTCCGACAATTCGGTGAGGCGGCGCGTTTCCCAATCCATGCCGTATCCCTGCCGACCCTGCGCTTTGGCTGCCAGGTTTCGTCCGCCCATCACCAACACCGTGGCTTGGGAAGCGGTCATGCCCGGGAGCACCCCCATGGAGGCACCAGCAACGCTTGACCAAAAGCACGGCACGACCAAGGGCCGGACGGGAGGAAGCGACCAATTCTCCCGCTGAGGAGGGAGATGAGAGGTGGTGGCGTAAATGTCGAGGAGGTTGGCAATGCCGAACAGGCCAGCGAGACTGGGCAGCAGAAGACTGGCATCCGGCATACCCACTGGAGAGCGTGCGGGGAGCGTGAACACACCCCAGCCGTACATGCCGGCCAGAAGGAAGAAGGCCGTTGCCGTGAGGAACCCTGCAAAGCGGGAATCCCGTCCCAAACGACCCATGGACAATTTTTGCATCCAGATTGGCCAGTCCAACCGCGTTGTTTCGGTGGCGAGCAACAACAGCGAGATGCTGAGCAGCACAAACGGCAACACCGAACGCAGGTCTTCGTACCAGCCGAGCTCAGGTCCAAACGCAATTCGAGCGAGGACGATGAGTGGCAGGGAGAGGAAAAGACCGAGTTGAGAGCCTCGTGCCGACCAAGCCACGCCACGGGCAGCGTTTCCAGACAACAACATGCGGTGCCCGGGCAACAAGGACAAGGCTGTGTCACCGTCAGGTGCACCGATGAGGGCGGAAGGGATGTAGTTCAGGAACGTATGGACGGTCCCGGTGGCGACGATGATCGCTGCAACGGCCGAGAGGGGGATACCCAAATCGAGCAGGGCAGGTGACAAAGCCAACAAAATCAGCGCCACGTTGTTGACGTGAAAGCCCGGAATCAAACCCGTGAGGGACCCGAGCATGACGCCAAAGAACAAGGCGCCCAACAACCACGCCAAGTCCAAAAAGTAGCCTTCCAACATGGTCAACCCTCACGTTTGTGCATTGATGTATTCCTCGCGGTCGGACAGGCCGTCGTCATCGCTGTCCTCAGAGGTGACCGACGTTCCGAAGGCATCTTCGAGGGTGTCGCTAAGTCCATCCCCGTCGGTGTCAACGGCATCGGCTTGGTCCAGGAGGTAGACCAGGCTCATGCCATCGTCGCTCTGCACTTGACGCAAACGCCCGGTCCACGTCATGGATTGATTTGCATGCCATTCGTCGGTTCCGATGGCCTGACCGTGAGGGTCGATCTTGATCGATTCGTCTGAACCGTCGCGGTACAATCGCCATTCGTCGTTTTCATAGATGGCCTTGCCGTTGATGAGCACGTTTTGGTCGCGAGAATAACTCCATTGCGTTGCACCGTCGTCCCAAAGCAATGTTCGTGCTGAAGGGACGGGGCCAAGGGTGTAGTCGTGAACCACAAGACGAAGGCGCATGTTTTCGTCGTCCCAGGTTACCGAAACGTTGCTCACGATGTTCTGGCCTGCCTCAAGCCACACGGTCCTCGGCCCGGGGACCGTGACGACAATGCTTGTCCATCCGGGCGTGTAGGCAGCGGCGTCCACGAAGTAGGCATTTTCCTGTTCCACACTTGGTTCAACGGCGTATTTGATGTAGGCTGAGAGGGTGTAAGTGGCCTCGGTATCCTCCAACATCCGGACGGGGTCCGCAGACAACATCGCCAACAAACCAACCGGTGTTTCCGGGTTGACAAGGGTTGGACTCATGCCCATGTTGGCATCGATGCACCATCCAGCAACAGATGACGACCACATCAAACGTCCTTCGACGGTTTGAACGGTGTTGTCCAGGCTTCCGCTTGAGGCGGCTGTACGATCCTCATCGGTTGGAACGACACAAATGGTCTCACCGCTTGGCCCGTACAAGGTCCAATCGCCTTCGCCGGTCAGAAGGACGCCGGTCATGGTCACGGTTTGCCCGGATTGATAACTCCACGTGGCCTGAGCGCCCCAATCGAGCTGAGGGACGTTCAGGACGTGGTTTCGGTCCACGAGAATTTCGGGGCCTTGGATTTGCAAACTCCATCGAAGGTCCCGTTGCTGGTAGGTGAGCATGCCTTGCACCTCTACCTTGGCGGTTGCTTCCACCCACTCGCCGATGGAGGACCGGATGGTCAGATGCATTCGGTGGTCTGAGTTTCCATAGTTGGGGTGGTCGCCCAAATAAGCAGAGGTGAAGGTGGTGTCGGGTGCAATGGACCTATCGATGTAACCGGTCAGTTGAATCACTTGACCGTCGTAGGCTGCGGGGTCTTTCGCCACATCTGCAATACCCAGAATCTCCACCTCGGGCAGGTCGGCTGTGGTCCATTCCATGGCCCCTGCTCCAAGCGATTGAATCCAGATACGACCGTCGTATTCGATGACGTCACCCATCACTGTGACCGTTGTGCCAATGGGTGGCATGTTGCCGGGTCTGAACCACCGTGTTTCCACCACCCCAGTACCGTCGTCAATGATGGCATCAATGCGGTCGTCGCCTGAGGCGAAGGGGTCTTCCACCCAGGAGATGAGGGTGCCTTGAACTTTCACGACCTCGTTCTTGTATTCAAGCAACTGCTCAACGCGAATCACTTCCGGTTCACGAACATAGGCGTACCAGTTCAACGTCGCCACGAGAAACATGGCCAAAGCGAACATCACCCACAATTGTTGTCCGCGCGTTTCGGGGTCGTCGTTGGTGATGCGGTCCATCAGGCCTTTCACAGCATCCGCCATGCCACCGGCTGAACCCTTTCGGGCTTAGGGCTTATCCATGTGCCATTTTCCGGCTCGCCGAGAAGTGATATAAAGAGCAAACTTGACGGAGAGTCACCATGAACGGTCGTGAACGGGTTATTCGCGATGAAATTCATCGGGATATTTTCGTCCCATCTGCCCATTCAACCATCATCGACACCCCCGAATTCCAACGTCTCCGGGCAATTCAACAACTCTCGACGTGCGAGTACGTGTTCCCTGCTGCTACGCACAACCGCTTTGCCCATTCACTCGGTGCATACCACCTCGCCGGTACCCTCGCACAGCACCTCAACGAGGTTCACCCCGGATTGATGAGCGATGAGGATGTGGAGTTGGTTCAACTGGCCGCTTTGCTCCACGACATCGGCCACCCCCCGTATTCCCACCTGCTGGAAACACCCCGAGTGTACGCCACCTTCGCCTCCCACGAGGCATGGGGGCGTCGCATTCTCGAATCATCGCAGACCGACCTTGGCCGTGCCGTTGCCGATGTGCTCGGGCCACAACGTCTTGGACGATTGTTTGCGTTGATGGACGGGCATGACGAGCACGACGGTGAACCCATTCCTCGATTCATGAAGGAGATTGTGAGCAGTCAACTCGATGTCGATCGGATGGACTACATGATTCGAGACCAAGCCAACACCGGTGCACAAATTGGTGGTTTTGACAGCGCCCGCGTGATTCGTGCGCTCCGTGTTGGACAGGACGGTCGTTTGTTCGTGAAACAATGGGGGCTCCCTGCCATCGAAGCCTACTTGGTGACACGCTATCACATGTACCAGCAGGTCTACTTTCACAAGGTCAACATGCTTACGCAGGCCTACCTGGTGAACATGCTCGAACGGGCAAGAGCACTCGCACAGGAAGGTGCCCTGACGCTGTCTGAGGAACTGGCCCACATGTTGCTCAACACGAATTTGTCTGCAGAAGAATACGTTCTGCTCAACGATGCCCATGTGAAAGTGGCCTTGCCGCATTGGGCGAATCACGAGGATGTTTACCTGTCTTCTTACGCTCAACGACTGCTTTCGAGAAAGGACTATCACAAGTCGTTGCGCATCAGCAACTTTACCGTTGAGATGGCCGATTTGGTCGCTCCACGTATTCGAGAACTCCTTCTTGAACGAGGCTTTGACCCCGATATTGACATGATTCAGGCCCGCATCAGCAAGCGTGGTTACCTGCCTTATGTTGGCGGTATTCTCCTCGAAGACGGGCGCGATGTCTCCGAGCATTCTGCCCTCATACGTTCGCTGGTCCAACCCCACGAACAATGCTTGATCTTCGTTCCAGAAGCACTGAGAGACGAACTCGAGCAGAGTGCTCGCGAATGGGTGAAACCTTCGCAATCCTCGCTGGCACAGTTTGATTGACCACAAGAAGGTTCATCATGCGATGTCAAAACCCCCTCACGGGGCCCGTAGCTTAGTTGGTTAGAGCGCCCGGCTCATAACCGGGAGGTCAAGGGTTCAACTCCCTTCGGGCCCACCAAAACGCTCCACTGCATTGAAGGCCTGTTTTCCGCACATCACACCCATAACCGTTATGAGGTGGGGAAGGTTGGGAAGACCGATAGGTGAGACTATGTCGGCATGGAAGCGCGTTGTTGCATTGCTGGGAATCTACTTTTGTTCGCTGATGGTCGTGGCCGTGCCCGCCTCTGCGCAATTTTCCGGTGCTGCCGTCTCCATGACCTGCGCTCCCGGCCAAATTCAGGTTGAGGTCAAGCCTGGTGCCACCCTCACTGGATACACTACATGTACGGTCTCCAACCCCACCACCTACGTCGAGAAGGTGGCCATTCGCGTGACCAGCGACGGTTTGGCAACAGCCGCTCCCGGCGACATGTACGTCGGTGCAGGACAAGAGGTCGACTTCCAAGTCGTCGTCCGCGCCAACCCCTACATGCAAATGCAATCACGCCAGTTGACTGTTTCCGCCGAAGTGCAAGAAATCAACAACGTGCCGCCACCCAACATCGCCACCTCTCAGGTGAATGCCCTGATCAACATCATGCAATTCAGCATCGTTCAAGTTGAGGCCGTCGAACCTTTCGTCCAGTTGATGCCGAAGACCGATAAGAACTTCCAGTTCAAGGTGTACAACTTCGGTAACCAAATCGACCGTATGAAAATCGGTGTGACCGAAAACACCCGTGAAACGCTCGAAGAAGCCGGCTTCACCGTCAACCTTCCACAAACCGTGGTGACCATCGAGCCCAACGCTGCCCCAGAGACCGCTCGCATCATGGTGCGAACGCCCAAGAATCAGGGTTGGTCAGACGCTTACCATGTCTTGGAGTTTTACGCTGAATCCGAGTTTGCCTGCCAGAACGGTGGCTGCAACCGAGAGTCCCAGATGATCACGGTCTATGTCCGTGGCGTCTACCTCCCCGGCTTCGAAGTCGTACCTGCTATCTCGATGATTGCTCTGGCTGGTGCAGTTGCTGGTCGCCGTTTCCTCAACACCGATGAAGAAGGCGAAGAGGAATGGCGAGAAGCCGCTCCCGGCCTCTGACACCGACCCCACAAAATCCCCTGTTGCGATTCAAACAGGGGTTGGATTGATAATCTCAATCGCAAAACGAAGCGTTAACGGGGATTGACCATGGGTGGATTACTGGACAAAGCCAACAGTGCAAAAGAAGCAGATACCGACGAAGCGCCTGAGCCCGTAGTGGTGCAGGCCGCTGCAGCAGCCGTTGTTGCAAACGCCCCTGCCAGCGGCTCTCCTGACACGGCGATGAAGCTCAGTTTGGGCGGATGGGTCGTCATTCTCTTGGGGGCCATCCTCTCGCTCCAAGGAGGTGCATGGGGGCTGATTGTCGTCTCCATTGTGCTCGTCGCAGGTATTGGTGCGATTGTCCAAGCCGATCGAATGCGTGGAAGCGTCAACAAACCCAAACTCTACGCGAGCATTGTCGTAGCGGTGCTGATTGCGACCACACCTTATGCAGCGGTGATGCTCGTCCCTACCAACGCATCGATGGCCATCACGGAAGTCGAATTGAATGAGGATACCAACGAACTCTCGTTCAAGGTTCGTGGCACCATGTCTTCCGTGGATGTCTCCATTGAAGCCGATGGCGTTGAAATGTGGGCGGATTCCGGAGATGTCAGCAACGATTTGAAGAAATTCAAAGTCCCCCTCTCCTCTATTTTTGCCGGTAACGGTGAAGACTATGCAGGCAACATCGGTGTTGAATATGTCATCAAGGGAACGGGCTCCAACGGCCAAACGGGAGAAATTGAGATTCCGTCTCGTTTCACCACCCGTGAGGCTCAAGATGCCGGCGTCCGGATTTCTCCCCTTGGAAACAGCAACGATGCAGATGAATACGTGGGCATCACCATCGAGGTGCTTGTCGGCCTTCTCAACCCCAACGAGGATGCAGAAGACGGTGGAGGATTCACCGCCGTTGGCCTTCGCCCGATGTCTGCAGACTATCAAGTCCAAGTCACTGTCACAGGTGGAGACACTTGGACAGAGAGTTTGATCACCGTGGATGGTGACCTCGCCACGTGGTCTCCTCTTGGCGGAGGGACCGGAAGTGCCTCAACGGACGGCTGGTTTGGATTGACGGCATCAGGTGCCGATTCGGGTAGTGGTGCATACTATTTGGACAAGGATGATTTCTACACCAGTGAAGGGTGCTACACGTTCACCGTTGACATCACCAACACGTTGGGCGACCAAACGGTCTACACCTCGGAATACAGTTGGAGCATTGACCTTTCTTCAGGGGACCAGGAAGCCGATCCTCCAAAGGCCAAAGGAAACGGCGTGGGCCAAACCTGTTGATGGGTCTGGGTCCTGAAGCTCATCCAGTGAAGACGGCCATTCAAGCCCCGTCTTCGGGCTTAAGATCGTACACCGATGAACCCTCTTCTTGGTCGTCAGCGACCTTTTCGTCGAATTCATTCCCGTCGTCGTGAGCTTCAACGGCATGGTCGTGCTGGTAGGTCTTTTGATTTCCACGTGTTTGAGCCACTGTGAACAGGACAAGGGCTGCAATGCCGAGAACGAGGGCGAGGTAGATAATGAGAGGAGAATCCTCCTCCTCATCGGCGTACTCCCAAGCGATATCGGTTGAGGTTGCGCCGTCAAGGTTGACGACCATGTCCGAAATTTCGTTGAGGAGGGTTGGGAGAAGGGGCTTGCAGGTGATGGCTTTGTCCCCGGCTTCGTAAGCGTACCAGGTGAAGGGAACTTGTTTGGTCTCACCAGCGTTGAGGCTCACGGTGATTTGGGTCGTTTCCGCGACGTCTTCACCCACATAACACCACACGCTTACGCTCGAGGCAGCCACATCACCCGTGTTGGATACCGTGGCCATACCGGAGATGCTTTTGTTGGCGATGGCTTCGTCGCTTTCCATGGTCACCTCCGTGACGGCGATGAACGGAAGCGCAAGTTCGATGCTCCCCGAAGAAGTGGTTGGCGCAGCGATGGTGCTGGAGAACGTTCCCCAACTGCTGCTGATGGATAGCGTGATGGATGCGTCTTCTTGATGGACCACGCCTTCACCATCCATCCACTCAACAATTCGCTTGTGTTCGTTGGTTTGGCCTGATGGAACCAACATGACATAGCCGTTTTCATCCGTGAGGTCGTTCCAGTTGCTTGCACCCCACCCGATGCCAGAAATATCCAGGCTACCGTTGGGGATGTTGGTGGTCAACTCACGATGGGACAAGAGGCGAATCCAAGCATCGGTGGTGCCACCAGTCCCCTGGCTGTTGGTGTAGGTGATTTGTGCTTGGTCGTGAAGGATGATGTCCTCGTCGGAGCGTGAGCCGTCGAAGACGGAATCCACCACGGTGATGGATGCGGTGGAGGCTGCGTGAACGGGAGCGCTCCCTGTCAGCACGGCCGAGTCAAAGGCACACAGCGAAGAGCATGAAATGTTGGCACCTTCAATGTCTGCGCTGGTGACGCTCAACTCACCGTCCACGACGATATCATAGGCCGATTGGAACCAATACAGCGGGGCGTTGGTGGCTTCAATATCGGGCGCCATCAACGTAGAAGTATCTCCTCCACTGTGGATGGCTTTGGCCCAAAGGACGTAGGTCGGGGTGAAATAATACGAAGTGAAGGTGATGGAGAGGTCGGTGTTGTTGAGCGGCACATCAAATTGAACGAGGTCCGTCCCGGATGCGTTGATGGTGGTTTCGCCGTAGGTAATGTCGAACATGACTCCGTCGGGGATTTCATGGTCCAACTTCAGTTGCAGCACACCGACATCGGCTAAATCACCGAAGTTGAGGGTGAGTTCGGCGAGAGCGCTGTTGATCATCACCCCTGCATTCAGATCGTTGCTGTAGAGTCCACCGTTGGTCAACACCAATTGACCTCCCTGCTCGACGTTGATGGATGAGCCGGTTTCCATGGTGATGTTGGCGTTGATGGTCAACACAGCGCCGTCCTGAACGGTCACATGACCGTCAAACGTTCCGTCCTCCGACCATGTTTCCGTCTGGTCAACCGTGAGGGTCTCACCCCCGCTGGGTGGGGCGGCGAGTGTGAGGGGGGCGGCCAAAAAAAGCAGGGCGACATACAGGGCGGCCATACGAGATGTGCTTCGCATGATGTGTTGATTGAACCGAGGCGAATAAGCGTTCTTCCTCCAACAACACCCGATATCAGGTCACGAAGGAATTATTCAATGCCGATTGAACCGGCACGTTATGGAAAAAGCGACCGTCGTGGTGATTGGCAGCGGTGGGCGAGAGCATGCCTTCTGCTTGGCGCTTGATGCATCACCACGCGTGGGCGAACTCCATTGCATCCCAGGAAACGCAGGGACGGCCCTTCTCGCCACCAACCATGCGGTTTCCATCCATCCAAGCGAATTGATGCCCCTGTTGCTCGACATCAACCCCGACCTGGTGGTGGTGGGGCCCGAAGCACCCTTGTGCGAAGGGTTGGCTGATGCCTGCGCTGAACACCGTCTTCCGTGTTTTGGTCCCGTTGCTGCACTCGCCCACCTCGAAGGCTCCAAATTGCATGCGAAGGAAACCATGGAGAAGGCTGGCGTTCCAACGGCAGCCTATCTTCGCTTGGACGCTGCTTCCGATGTCGAGGCCGCCCTCGATCGTTTTGCCGGTGAACCTTGGGTCGTGAAGCGGGATGTGTTGGCTGGAGGGAAGGGCGTCGTCGTTACTGAAGACAGAAACGAGGCTCGAACCTTCATTGAGCGGTCCATTGAATCGGACGGCTTTGTGCTCCTCGAAGCGTTTCTCGCAGGAGAAGAGGCGAGCATGCTGGTGGTGATGGACGGAACCGCCTACCGGACGCTTCCCGCCAGCCAGGACCACAAGCGAGCCTACGATGGCGATCAAGGCCCCAACACGGGAGGCATGGGTGCGTATTGTCCGGCTCCCGTCGTTTCGCCAGACGTTCATCAGCGCGTGGTTGAACGCATCGTGGAACCGATGCATCGCCACCTCTCATCACAGGACGTTCCATATCGAGGCGTGTTGTTTGTCGGGTTGATGATCGATCAACACGGCGACCCCTATGTCGTCGAGTTCAACGTTCGGTTTGGTGACCCGGAATGTCAAGTCACCCTTCCACTGGTCAAAACCGACCTCTACACCCTGCTTCACGCCGCTGCGTCCGATGCCCTTCACACCGTTGAATTGGCTTTGCATGACGGCACCGCGGTGACGGTTGTGCTGGCCTCAGAGGGGTACCCCGCCACGCCTGTAAAGGGCCGCCCCATCCGAGGTCTTGAAGCGCTGGAACGGCTGTCCTCCTACGGGACCTCTTGGGTGAATTTCGCAGGCGTGGGGCGAAATCATGACGGAGAATTGATTGCCTCTGGCGGACGGGTTCTCTCGGCAACGGCAATGGGTGACGACCTTGCCTCAACCCAGCGCATGGCCTACGAACTCATGGGCCAACTCAGCCTTGAAGGGGGCCACTTTCGTAGTGACATCGCGCACCGGGCCATTCGGTGATGGGCCTTTATATCTCGAAAGCGCCTTTTTTTGATTGGAAATGAAGGACTGAGGCCCAATGGCTTTCGCTGTGATTCCACTATCTTGAAAAGGGGTTCACAACTCGCCAACGACGCCAGCCTTGAGGCTGGACCGAAAATGAGGGATAGAAATGGAAGAAGAAATGGATACGTCGGGTCAACAGCCCAGTGCCACCATGGGGTTGCTCCTTGCACCTCTGGCCGTGCTGCTTGCCCTTGCCACCACTCAAGTCGTGGGCATTGAATACGACTTGAGCATGAACAACATGATGCCGATGCTCGTCGTCGCCATCGGAAGCATGCTGGCCTTGGTGCCGCGCTTCGTTCAGGCTGCTCGACCGGATCTCGCTTCATCCACCGTTTCCCTCGGCGTGTTGTTTGGAGCGTTGCTCGGAGCCGAGTTGCTTCATTCCTATGCCGGCGTTGACGCTCTTGCTGCGTTGATGTTCGCCATCGTTGTCGTGTTGGGGTCCAACCTCGACAGTCGGGGCCGTCACGAGTGGTACACCGTCATGACGTTCTCCACCGTTGGTTTTTGGCTTGCCCTTGCGGCTGCTGGCGATGCTCTTGAGGCGTTGCCATCCTCGTACACGATGGACGGCGGACAACTCGTTTCCACGATGAATTTGGAACGCCAAGCCACCGCCTACGTGTTCTTTGCGTACTGGACGATGTCGACGGTTGCTGGTTTGCTGGCGGCGGTGTTGGCACGCGGCACCATCAACCCTGCAGGTGACCATGGGTGGTTCGCTTTCCTCGGACAAACGGACGGCTTCAACAAAGCCAACATGCCGCTGGTCGTTGCCTTGGTGGTTTGGGTTCTTGCCTTTGCAGGTTCGCTTTACCACTTCAGCACCGTCGGTGTGGCCGACCAACTCGGCATCACCACCGAAACGGGCTATCACGGTTACATCGGCTACTGGACAGCATTCTTGACCGGCGTGGTTGCCCTCATCGTTGCGGGCATGGTCGCCGAACGGTGGTACACCCGAGCCATGGTCGTTGGCTCCATGTGGGCTTTGTACCAGGTGGCTGCATGGTTTGAGGCTGGTATTTGGTACAACGAGGACCTCGACGGAACTTGGGGCGCCTTGATTTGGCTCGGCATCACGTTCTTCATGGGCGTTGGTATTTACTCGATTGGCAACCACGAAAAGTACGGTGGTTGGGCAAACCTGGGCGAACACGAGCCCTCACAAGCCCGTTTGTTCCTTCGAACGCATGGCGCTGGCATGATGATCGCTCTGGCGTTCCTCATCGGCTTGGCCATCCGCGTCCAATGGTATGCCGTTCCGTCCATGAACGGCTTTGGAACTGGAAGCTGGGACATGACCGGGGGTTCTGACCCTTGGTACATGAAGCGCGTTGTCGACTACATTCTCGCCAACAATGCACATTTGGTGGTCGATGCTGACCGATACTACCCCATTGGTGGCATCAACCCGCGTCCGCCGTTGTTTTCCTGGTCCATGGCCATTGGCGCCATGATCCTTGGCCCGTTCCTGAACAACCCTGACGAAGCCGTTTGGTGGAGCATGCTTGCCCTTCCAGCGCTGTATGGTGCGCTCATCGTGTTCCCCATCGCTGCCATGGCCAAAGACCACTTCGGAAAGGGTGCTGGTGTTCTCGCCGCTTGGTTGATTGCATTCATGCCCGCCCACGTCACGCACTCGACATGGGCTCTTGCTGACCACGACGCCTTCGTGATGTTGTTCATCTCCATCGGATTCATGTATTGGCTGCGCGCTGTCAAGTACGCAGGTTCTGCCCGTATTACCAAGACGACAACGGCTCATCCGCTCTCCTTCCTTCGTGCATATGCCGATGTTGCAACACACCGCCAAGCGGCCATGGCCAATGCGGTGTTGGCTGGTGTGGCCTTCGGAATCGTGGCACTCGGTTGGAAAGGGTTCGTCGTTGGTCCATCGATTCTCTTCCTCGCTTACGCGTTGCAAGTTGCGCTCAACATGTTCCGACGACGAGACTCGACCACGCTCAGTGCCTTGTTTTTGACCATGTTGTTGACCACCTTCTTGATGGCACTGCCGTTTTATGGACACCCACAACTCGATTTGGTCTTCGACGGCACCGGCCTTCAGCCCTTCTTGTTCATCTTCGGGTTCACGTTGGCCATCGCCTTCGTGACCACCGGATACCGTGACAAGCCGTGGTTGTTGGTCCTTGGAACCTTGGGCGGACTGGCAGGTATCTTCTTCATCCTTCTGTTTATCTTGAAGACGCTCGATATCTCCAACGCCTGGGATGTCTTGTTCACTGGAAGCGGATACTTCACCAAGACCAAGATCTTCGGTACGGTTGCTGAAGCAAACGCACCGAACCGAGCCCAGTTGTTCGCCTCCTTCGGACCTATCACGTTCTTGCTGGCGCTCATCATGGGCGGTGGTCTGCTCTGGCGAGGTCTTCGTCACCGCAAGGCAACCGCGCTCGTGTTTGGCGTATGGGTTTTCACGGCCACCTTCATGGCTTGGAACGCTGCTCGTTTCATGTTCAACGCCACGCCCATTATGGCCATCCTCGGTGCCGCTGGAATCGTAGCGTTCTGGCAGTGGGCTGATTGGAGCGGTCTGGTCCGCTCGTGGAAGAAATTCGGTATTCGCACGCCTGCAGACCGAATTGCTGGTGCTCGCAAGGCCGTTTGGAGGACGCCTCAATTCTCCGCTGTCTTCCTCGTGATGATCATGATCTTTGGTCAGCAAGCCACCTACGGTTTGGATTCGGCCATTCCAGGAACCTCCAACCAAGAGAGTGAAATCGATGAGCGAATCTACAACATCGTTCCCGACATTCTGCGGTTTGACGCACTTGGCTTTTCCATCCTCGACAGCAGCGCCTACGATGGTCGATGGTACCTCGGTAGCTTTGGTTCCTCCTTCAACGATAACGGTTGGAACAGCGCCTATGATTGGCTTGCGAATCAAGATACAGGAATGAAATATTCAGAAAAACCTGCCTTCGTTTCATGGTGGGACTACGGTTTCCAAGCCCTGAGCACCGGCGAACACCCCTCTGTTTCGGACAACTTCCAGTCCGGTATTCCAGCGACTGGAAACATGCTTCTTGCTCGGAATCAAGATGATTTGACCGCCATGTTCATCTGGCAACTTGCTGAGGGCGACCGAACCTATGCCACGGGTAACGACGGCGTTCGTGAGTTCACGCCCACCTTCAAGGGCGTCGTTGACAAGTACCTCAACGACGAGCAAATGGACGATTTCATGACGATGCAAACCGTGTTTGACGAATCGATGATCGACTTCATTGAAGTTCGCTCGTTCAACGTTGTCAAGACCAACCGCAACATCGTGATGGCCGAAGGTCACCCACATGTGGCTGGTGTGTTTGACGCCGACACCACGATTTATCGCATCTACAAGGACGGTGTTGCGATTCCTTGTACGGTTGAACTTTCGTCTTCCTGCCTTGGCGACGCATGGTCGTCGATGGACCAGGCCAACATCACGTTCACCAACAACATCCGTACCGGTGAAGACACGGTGGTTGAGCGAACGCACAGCATCATTGGCGACTACTGGTACACCGCCGACCTCATCGATGAATACCTCTCCGTGTCGACGTCCCTCCATCGAATGAACGCTCGTTTGGCCATGTGCACCCAACTGCTTACCGAGGCCTTTGATGCACACCCAACCGCAACCATCCACGATTTGTACAACGACCTCATCAATCTCGAAGGCTTGTACCGCGTGCAAGACTACGAGGGTGCACCCGGTGAAACCATCAACAGAGACCACGAAATCCGTTACTTCGCTGTGGACGATCGCCTCTATCCTCGAGCTGGCCGGTACACCGCTGACAGCAATTACAACCGTGGTCAACCGATGGGTATTTTCGGCGCACCAACCATCCTGTCAGGTCAAGACATCAGCACCTACATGGACGAGGTCTACGAAACGATCCGTGGTGATTTCCAAGATGAGATGACCCGCGAAGAAGTTGATGAAGCCATGCAAAAGGACTTCTTGAATCAACAATCAGGGGCCGACATTGACCCGCTGCAAATTCAAGATGTCCGTGTGGACCACAACCCAGCCTTCTTTGACACCATGGTCGCTCGTACCTACGTCGGCTATGGTGCCTCTTCGTTGGGCCTTGACACCGGTGCGAACAATCCACAGCCTGCCCAGCATTTCGGCCAATCCGGTACGCCCGGCAGCATCCTCACCAACTCGCTTCCGCTTCCAGGTGCTATGATGAATCACTTTGTCGTGGCCAACTGGTATTCAGAAGACCCTGAGGTTGCCATCCAGTCCACCAACACGCTGGTGAAGATTCTCAAGTACTATCCCGGTGCTGAGATGACCGGTCAAGTGACGATGAGCGATACCGGAGAAGGTCTTCCCGGTGTCCGCCTGCTCATCGAGCGCGATGCGTTCTCCGGTGAAGCCGGAGTTGACAACGACGAAGACACGTACTGGATTCCAATCGGTTTCGTTGATGCAGACGATGACGGCTTCTACAGTTTCACGGTTCCAGCAGGACGCATTCGTGTCTCGGCCTTTGGCGGTGAATTTGACCCCAACCCTGCCCGAGACAACATTCGAGATGGCTCCTACGCTGAGCGTCTCGGTGATATTTTGACGGACACCAACGACGACCGTCAAATCAACGAAATCACGGCCATCCTCGGGAACGTCGCCAACATGACGTGGCTGGGAGAATCCCAGATGAACATCTCTGGCGATGAAGCCAACCGGTTTGTTCCACTCACCCGTACCCTTGACGTGGGCATCGGAAGCAGTGGTGTCTCCGGTACAGTCTTCTGGTCCGGTGATGAATCGTTCAACGGTGACCCGATTTCAGAGACCACCTTCATCCTCCGAAACATTTGGTCGATGACGGACAACTACACGGTTGAAACCACCAGCGGTTCGTTCTCTTCAGAAGAGTCTCGTATCCTGCAGGGTACGGGTGAAGCCACGCTGGTTGAAAACGGCTCTTTCGAGAGCGAAGGTATTGCACTTGCCAAGAATTTCATTGGTGATTTCACCCGAAACATTGGCAACGATCGTTCGTTCTTTGCCAACGGCACGTGGACCGGTATGGGCATGATCGAAGCCTCTTGGGTTGAACCATCGAGCGTCACGGATTGTGAAGTGGATAATGTCTCAAACATTGTGATGCCTGCCAATGAAACCTTCTGTTTGGCCGATTCGACCACCACGCCTCCAACCTATCGTTTGGAGGGAACGGTGAGCGCATTTGGTACCTTTACCTCCGAAGGGACCTCGACCTTGTTGCGCAGTTACGGCGATGCCGAGGCTGGTCAAGGTGAAACCATCGAAGGTGCCGGTTTGTTCGAAGGTACTGGAACGTTCAACGGTACCGGCTTGTTCATCGGTGTCGGTGACTTCTCCGGACCGATGGTTGAACCAGGTTCGTTCTACAAGACCGGTCTTCTTCCGGGTACGTACAACATGATTGCCCAGCTGGCCAATGGAAAGGAAGTGCTCCTGCCAGACCCGGTTGAAATTGGCATTACACCGTCGTACGACCTGAACATGAACATGCCCGGTGCGCTGTTCTTTGGCACCCTGGAAACCCTCACGGGCGACCTGCTTGCCAACCAAACCATCGAACTGGTCGACCGTGACCTCGGCGAAGCATCCTTGATTTCTATCGAAACCGATGAGGCTGGAAACTTCTCCTACGGCCCCGTTCCGAAGGGTGATTACTTCTACCGAATTGACACCGACGACGACGGATTCTTCGACATGAACGAATCGGTGATGGTCCTCGACGACACCACGAACATTACCCTGCCGTTTGGTGTCCCCGACACCGCAGACGTGACGATGACGTTGGTTTCTCCAGTCGATCCACTCACCCAAGAACCGATGTTCGATGTGAGCAACCGCACCATCACCTTCGAAAACACTGAAGGCATCTTGCAACCGATCAACGTGACCTCCGATGAAAACGGTGATTTGTTCGTTGAACTCCTGTATGGGACGTGGAACATTCGTGACGATGTGAACACCGAGTTTGTTCTCTTTGACCAAATCATCCTTGACCGAACCAATAACGAAGTGGTGGTCGATGTGACCTACGCAAAGGCAGCTTACATCAACGGAACCATGCGCTCATACCCTGGTGTGACCATCGAAGAATACGACCAGTGGGCAGAGATGACGCCGGAAGAAAACAAGGCGGAGACCACCGAGCCGGCCAGTGCCCTCACCGTGAATTTCGTCGCTGGTTCACTTGAATTCAGTTCCGTCACCAACGTGTCCGGTTTCTTCTCCGTTCGAGTTCCGTCCGGATTTACCTACCACATGACCACCGAGAGCGTCATCATCAACCGAGGCTACGGTGACTTGATCGAAGTCGAAACGGGTGACAACCTCGACCTTGGCAACCTCTATCTTGAGCCAACAACCAGCATCGACGGCGTTGTCTACCTCTACGATAATGCGACCCGATGGGACGGCAATGTCCCACTGTGGTCTCCAACGGAAATCATCGCAACCAATGAGGACGGTCTTGAGTGGCGAACAACCACCAGCGATAACGCTGAATTCCACTTGGACCTACTCAACGGCGAGTGGGACTTCACCGTTGGCGATGAACGCCTGAACGTCAGCGAGTTGAGCGATGTCCTCGTCAACCACTCTGCAACCACCCAACTCTCCATGTTGGAGATGTTCGTGAATCCTGCGAGCGTTGAGGTGACCATGAACGTGTACCTCGATTCGTCAGAAGACGGTTCGTTTGAGAACGGAACCATCGTCTCACCTGCGTTCCATCTGCGACCCATTGACGACAACCGTGAATCGCTGTACTTCACGGAAGACGACTACACAACGCCAGGAAACATCACGGTTTCGTTGACGCCCGGTGGTTACGACTTGGTGTTCAACCGCACCACAGCGTCGTCCGAGAATGCAACGGATTACGATTTGGTCGGTGTGCAATTCTTTGACGCCATTGTGATCGGTCTTGACCTAATGGAAGAGGTTCTCGATGTGCCGTTGAAGAACACCTACCTCGTCAACGGTACGTTGTCCAACAGCACCGGTGACGGTATCCAAAACGACTTCCTGCTCTACAACGAAGCCGAGGACCAATGGTTCAACATGGCTTCCGATGAGAACGGCTCCTTCGCCTCTTACGTACCTGCTGGAGAATGGTTGGTCATCGTGGCCCCATTCTCCAATGAAAACGTGACCGAAACGCTACGTTCACCACTCTCCGTTGAAGCGGGTTCGGACCGCTTGGAGCTCGACCTTATCACTGCACCAAGCGTTGAGGTGACCATGCAGTTGCGTGAATTCATGACCAACGATTCACTTGCTGACATGACCGTCACCGCCGTGAGTCACGACGGCTACGGGAACATCACCTTCGAGCGTACTGACGAAAACGGAAACGCCACGGAGATGATGATGCCCGGAACGTGGAGTTTGTACCTGAACCGAACGATTGGAACACAATCTTGGTTCATGGACACCAGCGGTTCACCGTTCACAACCAACGATGCGGTCAACAACACGCTCGTCCTCGAGCCCGCCTACGCAACGCTCGAAGTGGAGATTGGAGGCAAGGTGTTCTGGGATCTTGACAACAACAGTGTCCCCGGTTTCGGCGAAGGAATTCCTGAAGTGAACGTCATCGTCCAAGGTGTCAATCATTCCGACTTCAATACCAACGTCTCTACCGATGAGGAAGGTGTCTGGCGCCTGTTCGTGCCGATTCGAGACGCCTACAACGTCACCGTAGAGAAGGACGGATTTGCGACGGTCTACTACACCACGGAGAACGAATCGGGCTTTGTGGTGCTTGACAGCCCTGACTCGAAAGATATCGAAGTGACCGCCGGTTCAGTGGATGTGATGGGCTTCGTGACCGACCAGTTGGATGCAGCCCGTTTGGTTGGCGCAAACATCGTCCTCTATCCAGTTGCTGGAATTGAACGGGATGCCATCACGCTGACGGGTACCATGAACGACTCAACGCTCGAATGGTCTGCCAGCATTCAACCCGGTGAATGGGTTGTGATCGTCACCGAAGCCAATCCCGGTCCAAACGGTGGCGGCGTGGCTATCGGTTTGCTCGATGCCTCGGTTGCCAACGGTGGAAACTTGACCCTGGTGATGGCGCTGGGTGGTTATGTTGATTTGTCAACTTCATGGACGGACATCGGCCAAAACGAACACCATGCAGGTTCTGCTTCCGATGGCTTCAGCATGATTCAGGAGTCCGTTGAACTCGAAGTGACCTTCGATGGTATGTCGTGGGTCATGGATGTGCCTGCTTCAGGTAACGTTCTCCACCTCTTCCCCGAGGGATCGGTTGCCTTTGACAGCGAGTTCACCACCGTTCAACACGAAACGAACCTCGAGATGGAATACTTCGGTGGCCAAACCACCACGGTTTCCGCCGATTCAACCATTGCGGCGACCTTGACGTACAATCGCCGTGTGAACTCCAATCTTGACATCGTGTTCAATGAGGCCTCGGTTGGATCTACCGCTACGGTCTTGGAAGCGGTTGATGGTGATGAAATTGAAGCGGTGATCTCGTCAACCGACGACACCCAATACACGACCATCACCATGGACTTTGATATCACGTACAACGGCACGGAAATCGCCGATGTCTTCACGGTGTCTGGCGAAATGGGCTTGGCACAAGATTCGGACCTGTGGACGGTGACGGTGTGGAACGAGACCAGCCAGGCTTACGAAGAAAGCGTGGACGTTTCGCTCGGCATTGGAGCCGATGCCTCTGAAGCAGTGCTCAGTGCCACGGTGAGCTTGCAAATCACCCTGCCATCGGTCGAGGATGCTTGGCACCTTGCCAACGGCCATCGCATGACGCTCCGAATGGAGACTGATTTGGGTGAAGCAACGCAAGCCAGCGTGAAGGTCTTCGTGCCACAAACCTATGGTTTCAACGTCACCGATGCAACGGAATTGCTCGGCATGACGGCACTCGTTGAGCGAACGATTTCGTTTGATGTGACCAACACCGGAAACGGCCAAGAATCCTACACCATCGAATTGCTCGAGAGCGGTGTCCCTGAAGGTTGGTCCGTCACGCCGATGATGTCAACATTGACCTTGAGCAAGGACGAAACCCGAACCCAACAGTTCACGGTCTTTGCTCCTGAATCCTTCGAAGAGGGTGAATTCCCGTTGACCATCTACGTCAACAGCGAGGATGAGGAGGTTCCAACCTACACCGTTGAAGTGACCGTGCAAGCGGCCACCATCGACCTTGTTGTGGTGGAAAACGGCATTCCTTCGGAATCCAACGACGATGCCAACACCCCCGGTTCAGTTGTTATTCCAATCCAAAACACAGGAACGTTGGATGCTCCGTCGGTCATCGTCTATCTGAAGCCGACTTCACCATCTTCGCTGGACGAACTCTCAGTGACGATTTCCGTCCCTGCTGGCCAAACCGTGAACGCTGAGTTCACCGATTTGACCTTCCAGCAAGGCAACCAGCGGTTTGAGGTGCGTGTTGATGTGGTTGGTGCAGAATCCACCAGCGACTGGTCGGTCCAACTTCCAGATGGGAATTCGTTCTCGTTGGAGTACAGAACCACCACCACGCCGGATGGAGAAGACACGTGGTTCACGTTGGCGATTGTCCTGCTCGGCATCTTGGTCATCTACGGCGGTACAAAAGCGGCTCGAAGCCGTGGCGGTTCCAAGTTCTGATTCCCGTTGGCGAACAGAACAAGGGTTCTTGTGCCCAGCGATGGAGTGAGGGCCTATGGAGGGACTTCGCGATGTGGAGTACCTCCCTGAACCGTCGGACCGACGTATCGTCTCTGCAGCGGACCCGACCGTGGTTGGTTTCCAAGACGAATGGCGTTCGGAGATCATGGGTTGGGCTCCGTTGCCTGTTGAACCCGTTGCGCGAGTGCGCCGTGGCCGAATCTCCATCTCAGGTGTGGTGGTGTTCGCCGTGCTGGTGTCGTTGAGTCTTCTCATATGGCATAACAATTGGATTGTGTACGAGTTCCAGTACCCTGATTCAGAATGGGCTTACGAACAAACCGGCCTGCGTGAGGTGCAGGGTGACGGCATGAGTGGAGAAGGGGTGCGTCTTTGCATGGTGGACACGGGGATTGACATGAATCACGAGGCCTTTGAGGGTCAAAATGTGGTGTTCAAGGATTTTGTCGGTTCCTCGCTCTCTCCCGTTGATTACGGTGCTGTCGCTCATGGTACATTGATGGCTGGTTTACTGATCTCCAATGGCCATCAACAGGGGGCTGCACCCAACATTGCGCTTGGTATGGCGGCTGCTCTTCAGGACAACGGCGAGGGAGAAAACACGGGTTTTGATTCGGATGTCGCCGACGCTATACGCTGGTGTCAATTTGACTTTGATGCCGATATCATTTCGCTCTCATTGGGAGGAACGGAACGACCTTCGGCCAACGAGGAAGGCTCCTCATCATCCGCCACCAGGCAAGCAACCGATGCCGGCGTCTACGTGGTTGCCGCTGCTGGAAACGACGGAACATCCGACGATGGTGACATCGCCACTCCGGGCAGTGTTCGTCTGGCGATTTCGGTCGGCGCAACGACCAGAGATGGCGCCGTGTGGGTAAATTCATCCATTGGGTCGAACCTCAACGAGGACGGTTCTGAACGAACGTTCCCGCATCAGAAGCCCGAAATTGTAGCGCCGGGCCATGAGATCATCAGCACTGGAGAGGACAGTCGATGGTATTTGAGCAGCGGTACCTCCGATGCAACGGTGTTCGTAGCCGGCGCTCTTGCGTTGTTGTTGGAAGCCAATCCAGCGCTCAAGCCTTCGAACAACGGCGATAGTTCTTGCCTTGAATTGGTGAAGCGTACCTTGGCCGATACGGCAGCCCCGATGGGGGAGCCCGGACATGATGCTCGGAGTGGTTACGGCATGTTGCAGGCGAACGCCTTGGTGGATGCTTTGGGCGATGTTTCGGCTTGCTGAAGCGATGATTTGCCTTGAGAACACCCGAAACTGGTGTTGGAATGGCCCAATATTCTTCCGGAATATGGAATGAAAGGGGCTGAGAAATCCATTTTTCCGGAAATGCAATTGATATTCTTACTATTTATTGATACGCTAATTTTGGCAAATGAGGCGCAGTATTATATTCGTAGCGTCCATGGACCTACGAGGTGCATCTGAAATGTCCCGACAATAGCAAGTAAAATCTGTATCGCTCGTTCTGCTCTACATGGTCTCCATCATGATTGGCTTGGTGAGTCTCCCAACGGCCATGGCCGTGAACGAAACAACCCAAGGGACCGTGACCGGTGTTGAAACCTGGACCGGTACCATGAACCTGCAAGGCGACGTTGAGGTTGCCGAAGGTGCCAAGTTGGTCATCAACGCAGGCACCACCATCAACATCCCCTATGGGAAGTTCATCGATGTCAAGGGGGCCATCTGCGTTGGTGACACTTCGTGCGGTGCAAGTGCGGGTTCCGCCTCTTCGCAGGCTCGCTTTATGTGGGCCCTGCCCACCGACTACAACAAAGTTGGTCGATGTTATATCAACGGCTCGAATCAATTCACCAACGGTGATGCAGCTTGCGGTTCGGGGTTGATTATTCGAAACACCATCGATCAATCCATCACCTCCCTCAACTATGCGCACTTCGAAAACGCATACGGCTACCCCATCTATGTGTCAACACTTCAAGCCGTTCAATACGGTGCTCTGGTCTTTGATGGCTCGAGCACCACCGCGCGAGGGCTTTCGTTCAAGGACATCAACACCTCAAACGTCCTCGCCATCGACTTCGCTTCACCCACCCTCACCGATTCCACCTTTGAATTGGGCATTGACGGTCGTGGTTACGATGCCGCAGCGGTACGAGCCTACAGTGCAGGTGCCGGTATCCTTTCCACGTTTGAAGTTAAGAACTCGGTGTTCACTGGGGCCGATGCAGATTGTGGCCAACAAGGTGGTGGCCGTGCCGTCATCTTCATTGAGGATTCCTACATTGACATGGACAATCTCGATGTGAAGCAAAATTCGTACGGGATTTTGATGAAATCAAGTTCGGGCAGTCTCACGAATTCCAAGATCGATGTGAAGTGCAACGCCGTTGACACCAACTCGCTCAAGACCACCGGCAACATTCAACACACGCTCGAGGTCATCGACAACACCATCACCACTGCTGAAGGTGCCGGCTTAACGGCGTACGACGGTGCAAAGGTGTACGCAGAGGGCAACACCATTTCAGGCGCCACGGAAGGTTCGGGCGTCGGTATTCGCTCGTCCAATGTTGAATTGCATCGCAACACGATTGGACCCGTTGGTGGTTGGAACGGCTTGTGGATTTACGGTACCTCTGATGTGGTTGCTGAAAACAACACCATTCAGGACACGGGCAAAGAGCCGGTGCTCATCGGTGAATACCACTACCAAGACCAAGGCTGGCAGGTGCCTGCCCCGACGGCAGCCCGCTTGTACCTCGCCAACAACCAAATCTCGAACAACTCTGGAACGTGCAACTCGCAAATGTATGGTGGCGATTTCGCCTGCCCCGCCGTTCACGTGTTCCGTTCATCGGCCACCATCATCGGCAACACCATTTCGCAAAACGTTGGTGACATCATCCGGGCCAAGGGCTCGTTGGTCAACGTCCAGGACAACACCGCAGATTCGCAACTTGGTTACGCTGGAAACATCAGCCTCCACGACGACAACTACGGCAACAAATACGGCTCAGTGGCTTATTTCTCAGGAAACAGTTGGACCGGCGTCTCTCAAGTGTACAACATCACCGAATCTCGAGTCACGGTTCAATCCGAACAAATCCCCTCGCCAGGTGGCGGTGAACTTTACCCCGTCAACATCCGCTGGCTCGGTGCAGAATGTCCGTTTGTCCAGGACGAGTGTCTGCAACTCCCCGGTACGGTGGCTCTTCCACCTGCACAAATGCCCTTGGCATTGGAACTGGTCGAGAACGCCACGGTGTTTTCCTTTGCTGATTTGCAAAACTTCGACTCGAGCATGATTCACGTGCAGAACCAGAACACGGCGTGGGGTTCCCAAGTTCGTGAAGGTGAACTTGTCCGCTATCAAGTGAAGGCGAAGAATTCCAACGTGGCCGGTGCCACGGTGGTCATCAAGGATGCCACTGGTCTGCCACTCTACGAATTGACCACGGATGCGTTCGGGTTCACCCAACAAGTGTCTCTCCCATCGGATTTCTTGCTTGACCGAAACTGGAACCACATCGTGGGTGACAAAAACGCAGCCATCCCGGGTTCCAACGACGGTACCGGGCAACCCATCGTGGTGGACGAGGATTCGTGTGCCGACGGAATCGACAACGACGGCGATACCTTGACCGACGATGCCGATCCCGATTGCGCCACTGGCCGAGAGAAGCCGTTCTACTCGGTTGAAGCCTTCAAGTTCGGCAGCGGGACGAAGGACTTCTCCTACGTGCTTTCCGGCCCCATTGACGATGTGATCAACCTCAACAACTTGCGACCTGGGGTAAGCGTCAACGAACCTGACGGCTATTCCTTCGCTACAACCGTACGCATTACAGGACAGGCTTGGGACGGTGTGAAGTGGCCATACGCCAACGACAACACCGCCATTCAGTCCCAGTTCGGTATGGTGGAGCGAGTGGAGATTCAGCCTCCAGGTTCAACCGATTGGTACATCGCCTCCGACACCTCGGGGGCCTCCGATATCACCATGGCCAACCATCCCTACAAGGATTGGTTGTTTGAGTGGGACATGTCCGCACATCCCGAAGGTGAAGGTGACGTAACGTTCCGTATTCGTTCCTACGACGGATTGGATTATTCGCCGGTTGAAGTTCGGCAGTACAAACTCAATCTCGTGGCTCCCACCATTTTGGTTGATGTGCCTACATCGGGGAGCACCCACAACAACGGCAAGGTGCTGTTCCAAGGAACGGCCTCCGACCCTTACCAAGGCACCTATGGCAGCGATGTGAAGCAAATTTGGTTCCATATCTCTGGTCCAGGGGGCATGGAGCAACAATTCTTCCAAGGTGGTTCAACCAGCTGGTCCTATGAATGGTTGGTGGGCGATTTGCCAAGCGGCGACTACACGGTGACCGTTTGGGCAGCCGACAGCGACTTCTGCATCGATGACAACACCGGCTGTCAGGTTGAAGTGCGCACCATCACCATCAACAACGAGAACATTCCTCCCAACCTCCAGCTTTCCTGGATTGGTTCAGCCGATCAGATGACCGGGGGTATTGATGGGGACACCGTTCGAGCCTCAGAGGATACCAAGATCATCGGCGTCGCCCGGGACGTTGGTGGCTTTGTGACCCGTGTTGAAATTGAAATCACCGACTTGGCCAACGGCTTGGTACTCAACGATGGACCGCTTCCTGTGACCACGTTCAACGCCGATGGTTCTTGGGTTGCGAACTGGGACACATCCGACTTGATCCACGACCGTGTCTACTCGGTGAGCGTCAAGGCCTACGACGGTGATGACTATTCGGAAACCATCGTTTGGCGGATGACCATTAACAACCCACTGGATGCCGAAAACATTGACCCGGTGTTCAACGAAACCGGGTGGGTTGGTACATGGACCATCTTCTGTGACGAACAATCGGATTCCTTTGACCGGTGTGGCAATGGTGTTTCCTTCTATTTGACCGAGTTCTTCTCTGATCCAGACGGGACCGGTGAGCCTGCGAACGATCTTGAGTTCTTCATCTACGACGATCCAGCCAACTCGCAAGACGACTATTTCTTCGATTACATCTCCATCACACCTACGGGTGAATTAACGTTTGATCCGATGTCGAGTTACCTTTGGCAGAGCACGTCAACCGTTTCGGACTGGTCGCTCGAGGGCGTGGTGATTTACGCTCAAGACGATCAGGAATCGAAGGCGTATTCACTCAAGGTGAACTTCCTCGTTCGAGGTGTGACGTTCAGCGTTGAGCGAGTCGATGACGGTGCCATCACCGCCGACAACCCTGCAACCTTCCGCGGCGAAGGGCTCCCCGGTAGTACGGTGAGCATTCGCTTCGCCCAAGGCAACGCTCGTGTGAACTCAACGACGGTTCTCTCCGATGGAACATGGAGCATGGACCTCACGGCAAGTCAACTTGGCATCGAAGGTAAATCCGCCGTTATCTTTGAGATGGACGGACAGGAGTTTGCCTTTGCCGGCCAGGGTGATGCTGCAGAGTTTGCCATCACCGTAGCCAGCAGCGACGACGGAAGTTCAGGCATTATCGGTATCGTCCTGATTGTGCTCGCTGTGTTGGTGCTACTGGGTGCAGGGGCCTACTTCTTCATCGAATTCGAAGAAGTCCCTGACGAAGACGACCTTACCAGCGACGACTCCGTTGAAGAAGAAGACCCGTATGCATGGGCCAAGGCAAAGCAGGCTCCCGCCATTCCGGCCCAAGCGGCCGTTCCGGAGGCGCAGGCAGCCGCACCTCAACAAGAGGCAGCGCCTGCAGCTTCTCAGCATCCAGGATGGCTCTGGGACGCCACAACCAACCAGTGGGTGCCCGACCCGAACTACCAACCACCGCAACAATGAGCTCCCTGAGGTATGGGAATGGCCAGCCAAGTGAAGCCAGGTGTGCAGGAACGCATCCTGTTGCACTTGCTGGATTACTCAGATTTCAAGGACAGCATCGAAGTACCGTTTGCACTTTCGCAGATGGGTATTGCCAATGCGGTTGCTATCGCTCGTTCAAACGTTCCACGTGCGATTGCGGGTCTGAAAGATCAGGGCATTTTGGTTGAACGCCAAGCCCACGTCAAGGGCGTTTCGCGCAAAAGAAAGGCGTACTTCTTGACCGATAACGGTGTTGCGTTGGCGAACGAAACGTGGCAGCGTTTGTCAGAGTTCCCCCTGCGTTGTGTGTTTGAAGACAAGGCTGCGGAGAAGACCACCTTGGGTGGTGCGAAATCGGTGTTGCCGTTTGAGATGCGTCCCGTTGATATCATTCGGTACATGGACGACAACAATTCCCTTGACTTGCGGTTACTCAGTGCCGACCTTGTTGAACGGGATCTTTCCAAGCATGTCGAAAAACAACTGGTGACTTCACTGGCGGATTTACCACGACTTCGGCATTTCTACGGGCGAACGACTGAACTCGACAACATGGTGAACTTGCTTGAAGCACGTGCGACCACCCTTCTTGTCCCCGGTATTGCAGGTATTGGGAAAACAACCGTGGCGTCGAAACTCATTGAACGGTTCATGCACCGTCGCAATCTGTTGTACCACCGTTGCCAAGACTGGGAAGGCTCACGTTCGTTTTTCGAATCGGTGGCGGATTGGCTCTCCAGCATGGGCAATTCAGATTTTGCGACATACCTCTCGGCAACCCCTGTACCCCAACCCGCTGATGCAGCAAAATTGCTCGTCGAGGCGTTGGCCGGTTCTCCTTCACTCATCGTGATCGATGACTTCCACAAAGTATCGGATTTGGTCTTGCACCAAACCTTCCAAGCGATGTCGCTGAATTTGTTGGGCAGCGAGGAGCAAATTGGTTTGGTGATTTTTTCTCGGTCGTTCAAACCGGTGGTTCCAACCAAGGACGCCGAGGGGAGAATTGCCAGTTTGGTGTTGCCGCTTGATGGACTTGATCCTGCCTCAGGTCGAAAATTGCTCACCAGTTTTGAACAGCTGGAGGATGAACAGTGGCTGCACATTCACGGCTTGTCCAGAGGCCATCCGTTGGTGTTGGAGTTGATCAACCGCGGTGCCTCTGCCGGTGCCTTTCACGAAACGCTGGAAAATTACGTGACCGTCGAAATCTTCTCAAAGTTGAGTGCAGAACAGAAGCGTGTGCTTTCAGCACTGTCGATTTTCCGCGAACCGATGGTCTTGGATGCGTTAGCCCAACAGCAATTGAACACCGATGAATTGGACAGTTTGGTTGAATCCGGTTTGGCTCGGCAAGCCGATGCTGATACCTATGACGTTCACGATTTGATTCGTGAATTTTTGCTGCGTAGCCTGTCGTCAAGTTTGAAGGAGGAGTTCCACGGAAAATGTGCAGAATGGTACATGAAGCAAACCCAAAGCCACGACGTCCTGATTGAACTCGTGTATCATCTCATTCGGTCAGGCCAGCATGAAGAAGCCTCCACCCTGATTGTGACCGACGGACGACAATTGGTGTCTCAAGGGCACATGGAATTGCTTGGGTTGATCGAACAAGTGGTCACCGACGACCTCGAACCAGAAGTGAACGTCACGCTGCTCCAACTCCAAGGTGAAATCTTGGCGCTCCTCGGTCGCTTGGAAGAGGCTGAAACGACGTTGCAATCAGCCCTCTCCATGGCCGAACAACATGCTGAAATCATCGTTCAGGCGGAGGTGCTTTCGTCCATGGCCGATGTCAGCCGAAAGCAAGGCAACAGCGATGTTTCTCTCAACCGGCACAAAAAAGCCCTCAAGCACTACATCACGTTGGGCCACGCTCGTTGGGCTGCCCGCACCTACAACAACATCGGCTACCTTCTTCGACGAAAAAACGAGCGCACCAAGGCCCTCGAGGCGTATGGAGAGGTCGAAGCCATCCTCAATTCCTCGGACGACGATGACCTCATCAACAGCCAAATCACCCTCGCTCGTGCGTTGATTGATCTTGGCGAGGTGGACCGAGCACGTGGCCACGCAATGGCCTCTCACGAGCGTACTTCGTCGCTTGACAACCCCATGCTCCACGCCCGCTCACAAGCCGTGCTGGGCCGTTACTATGCCAAGGTGGATCAGTCCGAGTTGGCCTTGTTTCACTATAACGAAGCCCTGGAAGCCATGAACGATGCTGGTGACGTGCAATCCCTGGTTGAAATCACCATGCTCCTTGGTGAGGTATTGAACGATGCTGGACGAACAGAGGAAGCGATGGAACATTACGGCCAGGCCCTTGTTCTCGCTGAAGCCAACGATCTTCGAATGCAAATTGGCGAGCTTCTTACCCGATTGGGCGGTGTGGCCCCCGAACGCCAAGATCGTATGGAATACCTCCAACGTGCGCTCAAGGTGTTCAGGGAATTGGGTGCCCGTTCACGAATGAAGGAATTGCATTTGGCTTATTATCATTTAATGAAACAATTTTTTATAATGCATTAACTTTTTTAATTTTGATCATAATTTTAATTATATTTTTTATGCTTTACAAAAGCAATGGAATCAAAAAATTCTCACTTATGATGATCTTGGGAGGTGCAATAGGAAATGTATATGACCGAATATCCTATAAAGCAGTCCCTGATTTTATAGATTTCCATATAGGAAATTTTCATTGGTTCATATTTAATGTAGCAGATATATTCATTACATTGGGTGTTATTTTTATGATAATAATTGAAATTACTGGTAATAATAAAAACAAAAAATATGAAACACTTTAAATTAATAATTTTTTTTCAACTAATTTTATTTCTTTATTCATGCTCAACAATTAAAGAAGGATTTACAAATCAAAAAAAATCAAGCAGTGATGAATTTCTAGTTGAAAAAAAATCACCGCTTGTGATGCCTCCGGATTATAATGATTTACCAGTTCCTGATCAAAATAAGGAAACAGAAGAAACTAATGAAAATAAAATAAAAGATCTTGTAACAAAAAACGAGAATGAAAACGGTCAAAATAATAATTCTGTAGACAGCAATTTAGACATAGAACAGTCAATATTAAAAAAAATTAAGAATTAATGCTAACCACAGGTATTAGCTTTGTTAATTTTAAAAAAAAAAATAAATCTTTAAAACTAAGAGGAAATTTACAATCAATTATTAATGATAAAAATGAGATACTTAATTCACTAAGTAACAATTATAGAG
>JALRLQ010000039.1 GCA_023254365.1 Candidatus Poseidonia sp. | reverse complement strand
ACTGGCTTGGTTTGCTTGGCTTCGGGGCGGTCCTCGGCGTCGTCCTTTTCGCCGGCCTGCTCCTTCGTTACGGCTTCTCGACTTCCTACAAGGGGCGAAGCAACCAACTACGCCTCCGGTACAAATTGATGCGACGAGGTGATCAGTGATGGACGACACCATCACGAAACTGCTTCGTGGTGTCGCCGATGGGAGCGTCAGCGTCGACGACGCTCGCACCGCCCTCGAGGGAGCAGAGCTCACCGAAGACCAGATGAGTTCGGCCATCGACCACGGCGTGTTCAACATCGCCGAGCCGGGGACCATCGTGAGCGCCTCCCTTGCCCCGTCCGGTGGCTCGTACCTGACGATGTTCTTCTTCGCCTGGGGGTTGTTCTGGATTTGTTACTGGAGTTTTTCCATGATTTACGGACTTGCCAACGGATGGGACCAACAACAACTCTCGTTCCACCTTGCCATGACCTTGACCACCCTCATCATGGTGGGCATCATCTACCTCAAGTACATCCTGCCTGACACCATCATCGTCAAGCACGCCCAGAACAAATTCATTCCAGAGCACCAGAAAGACTGGCGGGAGTACAAGTGGTGATGCACAATGGCACGAGAATACGAACTCAAACCCGCTCCATCCGACCTTGCAGACGGTGCCGCCGGTGCTGCAACCACCATCAATCGACGCCAATTCCTTCGCTACGGTTTCAACACCGCCGCAGGTGTGTTGACCGCCTCTATCGGAATGCTTGGTTTTGCGGCCATTTTGTTGCCTCCGGGCGGCGGAGGCGGAGGTGACCTCGCTGTCCAATTCTGGGCCAAGGGCCGTGAAGACGAAGCATGGTACGGTGCCAAGCACCTTCAGCCCATGACCAAATCTGACTTCGTGGCCGAGGCGGCCAAGTCCTCCACGGGTACCGCAGGTGCAGCCGGTGTTTGGAACGGCGTGTCGGTGGTGGTGAATTACGTCGAGCACTCAAAGTATGCGGGAACGCCCGAATCCAACGGAAAAGCCCGCTTCCAATTCATGGAAGGCTACGACGAGACCGGCAAGTACGTTGGTCATTTCGAAGACCTGGCTGAGGCTGACCCACGCTTGATGCCTTCTGACGACCTCGTGATGGTCTTTGGTCGATGCACCCACCTGTGTTGCATCCCGGGATGGCAACTGGTGTCGAACTCCTTTACTGAGGACTCGTGGACGCCCGGCGGTGGTGACGACGGTGGTACCAAGATGTTCTGCATTTGCCATTCCTCTCGCTTTGACCCTACGGCGCTTGAGATGAACACCAACCGTAACCGTTCCAACGGAGCCACGTTCAACTACGTCGGCATCCGCCGAGCCGGTGGACCTGCGCCTGTGGGCTTGCCGCTGATCCCTATCCAACTCAACGGCGATGTCATTGAAGGCATCACCGATTATGTGGACTGGTACACGTACTGTGATTGAGGTGAAGACATGACGACAATGTTCTGGATTTTGTGGTTCTTCATCGCGTTCCTCGTTCTTATCGTGGCGTTCACGCTGCGTAAAGAAAACGAGGAGATGCCCCGCCGGGATATTCTTCGGGCCGTGGAATCCACCGGGAAAATGGGCGTCGCTGAACGCTCGTTCCTCTGGGTGTTTTCCTGGCTCGATACCCGGTTTCGGCTACAGGACTACTGGAACATGTCAAAGGGTGCGTACTACAACATGCACCGCCAAATGCCGCTGACTCACGCCGAGAAGTACAAGTTGCGCATCATTTGGTACTGGTACCCTCTCTACTGTTTGGGAGGTATCTCCTTCCTGTCCTTCATCATCCTCGTCATCACGGGAACCGTGCTGGGTATCTACTACGTGCCCGGTGGTGAAGGTGACCCCTCCCCGGCTTATGCCAGCATGCAGTATATCATGACCCAGCTTCCGTTCGGTTACATCCTCCGAGCCGTTCACCACTGGACAACGCACTTCATGGTCGCCAGTGTGTTCCTTCACATGTGTCGCGTCTACTTTACCGGTGCCTACCGTAACCCGCGCGAACTCAACTGGCTCATCGGTGTGGCACTGATGGCCCTCACCATCGTGTTTGGATACTCCGGGTACCTCTTGCCGTGGGACAGTCTTGCCTACGGTGCTGCCATCATCGGTATCAACTTGGCCAACTCCAGCCCGCTGGTGGGCAAGTACATCGCCACCCTCCTGTTTTCTGGTTCGGAATTGACGCCGCTGACGGTCACTCGAATGTACTTCATTCACGTTTTCATCTTGCCCGTGATCGTGACCACCCTCATCATCATCCATTTGTTCATCGTTTGGGTACAAGGAATTGCGGAGCCGCATTGATACGGAGGGAATGACATGGGATTGATTGACAATTTTGGCCGCGTTGCCTCCATGTACATGGAGGAAAAAGCGAACCTTCAGGAAGCCGAGCAAAAGCGCAAGCGTACCCGCACCGGTCACGGTTTTTGGCCTCACGAGGTGTTGCGTGACACCATTATTTTCTCCGCCATGTTGGCCATTTTGCTGTTTTACGCATGGCTGATTCCCCCGCCACTGCACGGTGCAGCCGACCCCTACGCTCAGGCTGGGTTCGTGTTCCCTGACTGGTACGTGTTGTTTTCCTACGGTTACCTGCGATGGGGCGAATACCTGCCCCAATTCGTTGTTCCAACCGGCTTCATTGGCGACATCGTAGGCCAACCCATGTTCCCCTGGAACGCTGCTTGGTGGGGCGCTGCTCTGACCGGCATCCCTGTGGGCATTCTCGCTTTGCCACCTTTCCTTGGAGGCCGTGAAAAGCGCCCTGTGGAAGACCCATGGTTTGCTGCAGCAGGTGCTGTGTATCTCGCCCACATCTGGTTCATCTCCGTGTTCTCCATCAACATCTTCTTGGAATTGTACGGGAAGAATCGTTCTGATTTTTGTAAACTCGATTCGCACGGGGATTTGCTGTGTGGTGTACGTGAACCGTGGATAGCCGATGTGTTCAACGCGATACCGTGGGTGATGACCGGTGTGCTGTTGTGGATTTGTATCTACTTCATTGGCCGTGTTCTGCTCATCAAGGCATGGGGTGCAGGATTCACCGTTGCCAAGAGTCGCCAACTCCTCGTCGGCGCTTTGGTGATTTCCTCTGCCGCCACCGTGGCCACCTTCGACACCTATGACAACGGGTTCTGGGACGCAAAGGGATTGTTGACCATCAAGGATTACGGCGAACTCGAAGCAATGCGCACCCAACCCACGGACGTTCACGTCCACGACACCAACGAATTCACGGACGATCGTGGATGGTCGGACAGCGGCGTCGTCCCCACCACGGCGTGGTTGAACTGGAACATTTACCAGCCTGCCCGGTACATCATCACCGACTTTGCTGACGCCAACGGACATCAAGACCCAAGCAACGGTATCAATGCTGCCGCAGGTGGCACCACCTTCAACGGTGGTGAAGGCTTCTCAGTTACGGGAACCTTCACCATCACGGAAGACCCGACGCTCTTCCCAGAAGGCCACCCGGAACAAGTCGAGACACTCACCACCGACCTTTCCTGTGAATTCCGTTCCAGTGAGCGTAAAATCAACGACGTTTCAACACAAACCATGGTGGCCACCACCCTCTCAGTGACCGATGCCACCGGCGCCACCCTGGTCTCCTTTGCAGACTGTGAAGGCGCCACCGTCGAGATGAAGGTTGGTACGTACAACTACGCCTACGACGTTGTTGTCAGCGGAGCACTGGCGCTCAACGACAGCATCGCCACGGAGACTGCGTTCAGCATTGCAACCTATCAACCGCTTTTGGTATGGGACGAAGATGCTCCAGCAGCACTGGCAGGCCACACCGTGAACCTGAGCAATGCCGAAGAAATGGCGGCTGGCGGAACGGCGTTCTCCTACATTGAAAACCCGACCTACCATCAAAACCCCAAGTCCTTGGATGCAAAACTCACCTACGCCATGTTCATTCCTTGTGTGACCTTTGGTGCCCTGGTCTTCGTGCTGTTGCGCTACATGGCACGTGGATACGAGTTTGAGATGAACAAGTGTTACGGTTGCGACTTGTGTGACGATGCCTGTCCAGTTCGCCTGTTCAACGGCGGTGACAAACTCAACATCATCTACAACTCGTGGAACAACGAGGACGACGGTGTGCCCCTCTATTCGTGTTTGACCTGTACGGCGTGCACCAATGCCTGTCCCCAACTTGTCAACTACGACTCCTATGTTGATATCCGCCGTAGCTTGATCGTTGGCGGCCCACAAGCCGAAATTCCTCACACGGTGCTCCAGGCTGTTCTCAACGCTGAAGCCGAAGAAGCTGCTGATGACGATTTCATCGCCACAGAGGACTACCCCATCACCTCAAACATCGGGTATTATCCCGGTTGTGTTGACTACCTCGACCAAGAAATGGTGTTCTCCCACGTCAACGAGGGAACCATGAATTTGGGCGATACCACCACGGCGGCGTTTACGCTGTTCGAGGAAATGGGTACCGACGTGTCCTACCTTGGCCGAGATTTCCTCAAGTGCTGTGGACACGACCAAAAGTGGCAAGGTCTGGATGAGGTCTTTGAGAAACTCAAGGCATACAATCAGCGGAAGATCAACGAATCCGGCATCGACACCTTGGTCTCGTCGTGTGCAGAATGTTTCCGTACCTTTGCTCGAGACTACGAGTTGGAGAACGTGAAGGTCATGCACACTACCGAGTTCCTGATTGAGCAGGGCTTTGACATGAACCTGAAGTCCGAGGAAACCACGGTGACCTATCACGACCCGTGCAGACTTGGCCGTCAAATGGGCATCTACGATGAACCTCGGGAACTCATCAACGCCGTGGAAGGTGTCGAAATCGTTGAGATGGAGCACCACGGTGAAGACGCCATGTGCTGCGGTGTGTCCAGCATGATGTCGTGCAACGAGAACGCTCGCTCCCTCCGTGTCACCCGCATGGAAGAAGTTCGTGCCACCGGCGCCGATACAATGCTCACCTCATGTCCGAAGTGTGTCTCTCACTTCGAGTGTTTGAAGTTTGAAGGCGATGAAGCCTATGCCGATATCGAGATTCTTGACGTCGTGTCCTTCCTCGCTCGACAGGTCAACGAGAAGAAGGGTGCGCTGGCTTCCGAGGCTTCCTCGGTTGAAAACGTCGAAGCCTGAACGGGCTGGTGAGTGTCGACGCGAAGAGGGTCAAGCGCCCTCTTCATCCTCGTCGCCCATGCCCACGATTTCGTAATTCGAAGGGAAGAGGGCAATGGCCACACCTGCGACCAACGATGCAAAGCCCCAGCCGAAGGACTTCTGAACAAAGAGCAGTTCCAACGCAAGTGCGACCAAGATCAACCCTCCGATGTTGGATGTCCACACCAGGGTCTTGAAGGTTGAAAGGCTCACACCGGTGGTTCCCGGTTTTCGATACGGGCCGAATTCTCCTCCAAAGCGTTGGGCTGTTGCGTCTTTTCCTTTTTTCGACATGGTGGTTCACCTCATCGGTCAATCATCGTGATGGCGTCGGTCGGGCATGCCAAAACACAGAGCCGGCAGCCCGTGCATGCGTCTCGAATAATCTTCGCTTTTCTGTTGCTTTCAACCTTCATCAATGGACTGCGAACGTCAACATGGTAGAGTTCAATCGCATCGTCATCGCACACGATGGTGCATTGGTCGCAACCAATGCATTTCCGCTCTTCCACAAACGCCACCGTGCCTTCACCGCCTTTGGTGTTGGCACGTTGCTCACCACGCTGACGATTCAGCGCCGTTCGAATGCGAAGGGCTTCTTCTTCTCGTCGCTTTCGCAACTCGTCCGCCCCCGTCATGATGTTGCCTCCTGCGGCGGTTCCCCTTCAAACTTGGCAACGCACAAGTTGACCAACAGGTCGCCAAAACAATAGAACGCTCCGACCAAAAGAGGCGGATTCCAGGCGGTGAAGCCGGTCCATGGAACCTCAGACGCCCACGTCCAATTTCCAAGATAGGTGCCCCAGAGTTCCATGGCCAACGCCGCCCATGCCATGGCGGCATAGAGTCGGGGTTGAGGTCCCCACTTCGTGAACCCGAGAACGAGCAAGAGCAAGATGACACCTGAGGTGTCGCCTCCCGTCCATGCACCGTAGGCGACCAGCGGGACAAAGGGGAGCAGCAACGGCATGGCCCATGTTTCGTCAAGTCTACCAGCTCCTCGACGTCCCAAATCAAAAAGGAAGTAATGGCCCGCTGGGACGAACAACGGCATCAAGTCACGCTGATACTCATAAATGAGCCACACTTCGGAAAAGAACAGTTCCATGGGTGTTGCCAACGCCACCACCGTGAGCATCTCGATGCGTTCCTTTCGGTCAGTACGCAGATAGATCCATGCAAAAACACCCCAACACCAGATGTTGACGGGCCATTCTGCCCATGCCTCGCTGAGGAGACCTGCAACACCCGTTGCAGAACACCACAATCCAACGGCGATGGTGGTGATGTACAACCAAACACGGCTGCTCATGCGTGTGGGTGGGACCACCTTGTTTTGATGGTATGGGGGTCAATCGTCACCATGGTACATTCGCCGAGAAAGTTGGATGCTGAGAATCAACGTCAAGAGAGCGATGATGAGTCCAAGGGTGAGATAGATTGCCCGTTCAACATCACTCGCCTCAACTTGTTCCTCCACTTCCTGTTCCGGACAATCTCCACGTATCTCACATGTCGTTTCAACCGGCTCAATTTCTTCCGGCTCAGTTTCGTTTTCATCAACCTCGGGTTGTGGATAGGTGCAGCTTCCGTCGTCGAGCTCGCTGTTCATATCATAATTGAGAGCTTCCGGGTCGGTACAGCCTTCGACAGGCTCTTCGACCACTTCCGGGTAAGTGCATGTTGATGCGTTATGTACCTCGGTGCTTGGGTCATAGTTGGTGGCCTCTGCATCGTGGCAACCTTCCGTTGGTGGTGGGTATTCGCAGCTTCCATCGTCGGCATCAGCCTCCGGGTTGTGGTTCAGAGCCGTTGAATCGGTGCATCCGTAAACAGGAGGTGGCGGTGGGTATTCACACAGATCCTCATCGTTCACAGTAGCGTTTTCGTCATAATTGAGGGCCGTATCATCCATGCATCCGACAACATCTGGTGGCGGGTATTCGCAGGTTCCATCATCAACTTCGGCTTGTGGGTCGTAGTTCAATGCCGTTGAATCCGTGCATCCTAGAATCAGTTCCTCTTCTTCTTCGCATCCTTGTTCGTCAACGGGAAGTTGAGGCGCTGTTCCCGGGCACCAATCATTGTTGTTGGACACACCGTCTTGGTCGTCATCTTCGATACAACCATCGCCGTTCCAATCCCAGAGCACATCGTCACCTCCATCTGGACATATGTCGTCGTAGGACTCAATCACGCCAAACCGAGCAAGAGGTAAGGTTTGCAAGCGTGTGTCGTTCAATGGAAACCATTCCGCTTTGAAAAAGATCGGAGGGAAATTCCGTTGATTTCGTGAGGCGATTTCGCCTCCAGGGTTGAGCGGTACGTTGTATTCCCAATCGATTTGGCTGTCGTTTCCGATTTGACCGAGTTTTCCTCGCAGCGAGTGGGAGACCATGAATTGCCCGTTTGGCAACAGGGTCGCTCCAGATTGAAACCTTGGCCCCCAACCTGCGGGAAGGGTAAATTCGATATCAGGTTGAGCCGGGTCGTACATTCCTGTTGATTTGTTCAAGCGAAAAATGTCACCTTGCCGAGGTGGTGTAAAAATCCCAATGCTTGAGGGCCCGGAAACATCGTTGGAAAAATAGGAGATGGAACCAGCAAACGGCCGTCCAGGAGGAATGAACTGTGCGTCATGCTGCGTCACCGTGTATTGGTCCGCGGCAGAACCCATGTCGTAATTCATGGGGTTGCCCCAACGGTAGAGGAGGTCGCCTGCAGAACCGTTACTTTCATCCCACGAGAGGTTGTGATTGATGATGTACAATTCCTCCGTGTGTCGACAAGAGAGGAGGATGTGCTTGTGAATTGGATCGTAGTCAATTGAATTGCAATGCATCCAATCTGCATCATCTGCTCGAATATTCGGGCCAACGGCGTTGATGTTGATTTTTTCTGGGTAATCGGCCGGATTGCCGTAGGTAGGGAGCAAGGAGTCTTCGTGCTGAACAAGATGGTCTGATGCTCGCCACATCCATACAATTTCGGCACCACCCGTTTCGTTTTTCGCATATTCAATCACCACGTCCGGCCAAAGACCATCGGACGTGATCAAGTTGTCTTTACGTCCCATGGATTTACCTGTTGTTTCATCAAAATACTCCCAAGCGATGGCCAAGACATTGCCGTTGGGCAAAAATGTAGCATCATGGTGTAAACGGTAATTGTTGGCGTATTCGGTGATTTCCCACATCAGGTTGCTGTTGGCGTCCAAGATTTCGATATGGGTGGAGGCTCCACCGGCTTCCATGAGCAGGGGTCCTTCATCAACAGGAAGGTCATTGACAACTTGCAACAAGGTGCCGTTTGGCCCGAGGTCCATGCCGTAACCTGAACCGTTTGGATGGGATGTTGTCCATTGGTGGCGGAGTTCGCCTCGGTGATCGATGAGGTAGATGATTTCGTGGGAAGTTCCAGAGAACAGGGTGTATCCCTCCTGTGTCTCGTTGTTGCAATGAAGCATGCCAGCCTCCGCACCAACATACAATTTGTTGCAGCTTGGAGGAATGGGATCTGTGGGTTGTTGCTGCCGGCCTGTTTCAGACGCGTTGACTACCCATGGCGATACCACCAAGATAAAGAGCAAAAAAATGGCATAGGTCTGTATTTTGGCCTGCTTTCGTGGATGATTTTCGGAGAAATTCATGCCTCCGCCGGCATGCCGTTCTGGATTTAATGATTTTTCTTGATTGCATCCGTCTTGCTCGGAGCGAATTTTTTGTAACGATGCACTGAGAATCCTAGGGGCGACGACCCCAATCGTTATCCAAACTGTACCTTTGTTGATTTTTCATTCCGCGGACTGTCGCTGCCAGTTCAGTGATTCATCTCCCATGGCGATCATGCTCAACTCCGCCACCAATGCGTGCCAGCCGTGGGCATCGGTGAGGTAGGGGTTCTGGGATTGGTCAAAGTTTTCAAATCGGGCACTTGGGGAGTTCAAATTGTCCATGTCGGATTTCTTGGCGTTGATGCGATAAAACCAGGACGCAGCTTCTCCATCCACAAGATAAACAACAGGCTCGAGAGCCTCGCCTTCTTCGGATGTGAGCGCAGTCGGAATGCCTTCTTGGATGAGGTAGTTCTCAACATCAGTCCCGCCTTTGGCGTAGCGAAGTTTGTTCGCCTTCCGGTTTGAGAGGTTGAGTATTTCACTTCCCGATTTCAGCACCATCACGCCCAAACCGTATGTGCCGCTATCGTTCTTGATGACCACCGTCGGTTCACGCTCGATTCCTTTTTCTTCGTAGGTGGCACGAAGTTTGCTGAGGAAATCGTCAATTTCTGCTGCGAGGCGTATTTTGCAAGCATCCTCTGTAAGGCATTTGTCTTCAGAAACAAACCATTCAGGCATCAAAAACCAAGGGTCCATGCCCAAGATTTGGGCCATTTCCTCGACGTAGGGTCGAAGCGCCTCGTAGTGTTCGGACTTTCTGCGCCGATACCAACCCATGTGGGGAGGTGGCGTGATGTTGGGTCCTTCGAGCCCGGGGATGCTGCCCTCGGTCAAATCGTTGTTGAGCAAAATGAGGTCGGGTATCGCACCTGCTACGGAAAGGTTGTCTTCATTCATCTCCACACGATCGAGCAACAACGGTCCTGAAAGGCCGTGAAGGGAAGAAAAGTCGTTCAGGGCGACGGAACCGACCGTGCATCGGAAACCGGCTTGCTCGACGATGGACTTGATGGTGGCGATGTTTTCAACATAGGCTTGGTTTCGGGTATGACTTTCTGGCAACAAATGCACCCATTGGCACCCTGGATGCGCACGCTGGAGATGCTCGGCAAACAAGTGAGCAAGTTCCTTCACGCTTTCTTGGGGGACGTTGTTGAATCCAGCAGGAAAATGGTTGGCATCAACCACACCGACTTTCCATCCAGCATCCCGCACATCAACGCTGCCGTAGATGGGTATGGGTACTTCTGACCTTTTTTTCTTCATCCATGCCTTGATGGCCTCCCTGTTCTCCTCCAAGGCATCTTGATAGTCTCTCAATTTCATGGTGTCAGCACCTCCGCTACCAAATCGTCAATCGTGGCCTTCGTCTTTCGATGCCCGTCTTCCCTCAAATGGAGGGCGTCAAACAACCCCAGCCCGAGTGCCAATTCCTCTTGGCCTTTCAGCACCCTCTTCCAAGGTGAATAATGAGCCAATAACTGCTCAATGTTGCTCACATGGTCGGTGAGGAAGGCGTCCAACATCGTCGGTGAGGTTGCTCTTCCAGCAGGGAGTTTCGGACGGCGAACGATGTCTTTTGGAAGTGAGGTTAAGTCTGCTGCTCGGCGTAAAGCTGCTTTTTCTTCTCTCGTGCTCCCACGCTTCCACGCCAACGGTAATTCATTGGACGCTGTGCGGTGTTCCTTGCCGAGGAACGGCACCCTTACCTCAAGGGAGTGGGCCATTGAGTGTCGGTCAACAAGGCGAAGTTGGAAGTTGCTGAGTTGGCCGTGTTCGAGTTCAAAATTCAACATGGATTCCAAATCCTCGGTGACCTCGAGTGGATCGTGCTTTGCTTGATACCAACCGTCACCAGCCGTCAGTGTGCCTTGGAGCAAGGCGTTACGATGAGATTCGGGTAAAGCGTTCATGCGAGCGTGAAGTTCCGTCCCGTGGCGAGCAAGTTCGCCGTACCTTGGGTAACCGCCATGCAATTCATCCGCCCCTTGGCCGCACAGACCTACCTTGACCTTCTTTGCCATCGCTTCAAACAGAGGATGGAAGAACATCACGGTCACGTCCGTATCCTCTCCGTGCCATGCCAGTTGGGGGAGGCGGCGTTCAAAAGCATCGGGCTCCAGAATGTGTTGGTGGTGGACGAGGTCATGGTGCGATGCGACGATTTCAGCAGCAACCCAGTCAGGATTCTCTTCGCTTTCTGCCACGGTCCAACATTCCGGTACCGGCTGATTCGCACGCTGTGAGGCCTCGTGCGCAACGGCACAAACCAAACTTGAATCCAAACCACCCGAGAGGACGATACCAACGGGAACATCCGCCATCAATCGCTGCTGAACGCTGTGAACAAACGATTCAAGCAGCCCGGCCGCCTCGGTGTCAGGGTTCCACGTGCTGCTTGGGACAAGGCGCTGTCGTTCAATCGAGGCGACATCTTCCAACGTTGCCCGGCCTTGGTCATCGAGGCGCCAACATTCCACGGTTCCCGAACGAACTTGGTGAACGCCTTGAAGCAGGGTGGTGCCGTCGAGCGGATATTCCCAAACGAGGCGTGCGGCGAGAGCAACCTCATCCAACATCGGCGAGTACGCTTCATCGGCATGGAATGCCTTCACTTCACTGGCGAACAGGAGGTGGTCTTTCACGGTGGTTCGCACCAGCGGTTTGATCCCGAGGGGGTCTCTGCCGAGCAGAAGTTGACGATGGCGGGGGTCCCAGAGCGCAAAAGCGTACATCCCATCGAGTTCACCAATCCAGTTGGCGTGTTCGCGAGCAGAGCACCGGCGTCCAGACGCTGTGGCTGCAGCGTGGAGGGCGAGCAGCGTTTCGCTGTCCCCCGCTGTTTGAAACGGATAGGATGCATGGCGGGCTCGAAGCGAGCGATGGTTGTAGATCTCTCCGTTGACCACCAACACCGCACCGTGTTCACCCCGCATCGGTTGTTGGCTTGATGCAAGGTCCAGGATAGCCAGTCGAGCATGGGCAAAGCCAACATCGTCGTCCATCCACACGTCGTTGGCGTCGGGGCCACGGTGGGCTTGAAGCGTGTTCATGCGGTTGAGAATGGACTGGTCGGGTTGCCCCAACATGCCACCGATGCCGCACATATGCCTTGGACAAGCCGCGCCCTTTTGAAGAGATGTTCAAAATCAGCGTAAAAAATTCACCAAAGTGGATAACGGAACATGGTGACGGCCAAAAGAATGATGGCGAGTGCAAATCCAACTTGGTAAGCGATTTGAGGTGGGTCGGTGCTGTGGGAATCATCGGCCATGTTCTTCACCTACTTCCAACGACTGGAAACCCCCATTTGAACATATTGAGGGAAGCGGGTGAAACTTGCCGAACTCACGCCATCATACCGGCAAAGGGTTCGAGCAACAAAACAAGGGCGAGCGGGATAAGGACCATCGTGGCGTTGTCATCGATGTAACGAAGTCGTGGCCATTCTGAAATCATGCAAACAGGAGCCAGGAGAAACGCCATCCAAACAGGTGTGCCAAACAGGGCACTTGACGCCAACCAGATGGCCCACAGGGCGGCGGTTGAGTACACCATGACGTTCCTCGAGGAGATGCCTTTTCTTCGAAGCTCACCCATGAGGGGGTCGCCGAGTGCCAAGGAGAGGATGAGCGGGTAAGCATAGGCTTCATGCGGTGCCAAGAGGAGGACAAAACCAACACCGACGGCACCCCAGGCGAGTGCTGAGACCTGCTTTGCTTCGTAATCACGTTGTCCAAACACGGTGATGCCAAGTTTGAGTCGGATGCCTTCAGCCACCAAAGCGAACAGAACCACGCCAGCCACCACTTGTTGCAGTTCCCAGCCGATGCTGTCCGCTACGGATTCGCCGTAGGTGAAGTAGACAAACGGCAACGCGGCCATGCTCAGGTGAATGCCTCTTCGCAGAAGGTGGCCGCGCATTCCACCCACCGAGGTTTCAACGGGGTTGGTCAACTCAACCTGTTCGCTCATGGGTGTCGCCTTGAAGTTCAGCCAACGCCTCTTGAATATCAAGGGTGCCCTCGCAAAGCCCGTCCAAGACCGCATTGTAACGTGGATGGTGCAACAGCCGTCGCTCGTGTTGAGCAAGAAGCCGTTCTCGCATCCGAGCACGGGTTGCTCTTCCTGTGCTGTTGAGATTCAGCAACGCCTCGGCTGCGTTCTCGATGCCATCGCCTCTCAATCCTGAGGTGAGGTAGACGTCGGGCGCATCGTCGCCGTCAAGTGCGAAGGATTCCCTCAACTCACCGGCATGGCGGTCGGCACCCTCGAGGTCCGATTTGTTGACGAGGACCACATCGGCCAACTCAAGCAAACCTGCCTTTTCAGCCTGAATGCCATCGCCGCGGGCGGGCCCTTCTACGACCACGATGCGGTCTGCAACAGCAGCACATCGCAACTCTGCCTGCCCTGCTCCGACGGTTTCAATGAGCACGCGCTGCCATCCACAGGCCAACAGGAAGGAGGCCATGTCTTCGACGATGAGCGGAACGCTTCCCGAAGAGGCCCTTGTCGCAAGAGAGCGAACGTAGACGCGTTCATTCAATGCCGGATTGTCCACCGAAGACATTCTCACGCGGTCACCCAAGAGCGCCCCGCCACTTCGAGGAGAACTCGGGTCAACGGCGAGAAGAGCGACCCTCAACCCGTTGCTGGCCCAGGTGGTGATGATCGCATCCAACAGGACCGACTTCCCCACCCCGGGAGCCCCGGTTACCGCCATGGTTTGCCAGCCCTCAGATTCTATAGAAGGCGACTCTCCGAGGATTTTCTCCACGTTGACGGTGCCGTTTTCAATGGCCGAGAGCATCCGGGCAAGGGCGCGCCGATCGCCATCAAGAGCGCGTTGAAGTTCATCGGCCATGCTTGCCGCCTCCATCACGCCGAGGATTCCCAATGCCAGTCGCTCGATTGGCCAACACCGGCATCGTCCATGGCCGAGGCGGTTTGAATGAATTCCAAGATTTCGCTTGTGGGGGTGCCCGGCCCAAACACGGCACGAATCCCCACAGCGTGCAGTGCAGGGCGGTCATCGTTGGGAATGATGCCCCCGCCAAAGACGATGACATCGTCGAGGCCGGCCTCTCGGAGTTTGTCACAGACTTGTGGGAACAGATGAGCGTGGGCGCCAGAGAGCGAGGAAAGCCCGAGGAAGCGGGCGTCTTCGTCTCGAACGGTGTCCACGATTTGTTGCGAAGTCCGTCGCAGGCCGGTGTAGATGACCTCGTGACCGGCGTCCCGAAGGGCACGTGCGACCACTTTGGCTCCACGGTCATGACCGTCAAGTCCGGGCTTGGCCACCACGATGCGCAACGGCTGGTCCATGATAGGTGGACGAGACGCTTCCCTATCAACGCAACCCCACAGAAGGGTCGAGGTTGGCATTTTCCAAGAGCAAGCAATAAGGGCGGCTTAGGCCGAGAAGTTGCCGGGGAACCCCATGTCAAGCACGGAAGAGCGACTCAAGGATTTGCGAAACCGCAAGTCTCGAAGTGAGGCCGGCGGAGGCCAAGCCCGCGTCGAGGCACAACACAACCGGGGCAAGATGACGGCGCGTGAGCGCCTTGAACTGCTTCTTGACGACGGTAGTTTCCAAGAAATCGACGCTTTGGTAGAACATCGCTGTCGAGATTTTGACATGGACAAGAATGTCATTCCCGGCGACGGTGTTGTGACCGGTCACGGCACCATCAACGGACGAGAAGTCTTCGCCTTTGCTCAGGATTTCACCGTGTACGGTGGTTCATTGGGTGAAATGCACGGTCTGAAAATTTGCAAGGTGCTCGACATGGCCCTCAAAACGGGCCGGCCCGTCATCGGCATGAACGACTCTGGTGGCGCTCGCATCCAAGAAGGCGTGGCATCGCTCGGTTCCTACGCTGAAATTTTCTTCCGCAATGTGCGAGCCTCCGGGGTCGTCCCCCAAATTTCGGTCATCATGGGGCCCTGTGCGGGTGGGGCGGTGTACTCGCCTGCGATCACTGATTTTGTCATCATGGTGGACCAAACGGCCCACATGTTCATCACCGGTCCAGAGGTCATCAAGACCGTCACCAATGAAGTGGTCAGTTTCGAGGACTTGGGCGGTGCTGCGACGCACGGTTCCAAGTCAGGCGTGTCCCACTTCACGGCCAGCGACGACGAGCACGCGATTCAAATGGCACGAGACTTGTGTGACTTGTTGCCTCCCAACAACCTTGAACGCCCGCCGATGAAGAAAACCAGCGACAGCAAAAACCGGTCC
>JALRLQ010000038.1:15194-15425 GCA_023254365.1 Candidatus Poseidonia sp. | reverse complement strand
CTCCGTCATCGCACGGCTTGAACCGAGTTCGTCACTGATTCGGTTCTGGGAGGCGGACTTTGGTTGCCGTCCCGTTAACGCCTCCGGTGCTCGCATCCCGCCGTGGAAGAGTTGGACCAAACTCAGTGCTCCGTGTGTACGAATGGCCGTTGCCAACTCGGTCAACCCGTCGAGGTGGGCATCGGACCAGACACCAAATTCACCGTTCCAACCCTTTCCATCTTCCTGAAC
>JALRLQ010000038.1:0-15184 GCA_023254365.1 Candidatus Poseidonia sp. | reverse complement strand
CACGATACCAAAACCACCCTTGCTTCGAGCGCATAACCACCTGATTTCTTCCTCGCTGAGCACACCGTTTTCCTCGCTCTGCTTGTTGGTCATGGCCGCCAATACACATCGATTGCGAATGCGTTTTCCCGTTCGCTGGAAGGTGAACGGTTCCAACGCAGGGTGCATGTTCCCGGGGTTGGTCGTTGCCCCATCATGTTTTCCGACCACAGCCCTCATGAATCGAACCGGGTTCCAGCACCCGCAGCACACGTGATCTAGTGGTTATGATGGGAGGTTCCCAACCTCTCCACCCGGGTTCGAGTCCCGGCGTGTGCATCTATGCCTTTTGATTGGTCTTGGGCGAGATGAGCGACATGATGTTTCGGTGCATGGTAGGGAGCATCTCAAACATGATCAGCGCCATGAGGAACATGGCAAACAAACTGACCACCCGTGCGACGTAACTGTGTCCGAACTCAAACACACTCATGCCCCAGAGGTCCCACTGGGTGTAGTTCATGTGCATCCAGATCAAGCCTGCGTTGCGAAACACGTTGAGTGCGTGGATGAGGGGGACGGTGAGCAACAAGGCTCGAACCCTGCGTTTCCAGGACAGGTCGAGCACCGAGATGGCCCCAATGAAGAGCACCATCGATTGGAGAGCCGTGCAGGCGAGCACGAAATTGATGCCAATCAGGCTTCCATCGGCGAGAATGAGTTCGGATTGGAAAGCATATTCTCCGGTGAAATCGGTGGCGAACCATCGGTTGCCGTCCCAATCCTCCCAGGCCACACGCCCAGAGGCATCGTTGACCCACGTGGTGCCGATGTTGATGTCTTGACCGGTAGCGAATCCAAGAAACCATGCCGACTGGGTGGCAACGAACCAAATCGCCAAGACGCTGAGGTAGGGTACATAGGTCACCAGCATGTAGGGTCCACCGGCAAAGGCAACCGTCCCTCTGGCCCACACCATCGCCTCTTTTTGCCGACCTTTAGCGTTGGATTCCCACCATGCAGCCCAACAGGCGAGTGGGAGCGTGAGGGCACACATCACCGTCAGAATCACGTCGTCGTGTTCGAGGTACACCCAAGATTGATTGAAGAAATAGAAGCCCACAAGCACCCAACCAAGTTGGGCAGGCCTGATGGTCTCGTGGCGTCGGCGAACCCATGAAAATCCGAGAAAGGCCATGCCAAGCGCACCGAGGAGGGTGGCGGTTTCGGCACTGACCAGCATAGCCCTGCGTTGGTTGGGTTCAATATCAACCTCTCCGCTCTTCAACAAAGCCAAAGGGGTGGTTTTGCGAGCCATCTGCATGGAGGGGCCGTTCGTTCGTGTTGCCAGCGACCTGCCCCTGTCCAACAGGCAGCAAGCACCCATTGCCTTCCTCGACCGAGACGGCGTCATCAACATCGGCCGCCCCGGTTACATCAACACCCCTTCGGAAGTTGATTTGCTGGAGGGCGCTGCGACGTCCATTGCATCGCTGCGCCGTGCAGGCTATTTGGTGTGCGTCGTCACCAACCAATCGCCGATTGCACGAGGCCTGTGGGGGGCTGACCGGTTGGAATTGATTCATCGGTCACTTCAATCCAAGCTCCTTGAAGATGACCCGGATGCGCACGTGGACGCCTTCATCACTTGCCCTCACCGATTTGAGGACCGATGTGGATGTCGCAAACCATCGCCAGCGATGCTGATGTTGGGTCATCGTTTGTTGCGTACGGAGTCGGTCTCGTTGGAGGCCGATGTGTTGGAAAATGCAGGACGACAAGCCGTCGAAGTGGATTGGTGGGGCGAGCAACCCGTCCCGCCAAATCCGTTGGATGCCATGGTCGGTGATCGCCGCTCGGACATGGGGGCCGGTTGGGCCTACGGTGCGCGTCTGTTTCGCGTGAACGGCCGAATCGGTGTGGACCAAGTCATTCAGCGCGTGGTGAACGGAAGTGACGGAGGCGACGACTTCCAACCGTGAGGTGATGATGTGGGTTGGCTCGGATTGGACGATACCGATTCACTCTCGGGTGGATGCACCACCGAAGTGTTTCACCGACTACTTTCTGATTTGCCGGAAGGAACGGATGTTGGTGAACCACGGTTGGTACGGCTTTGGCCGTTTGCACAGCGGAGGACACGTGGTAATGCCGCCTTATCTATAGAATTAAATCACGACGATGAGCATTCCCTTCTGAACCATCTTGATGCATGGTGGACGAACCATGTTGTTCCACTTGTGGGGCAGGTTGGGGAATCTGAAATCTCGAATCGAGAACAGTCTCCGTCAAGCCCAGGAATGGTTTGGTTTCGCCAGCAACCCGATGAGGCGTTTTACTGGCATGCAGTTCGAGAAGATGCTTCGCAAACAGCCTTGCCACCGGCCGACCGAAGTTGGGGTGGTCACGGCTGCATCGGCGCCACGGCTGCGGTTGCATGGCGGGATCACCTCGTGACGTGGGAAGCGATTGCATGGCGCATGGAAGGGCAAATGGGTGTGCGTCAACTCGATGTCGATGCGTTGACAACGCTCGATACTTGGCCATCCATTGTCCTGTCAAGGGACCCGAGGAAAGGCAACCATGTGGTGGCCCCGAGGGGCAAGTCACCGGTCCTCTTCGGCCTGCGCTCACTTGACAGAAGTGACGCAGAAGCGGCTTGCAGGCTCCTTTTGGAGGCTGAAAACACGGAGGGTGCCTCCGGTTGGCGGGTGTTCAGAACCAACCAAGCCTCCGGCGACCACCTCTCCGAGAGCCTGGTCCTTGAGGTGATGGATGTGCTCGTTGATGCTGTACGAAAACACGCTCGAATCCTGACCAACGGTCCATCCTTGCGGATGTACGCAGAGGGCGGGCCTGTGAATGCGCTCGGTCGGTGGCTGGTTGCCGGTGACACGGTTGAGGTACGAGGCTTGCATCATCCGGATGGCGACCTTCACGTGGAACAAGTTCGTCTTTTGAAGGCGGTTGCTCGCAAACAGGAACGCCCGTTGTGCCCGGCCTGTTCAACCAGGATGAAGAGCATGGGGGCCGGACAGGGACTTCGCTGTCCTGCCTGCAAAATCCGTGGCGAGGATTCCTGGGTCAACATTGTGCCAAAGCCCCCGTTTGAGGGCTGGGTTGAGCCCCCTCTCGATGCTCGGAGGCATTTAGCGCGTCCTCTTGATTGGAATTGAAACCTTAACGGTGGGTAATGCGACGGGTACAGGTCTGCTTCTTGCGGTCGGTATCATCTTGCGTACCTACGAGCAAATCCAGAAGGAACAGGCCATGAAAATGCACCCAGTGATTCGTCAGTTCTTCGGTGCCGAGTAATCCTTGATGTAGGAAAAGAGCGGGGCTCCGTTCATGTTGAGGCCGACCAAGCCCCAAGGCACCCTGTTTCAAGTCCACGGTCCTGATGAACTCCAGGTGGTTTCAAGCCCCGACCGTGTTGTGATAAAACGGTCTTCCTTTGCATGGGGGGATGTCCTTTTCTTCCTGCCATTTGTTGCGTTCGGCCTGTTGTTCATCGGTGTGGGACTCGGCAGTGCGGCCGTCGGTGCTTACGAATGGTGGATGGCAGGGGAAGAACACTGCATTTCTTCAGATGACGAACCGTTGTTCACCGGGGATGGAACAGCTCATTGTCTCGACCACAACTTAGAGCGGACGTTTGAACGCTTGGAGGCGTCCGAAGATCGATTCCGTTATTTGAATGGAGAGGCCATCAGCCATTTCCGTTGGTCTGCTCAAGGCGATTACATCGTCCTCGCTGAAATCCAGGAAGATGGTTATGGTGATTGTGATTATTATCGGCCAGCATCCACGCTACCAATTGAATGGTCTACAGAAGACCTGACGTACCCGAACCTCTGGAGTGCGAGACCCCCCTGGTGCGATAATATCGGCCTTGGAAACGATGAGGAGTTCACGTCCACGGAATCCGCACCGTTTGACGGAGAACGGCTCTACCGAGTCTTTGACATGACCTACAGTGATGTGTATTATCTTGAATTTACCAACACCACGGTGACTGACCGAGGGTACCTCGTCGATGCAAACGACGGTCTCATGGGTGTTTTGTTTCCTTTATTTTTCAGCGGCGTTGGTTTGTTTATGCTTCGTGGCGTGAATGATTTCCGTAATTTTCAACTGACCTTCAACCGACCGTCAAACTCCATCCAGTGGCACAAATCCTTCACTGGAACAAGGTTCTCGGGTTGGACTTGGGAGGATGCCGACCTTAAGACGTTCAAAGTCAAACGAACAAGCGAAGAGGTTTGGTATTCAGGCCATTCTGACGATGTTAATGATGGCTATTATGAAACGAAATGGGGCGACCGTCTGAGTGTTGATGTAGGTGGTGCTGAACAGGCCCTTGTGTTTTTCATTGGTCCATCGTTGAATGTTCATCAAGACCCCTTTCTCGTGGCGCTGGCACAAGCTGTCGGCGTCGATGCGATTATCAGGATTGAGGGTGAAGAGGAGGAACCTACCACTCTAAATGGTGGGTCGCAAATATATCTTGCACCAAAAGTTCCGTCCGAAAACGATGAGCAAACGGAAAGCGAACCTCAAGACGGCAGTGATGCGTTCTGGTCAAGCGTTGCATAAACCCTCAAATAGAACACTACGAAGTTGCTGTGCATGGTTCACGGCGGCCCCATTCTATGGGTGAGAAACGACCGTGAGAAGGAAGTTCTACCATAACAACCATGAAAAAGTCTGATTGACAACCTCTTCACAATGGAACCCGATACCACCAAGAATGTGGCTTATGTTGCAATGGCACTTTCGCTTCTTGTGATGGTTTGGTTCATCAGCAAGCGAGCGATGAAGAATCGAATCGCCATGCTTGAGGCCACAGGTCCGAAAATCGCCGGAGACGATGTGCTTGAGGGCGGCGCTCGTAATCCTCAGCAATTCGACGAACCCGATGATGATGCGCTTGACGAGATGGCCAAGCTGCTCGGCGAGGACGACGAAAATTCAGACGTGGAAGCCTGATTCTTCAAGGGTCAACACCAGGCGTTCTTCACCACTGTCCAAGACACGCTTGTTGGTGTTTTGGTGACGCCACAATCGCCAAATGGTGAAGTTTGCATTGTTCATGGCTTCGGCGGCCCGTGCCACGATGGGGTCGTCACTTGCACCACTGGCGTCAACCGAGCCCTTTGAAATCAACAACACGGTCACGCCCTCTGGGCAGTGCTCCACAAATCTTCGAACGTGTTCGATTTTCTGTGTTTCGATCCGACCTGAGGCATCGCACCAATCGTCCATCACCACCAAACCAACGCTTGGGAGGGCGTTGGTGGCCTCGATGAGCGCATCCATTGCACGGTCGAATTTACCACCAAAGTTCATGGCATGGAAACGGGAACTCTCAACGAGTGAAAGGTGAGCGAAGAGTTGTGAAAACCGAGCAGGGTCAGGCATGTTCACCGAAGCCCAAAGGACGCGTTTACCGTCGTTGATGGTGTCTGCAGCCATGTGAAGACCCACCGTGGTGCCACCCGTACTGCCTTCGACCGCCAAGTGAATGTGGAGACCTGCGACATCGAACGTATGCCTCGTCATGGTTGGCATTGCGTGGCATCGGTGAATGAGGGTTGTGGCGTTGAATTTACTTCGTAAGGGCTATGACCTGCGAGCGTGTGGTATCGAACATGAGCGGCGATGTCCGAGCCGGAGAACGCATCCCACGGCGGCCTGCACCTGATTTTGAGGAGGCGGGAAGTTTTGTTGAAGCCGTCCGACGCGACGGGTTCTTTGGAACGGCGCTCGACGACAAGAATCAATACGGTCCCGTTGCCATGATGGTGTTGTTGCTGATCGTAGCCGCTATCACCGGCACGGTCATTCGCCTGTTGGGCTAAATTCCTCCAAACGTTCCTTGTTGGGAAGGGAAACATCATACCCTCAACAGTTCACGAACCTTCCATGGGTGAAGGCTCGGTTAATGTCGAAAGTCGAACCTCCAGTCAAGACAAGCGTTGGACCATTATGGCAGCGCTCCTCGGGACGAACACGGCCGTGATGTTGTTTCAGGGGATTGAACAGGCAAACAACCCGAACATGGTTCGCCAAGTGGCGTTGTGCGTCATCGCTGCAGCCCTGCCCTTTCAGGGAATTTATTTCCTCATCTACACCTTCCTTCTTGAGCATGAACGCAACCTCCCTCCCGAACGAATTCGGAAATTGGGGCTCGCATCGGCACTCTGCCAGATCGTGTCCTACGCCTCCCTCATGGGTCTGGCGATGATGTGGTACGATCTTTCTTCTTGGATTGGGGTTTCTTTCGTGATTTCGGCGATTCTTGCCGTTTTCCTCATCCAATCTGTCATGGGCCCCGTTGAATCGGATGAAGCCGTTCATGCTGATGCCTGAATGAAGCCTACAATGGATGAGAAGGGAAGGTTGATTTAGCGAGGCGTTTGCCTCAATTCATGGCCTTCTGCCCGTTGGACTACCGGTACGGTTGCCAAGATTTCAAGCACATCTGGTCGGAACTTGGACGACACGAACGACAATTGGAAGTTGAACGTGCGTTGATTTGGGCGCACTGGCAATTGGGCCGTGTCTCGGAAGACGATTACAACGCCGTTGCCGCAATTGCCAATCCCGAGGCTGTGACCAAGGAACGGGTCAGTGAAATTGAGGCCGAAACACGTCACGACATCATGGCGTTAACCAAGGCGATGGCCGAGGCGGCCGGGGAAGCAGGTTGGTGCATTCACCTCGGAGCCACCTCGAACGACATCGTCGACACGGCCGTGGCTCTTCAGCTCCGCGACAGTCTTGTTCTCCTACGCGAACAACTGTGCCATCTTATTGGCGTTTGTGCAGATGTTGCCCAACGTGAGCGAGACACGGTGATGCTTGGCCGAACCCACGGTCAAGCCGCCGTCCCCATCACGTTCGGATTGAAGGCAGCGGTGTGGCTTGATGAATTGCGTCGGCAACTCATCCGATTGGATGAAGCGTCGCCCCGCATCGCCGTTGGAAAGTTTTTGGGCGCTGTAGGAACGGGCGCAGCCCAAGGTTCGCAGGCACGTGAACTCCAGAATCTCATCCTTACGCACCTTGGTCTCGGCGTGCCTTTGGCTACCACCCAAGTCGTCGGCCGAGACCGCTATGTTGAGTATGTCTCTTGGCTGGCCAACGTGGCTACCACATGCGAGAAAATACTCCAGGAAGTTCGCAACCTCCAGCGGTCAGAACTGGCAGAAGCAGGTGAGGGCTTTGATGTCAAAAAGCAAGTCGGCTCCTCCACGATGGCGCACAAAAAGAACCCCATCAAATCCGAAAACGCCTCCGGGCTCGCTCGTGTCGTTCGCTCTTTCATCATACCAACGTACGAGAACGCTTTGCTTTGGCACGAGCGTGATTTGGCGAATTCCAGCAGCGAGCGGTTCACGCTTTCGCACGCTTCTGCGCTGTGCGAAGACGTGTTGGCCAAGACGGCAGATGTCCTGACCAACATGTGGGTGGACAAGGACCGATGTCTTGCAAACATCCATGCGCAACGCGGCTTGGTCATGGCGGAAAAGGTGATGATTGAACTGGTCGACCATGGTGTGCCGAGGGATGAAGCCCACGAAATTTTGCGCGCAGCTTCCTTCGAAGCCTTAGCGAACGACGAGGAACTGATCGATGTGTGCAGTCGAACGCCTGCGGTTTCGGCCGCCTTCACTGCTGAGCAACTTGAGGCCATGTTTGACCCCATGAATCACGTGGGTGTCGCAGGTGAACTCGTTGACGAATGCGTCGAACTTGCTCGCAAGGCCATTCAGTGAAAGATGAGGTGGCCACGAACACCATCCCAGTTCGTGCTGGTTTGCACCTCGAGCTCGCCTTCAACATGAGGGCCGCCCAAGACGAGTGTTTCGTATTCACCGCCTTCGCCTTCGACGTGGAAGCGATGCTTGCTTGCGAGGGATTCAAGGGTGGCAAACGAGGCTTCCGTGAGGACGTGGCCGAGCCAAGATTCATCGATTCCTTCGGCTGAAACGCTGGTGATCATGATTTTGAATCCATGTTCAATCATTCCTTTGACATGGTCACGACCCGATTGGTGCCACAATGGTGTCCAGCTTCGGATACCGAGGCGTTCGCACATACGTTCCAATCTTGATTTTTGGTAGTCAGACCGGAGTGCTCCTGAGACGAGACCGTCAATGGCCAACTCACCAAGTGTTCGTTCAAGGTCTTGGATGTCGAATGGGGTTTCGCCTGTGGTTTCAACCGATACCCATGGGACGCCTGCGAGTTCTGCCTGCTGTTGAACAAGATGGGTGCCTGGGATTTGAAACATGGGCGAATCGTCTCCCAACACACGAACGGTCACAAGGGCTTCAATCGACCAGCCCTGACACATGGCCCACCACCATGCAGCCGCCGAGTCTTTTCCTCCCGAGGAGAGCACGGCGACTCGCATGTCCCGACCAACCATCGTTCCTTGATGAGGCTGTTCCTGCCCGTGGGTTCTTACGGGTTGGGAGGTACGCAAGTTCGCTGGCAGAGGGCGACTCATGCGAAATGACCCTCATCCTCATAAAGTGTCAGCAGAGCGAGGAAGGTGAGGTCAGACCATGCAACCAAGCGGACGAGGATACGATCACGGAATCACGACTTTCAGCCCAGACGGACGACTTTTTCAGGTCGAATACGCCCGGGAATCGGTCAAGCGCGGAACCACCACGGCTGGCTTGAAGTTCAAAGACGGCGTCGTTTTGGTCTGCGACAAGCGCATCATCAGTCGCCTCATCATTCCCGAATCCATCGAGAAGATGTTCAAGATTGACGGTCACATCGGCATCGCCACCTCTGGGTTGGTGGCCGACGCTCGCCAACTCGTTGCACGTGCTCGAGTTGAGGCGCAAATCAACCGCATCACCTACGGCGCAACCGTTCCGGTAGACGTGATGGTGAAGAAAATTTGCGACTTCAAGCAATCGTTCACCCAGTACGGTGGTTCACGGCCCTTCGGAACAGCCCTGTTGATTGGTGGCGTTGATGACAGCGGCATCCACCTCTACGAAACCGACCCTTCAGGAGCGTACCAATCTTATCACGCCGGTGCCATCGGTAGCGGCCGAAACACCGTCATCGAATACTTTGAGGACAACTGGAAAGAGAACATGACGCTGAACGCTGCCATGAAGATGGGCTTGGAAGCTCTTCGCTCAGCCAACGATGCCGAGTTGAACCGAGATGCCGTTGAAGTCACCGTGGTGGACAGCAACGGATACCGTGTCCTCGACAGGGACGAGGTCAACAAGCAAATCGATCGCCTCAAACCGCTCGAGGATTGAGTTACCTTCAAACCCTGCTCCATGAATGGAGGCATGAGGTGAACCGATGGTCAGTCTTGACGATGCCGTGCTCGCTCGAATGGAGAAGGGTGGGAAACGGTACGAAGTGCTCGTTGACCCGAGTTTGGTGGAGGCGTTCAAAGAAGACCCCGAGAGCGTTGAAATCAACGATTTTCTGGCCATGGATGAGGTGTTTCATGATGCTCGTGGTGGGGAGCGACCAACCGAGGACGCCATTCAAAACACGTTTGAAACGCAAGATATCGCCGTCATTACCAGGATTATCTTGGACAAAGGTTCGATTCAACTGACCACCGCACAACGAAAAGCGATGGTTGAAGCCATGCGGCAAAAAATCATCCACCACATTCACACCCAGGCTGTTGATCCAAAAACCAAGGCACCTCACCCAAAAACGCGTCTTGAATTGGCGCTTGAGGAATCTCGGTACTCCGTCGATCCGTTCAAGCGTTTGGAAGAACAAGTCAAGGATGCCATCGCCCGTTTGAAGCCGTTGATTCCTCTCTCGTTTGAGACCGTCCGCTTGGCCTTCAAAGTTCCCGGTTCCGCCTACGGTGGCGTTGGCCAGTTGCTCCGTCCCTATCAGCAAAAAGAAGGCTGGCTTGAGGACGGTTCATGGGCGTGTGTGGTTGAACTTCCTGCAGGCATGAAAGGGGAACTCATCGGCCAAGTCATGCGTCGCAGCTCCGATGTTGAAATCAAAGAACTGTGAATTGCTGTTGCCCGTCCATGGGGTGGCCTTTATCATGGGTTGGCGGCTGGCCGCAACCGGAGAGAAAAGAATGTCCCAAGGTCAAAGTGGCGCCGAGCAGCGCCTGGTGACCCCGGGAATGGCCATTGGGCCATCCGCCGGGAAGCGTGCAGGCAGCGGAATCATCGCTGCTGATGACAACTTCATTGCCACCCGTGTGGGTTGGCTCAAAGAATTCAACAACACGGTGTCGGTTGACCCCATTTACTCGGCATACATGCCTCGTTCAGGGGATTTGATCGTCGGCATTGTTGCAGAAGTTCGAAACAACCTCTGGTTCATGGACATCAACGGGTCCTTCCAAGGCTTGCTGCCCATGTCGCTTGCACCTTGGAAAGTGGAGTTTGGCGCAGCACGCCAGCACATGGACATCGGTGATGTCGTCCTTGCACGAGTGCAAGAAGTTGACGAGTGTCACAACGTCGTGTTGACCATGAAGGGTGTCGGTTTGCGCCGTTTGAATCAAGGCGCTGTGGAGAACGTCCCCGTTCAACACATTGACCGTCTTCGCGGCACCAACAACGAGCACCTCCAGCGGCTACGAGACTTGACCGACTGTCGTGTGATGGTCGGTGAAAACGGACGCGTCTGGATTGACGGTTCATCAGAAGGTATTGCTTGGGCACGAAAGGGTATTCACGAATTGACCGCAGAAGGTCATCGGACAGACATTCAAACGATTCTTGACAATTTGGAACATGAAATGAAAGGTGATGCATGATGGGTGGATATGGAGATGTACAACTTCTGAGAGATGACGGTTTGCGACTTGACGGTCGTAAGATCGATGAAATGCGACCGGTGACCATTGAGGCAGGCGTGTTGCCTGCTGCCGACGGTTCAGCCATGGTGACCCACGGCCTCAACGTCGCTGTGGCCGCCGTTTACGGACCCATGGAGGCACACCCTCGAAAGATTCAGCGTCAAGACCGTGCTGTCATTGACGTACGTTACAACATGGCCCCGTTCTCAACCTCGGACCGAATCCGTCCCGGATTCAACCGACGTTCACGAGAAATTTCCAAGGTCACGGCTGAAGCTCTTGAATCGGTGGTGCTCGTTGAGCGATACCCTCGCTCCAAGATTCGTGTTGAAATTGAGATTCTGGCTGCTGAAGCCGGTACCCGCTGTGCTGGAATCACCGCTGCTGCTGTCGCACTTGCCGATGCAGGCATCCCCATGCGGGACCTCCTCGTGGGCGTCGCTTCCGGCAAAGTCGAAGACACGGTGGTGCTCGACCTCGACAAGGCAGAAGACAACTACGGTCAAGCCGACTTGCCTGTTGGTATCCTTCCGAACACGGGCGAAATCGCCTTCCTCCAGATGGATGGCGACCTATCACCCGAGGAATTCAACCTCGCCATGGAATACAATTTCAAGGCCGCAAAAGAAATCCACGAGGTCATGGTTGACGCCTTGCGTCGACGCTACGAAGGAGGTGAGGCCTGATGGTCGAACTCGTCCCCTCGTTGTTGCGACAAGAACTCGCCCGTCTTGCCGAAGAAGGCAACCGACTCGACGGTCGTGGGCAATGGGAGTCCCGCGATGTCACGCTTGAAACCAACTGCCTCTACAACGCCGAAGGCTCCGCCAAGGTCGTTATGGGTGGCACGGTCGTTTACGCCGGTGTCAAGTTTGAACTTCGGACACCCTGGCCCGACCGGCCTACGCAAGGCTCGCTCATGTGCGGTGCTGAACTTCGTCCGGTTGCTGGTCGAAAGTACGAACCGGGCCCCCCTTCCCCCGAGTCCATCGAACTTGGCCGGGTGGTTGACCGCGGTATCCGTGAATCGGGCTGCATTGACATGGAGAGTTTGTGCATTGTCCCGGGCGAGAAGGTCTGGGGCGTGATGATCGACATTCACGTGATGTCCGACCAAGGCAACATCTTCGATGCATGTGGCTTGGCTGCCATCGCTGCCTTGCGCACAGCCATCGTTCCTGCTGAGCGTTTTGATGTTGGCGAAGACCACACGCTTCAGGTCAACGGCACGCCGATCATGGCGTCCTTTACCCGAGTCGGTGGTCGATTTGTGCTCGATGCTTCCGAGGAAGAAGAATTGGGCGGTGACGAGCGAATCCATATCACCTTGGGTGACAAGGGCCACCTCCACTCGCTACAGAAGGGCCTAAAAGGGGTGTTCACTCCCGCCGAGTTTGCCGAGATCTTTGATGTGGCACAGCAACGATGCGTGGAACTTCGAAATCTCGTGGCAGAACAGGAGGGGAACTGATTGGCAAAGCGAACACAAAAAGCCGGTGCAACTGCACGTTTCGGAGCACGATACGGTGTTTCCGTTCGACGAAATGCAGGCTCTGCTATGGCCAAGCGATCCCGAAAATACACCTGTCCTGTTTGCCAGTACCCCAAGGTCGAGCGCCAATCGGTTGGCATTTGGTCTTGCAAGAAGTGCGACCACACCTTTGCTGGTGGCGCATGGGAACCGTTCACCCGAGCATCCGATGCAAACAACCGTATTCTTCGCCGCTCCGTTGAAGGCGCAACCACCGCCGACATGGCTTACATCGCCCAAGAAGCAGCCATGAACTACGAGCGCGAGTTGGCCAACCGACCTCTGTTGGGTGAAGAACCCGAAGTTGAGGATGTTGAAGCCGCTGGCGAAGAAGAGTGAATCGCCAAGCGTGGTTCAGATGTGGCATCTCGAATTGACGGTTTCTTCTCGTTCGATGGAAGACACCAAGGCGTTGGCTGCTTGTTTAGCCACCGATTGCGAAACAACATGGATAGGTGATGACACCTTTTCCATCACGCTCGATGAAGCTGCATGCAAAGACCTTCGAGCCATGTGGAATACTCGTCTTCGTGGTTTGATTGCCACCGATAACGTTCTGAAAGTGTTCGGAAAGGATTCTTGAACCTCCACCCGTCCCTTGAGGCAGGTGAGGGCATGGAGAACTTGGAACAATTGCAGGTCGTTGTCGCAGAAGTACAGGCGGCTCGACAACAGGTGAGCAGCGTTCGTGCCCAAGTCCAAGAATTGGAAGGGACCATCGCTGCTGTTGAATCTCAACCGGACGGCATGTCGCTCCATCGCCAACTGGGCGGCGTTCTTATCGAAGTTGCTGACCGCAAGGCCTTGGTGAAGGAATTGAAGGAAACCTTGGAAGCGCTGAACGTTCATCTCGAGCGATTTTCAGAGCGTGAGAAGCAACTGATTGCCACCTATGATGAACTCAAACAATCCCTCCAGGGTGCTTGAGGATGTCCGAGGCTGCCGCCGCTCGGTCAGCCGATTTGGACGCGTTGAACGCTTGGCTCACCGCCAAAGCAACGGTTGGGCCTGTCGCAGTGATCACCGGAAAAAACGGCGACATGGACACGGTTGGTTCTGCTGTTGCCCTGGCGGCCACCCATCCAAACCTGCTTGCGTGTGGGGTGCATCTGGGCCGCGTGGCTCGTTCGGTTGTCGAGCGCCACAAAGCACCTTTTCGCCTCTTGAAAGAACACAACACGGCGTGGCCAAAACAACTGGCGGGCGTGGTGGTGGTTGATGCAGGGGCGCCCGACCAAATCGGTGTCGATCTCCCCGACGTGCCACGGTGCATTATCGACCATCACGCCACCGATGGTTGGTCGCTTCAAGACGGCGACCTTTCCATCAAGTGGGACGTACGTTCCACCACGGAGGTGGTCACGCACTATCTTCACCGCTTTGCAGACCACGCCATGTCAGGACCGGTCTGTGAATTGCTTCTGGCTGGATTGGTCACCGACACCGGCCGCTTCCGTCACGCTGACGCCAGTGCGTTCTCCACGGCCTCGCAGTTGATTGAGCGAGGTTCGATCGATTACCAACAGTTCATTCAATCTCTGGAAGACGACCCCGTAACGCCGAGTGACCGGGGGGCAATTCTTCGTGGTTTGCAGCGTGCAGAAACGACCGAGGCTGGCCCGTGGACCGTTCTTCGTACCTCGGCAGGTACGCTTGAAGCTCGCGTGGCCACGTTGTTGAACGGCTTGGGTGCAGACGCCGTGGTCGTCACGCGTCATCGGCACGGCGAAACCCGGCTCACCGCTCGAGCACCCAGGTCGAGTGTGCTGGCTGGTTTGCATCTCGGTCAGTTGATGGAAGAGGTGGCAAACGCCATTGGTGGTGACGGTGGTGGGCACGACGGTGCCGCTGGTTGGTCGGGTATGGTGGATCCTATTGCTGCCGAAACCGCCTTCATCGATGCGCTTGCTCGCACGACCCGAGAGGAGGTGGTCAAGTGACGAACATCGCCACGCCAGCCGGTCCGGGTGTTTTTGTTTCGAGATGGCGAAGCGAAGGGCCGGTTGAAAGTTCAGTTCTTGCTGAATGGAAAGACGAACTCGAATGGCCGTCTTGGCTTTCGCTTGCAGAGGCAGCCCTTTTCCTTGATGCCCCTGAGTTGTTGGAGGCGATGGATGTCCATCTTTCACCTGCCGAAAAAGCGGTGCTTGGGCTTGTTCGCCGTCGCTGGCTGGGCGACACCCATCTGGCTGAGGCCATCGAGCAGGCGCTTGATGTCACCCGCTCTCCCGACACACGAGACCTGGCTTTGGAAGGACGGTTGCGTATGGAGCGAGGGTTGGTTCGTTTCGAGGAAGGTGACATGCAGGGTGCTGAAGACGACCTGACATGGGCCGAAACACGTCTCAAATCTGTTGCAAAGGCAAGTCGTGACCATGACCTCTCGCTGCTGAACAAGGCCGCCTATCACATGGCTCAGGGTGAGGCGCTGATGGCGCTTCAGGTGTACGGGGATATTTCTCGAAAAGGCGGCCACGCTCACGAAACCATTGCCATCTCGCGTCTTGGCGCTAGCCGAATCCGCCATGCCTTGGGACACTTGTTCGACGCCGGCAGGCACGCATGGAACGCCCACAAGCACGCCATGCTTGCTGGACAGGTTCAGATGGCCATCGAAGCAGGCACGCTGTTTCTCGATATGGCTTGGGGCCATCAAGACGCGTCGGCAGAACCGATGCACGTCCAAGTGGAACAAGCACAACCACTTGACCTCAACAAGGAACCACCGGCGCTTGCAGTGCATCCCGATGATTTGCAGGGTGTGTTTGACTGGTGCATGGAGCACCTCGAGCCGGGTTTCGGGGGTGCAGAACGTCCAGATGTTCGTGCGATGCTTACCT
>JALRLQ010000037.1 GCA_023254365.1 Candidatus Poseidonia sp. | reverse complement strand
GATGTTCATACCCCGCGGTGAATTGGCCGTGGCATGAGCGATGATGTGGTGATTGTTGGCGGTGCACGTACACCGTTTTGTGAATGGGTGGGTGGCAAGCGCGGCGATGGAAAAGCCGGCGGTGCCCTCAAAACCGTGAGTGCTCAAGAACTCGGGGCCATCGCCATTCAGGGTGCCCTCGAGAAAACGGGAACCGCCCCGGAATCGGTCGATCATGTCGTGATGGGCTACGCTCTACAGACCTGTTCACAATCCATCTACGGTGCTCGTCATGCCGGGTTGAAGGCAGGCATTCCACAGGAAGTGCCCATGCTCACGCTTTCTCGCATCTGTGGCTCAGGGATTCAATCGATTGTTTCTGGTGCCCAGATGATCATGCTTGGCGAGGCCAACACGGTCGTTTCTGGCGGCATGGAAAACCTCTCGCAGGCACCGCACATCCTCCGAGGTGCTCGTGACGGCTGGAAATTGGGGCGCTCGCCAAAGGTGGAGGATTACATGATGACCAACCTGCAAGACATGACCTGTGGCTTGTTCATGGCTCAAACCTCGGATGAACTGTGCCGTCGAAAAGGCGTGACTCGTGAAGAGATTGACACCTTTGCGGCGCTGTCCCACGCTCGAACAACCGCATCCATCGACAACGATGTTTTCGCCGACGAAATCGTGCCGGTCACCATCGCCTCCCGTCGAGGTGAAACGGTGCTCACCCACAAGGACGAAGACCACGTGGTTCGCGGCACGACCCAAGAATCGCTTTCCGGATTGCCCACGGCCTTCGGTCCAGAGTCCTTTGTGACCGCCGGTAACGCATCCGGCGTGGTTGATGGGGCCGCTGCCGTCGTCATCAAGTCCGCCGCTCAAGCAGAGGCGGACGGTGATGCTCCGCTTGCACGTATCGTTTCTTGGGGCATCGTGGGTCTTGAACCCGCCATCATGGCCTATGGACCCGTCCCCTCTTCCCGTCAGGCCCTCGAACGAGCGGGTCTGGGCGTGGACGACATTGACCGCTGGGAAATCAACGAAGCCTTCGCTGGACAAGCTGTTGCCTGCATCAACGACCTTGGATTGGATGTCGAGAAGGTCAATGTGAACGGTGGTGCTGTTGGTCTTGGGCACCCTCTTGCAGCCACCGGTACTCGACTGGTTCTGACCCTCGCTCACGAACTTCACCGATGCGGTGGTCGCTACGGCGTTGCCACGGCGTGCATCGGCGGAGGCCAAGGCATTGCGATGGTCATTGAGTCGCTCAAAGCATGATGCCTGCCACATCGATCACGTAGCGAACCAGGACCACGGCGACCAGCACCATGAACACGGTCATGATGTTCTTGGTGCTGATGTGCTTGAGACCGAATTTTGCCCCAGAGGTTGCTCCAAAATACGCAACGAACGGTAGTGCATAGAACCAAGCCGCTTGCTCCCCAAGCGTCCCCATCAAGCCTGAGGGTGAGGTTGAGAGAAGAGCCAGAATCGCGATGGGGACGACCACCATCATGATGTTGAGGCTTGAGCCGATTGAACGGCGAGGGTCGAGGTTGGCGCTTTGCTGCAGCACGGGAACATAGATGACGCCAGCACCAACACCCAACACCGAAGAAAGCGCCCCGCCAACACCCGCCCCCATACGAAGCGGAAGATGTTGAATGGTGCCCACGCTTGGTTCCGGTTCCTCGGATTCGGTCTCCGGTGCAGTGTTCATTTTCTTGGCTGTCTTTCGCAACGCCCACACCAACATGGCGACGGAGAGGACTTTGAACACCGCGTCGAGGTCATCGCCGAGTGCATTGACGATGGCCACCCCGAGGATGGCCCCGAGAATCGCACCCCAAAGGGCCGATTTGGTGGCTGTATCGTCAAAGATGCCTTCCTTTCGGTGTCTCAAACCGCTTCCGATACTGACCGACCACGTGAGGACCAAGGAGACGGCAAGAAGGGTTTCATCGATGGGCCAATCCGCAACATAATGGAGCAAGGGCGCAAACAACATTCCTCCGCCCATGCCCACAGGAGCGAACAAAAAGGCGATGACAAACACCCCGACAACAATGAGGAGGGTATCGAGCACGAAACGACCACCGTCCGAGGTTCGGACAGGTTGTGCTGGGGGTGCGATGTTCATGATGTTGCCTCTTTGGCGATGGATTCATCCTGAGAAGAGTTGATTAGGTGACCGAACGTCGGGAAACCATGGACCCGATGAATATCGCCATCATTGCCATTGGTGCAGTTCTGCTGCTGATTCTTGTGATTTGGTTTTTCGGAACATGGAACCGTTTGGTCAACCTTGAAGAGAATGCCAACAACGCTTGGAGCAACATCGACGTGTTGCTCAACCAGCGCTACGACATGATCCCCAACCTTGTGAACATCGTCAAGGGGTATGCGGAGCACGAAGCCGGTATCTTTGACCAATTCGCTCAAGCCCGCAACACCGCTGCTGGCGCTCTTGCACAAGGTGACGTCAAGGGTGTTGCCGCCGCTGAGGGCATGCTGGCCGGCATGCTCCCTCGCATCAACATGGTCGCTGAGCAGTACCCAGACCTCAAGGCAAACCAAAACTTCCTCGACCTCCAACGGCAACTCGTCTCCTTGGAGAACCAAATCGCCGACCGCCGCGAGTTGTACAACGCCTCCTCCACCAACTTCAACAAGGCCATCAAGATGATTCCATCCAACATTGTTGCTGGTATCAAGGGATGCACAAACCGCGAACTGTGGACCGTTGCTGCAAACGTTCGAGAAAACGTTGAGATCACCTTCTGAGAAGAGCGGGTTGGCTGTGCTCAGCCACATTGAGGTGTTGGTTCGTGAGTGATGCTCCTGTTATTGACGTGAACCCATCTCTTCGGCTTCTGGGGACGGCCCACATTGCGACTTCATCGGTCGAGGCCGTCAAGCACCACATCGAGCATTACAAGCCGGATATCGTGGCGGTTGAACTCTGTCAAAGCCGTCATGACACGCTGGTCAACGACCGCCGGTTGGACAAGGAAGGTCTGCTCCGCGTCATCAAGGAAGGAAAGGCTCCCATGGTGCTGCTTCAATCGATGCTTTCAGCCGAGCAGCGCAAACTCGGTCTTGACGAAGGTCAACAGCCCGGGGCTGAATTGTTGGCTGCGGTGAAGGCTGCAAAAGAGGCTGGTTGCGAGGTGGCTCTGGTCGACCGGGACATCCAGACCACCCTTCGCCGTGCATGGAAGAACATGAGGCTCCGGGAAAAATGGAACCTGTTGTCGTCGCTCATCGGTGAGGATGAAGAGGAGGAGGACATGGACGTTAACGAATTGCTGGCGGACACCGACCTCTTGTCCAGCATGATGGAGGAACTGAAAGGCTTCTCACCGGGCGCAGGCCGCGTCCTGATCGATGAACGTGACGACTACATCGCTGCAAAGGTGGCGGCTTTGGATGCTGACAAGCGCATTCTTGCCGTGCTGGGCGCAGGCCATCTCACCGGCGTGGCAAAAAAATTCGAATCAGGCAAACCATCTATAGAAATTGAGCCGCTCGAGGAACTGCCCACCAGCAGCGTGTTGAAACGAACCCTACCGTGGGCGTTTCCGCTCGTGATGATCGGCGTTCTCGCCGCCGTCATCTCCACGGGGAGCGATGTCGATTGGCTGACCTTTTTCACGGTGTGGACGGCGGCGAATGCGTTCTTTGCAGCGCTTGCTTGCATCATCGCTCGAGGGCATCCTTTCGCGGTGCTGACCGCCGCCCTCGCCTCACCCATTACTTCACTCAATCCTGCCCTTGCAGCCGGTTGGTTTGCCGGTTACGTCCAACTCAAGATGGCCGAGCCGACGGCAGAAGACCTTCAACAATTTTTGAAACTGGACGACTTGACGTCCTTTTGGTCAAACCCTGCCGGAAAAGTGCTTTTGGTCACGGCCCTCACCAACTTGGGCTCCATGCTCGGGGCTTGGGCAACACCGCTGATCTTGTTGGGTGGCGTTGGGTTCAGTTGATGGCGTTGAGCGCCGCAAACAGGTCAACGTGAGCCTGTACGTCATGGACCCGAAGCAGGTCAACCCCCTTCCGTTTTGCGATCACGGCAAGCCCGAGGGTGCCAGCCAACCGGTCGTTTGGGTCCTGATGGCCCGTGATGTGGCCGACGATGCTTTTGCGAGAGACGCCCCAAAGAACGGGGGTGGTGTTCGATTCAGCAATGGCTCGTCCGGCTTCGAGCAATTCGATGTTGTTGGTTTGGGTTTTCCCAAAGCCAATGCCTGGGTCAAGCACGATGAGTTCGGGGGGATGGCCTCGTTCAATGAGCAGCCTGCGGGTTGCGTTGAGGTCGTGGCTCACCTCGGCCACACAATCGTCGTAGGTTGGGTTGGTTTGCATGGTCCCCGGTTCACCCTGCATGTGCATGATGCACACGGCACAACCCCACTCAACGACCACGTCGACCATGGAGGGGTCGCGCAACCCGGAAACATCGTTCACCATATCGGCCCCCGCCTCCAGGGCTTTTCGAGCAACGGTTGAATGACGGGTGTCCACTGAAATCAAACCCTCCGGCCGAAGTTGGCGCAGGGTTTCAATCACGGGAACCACCCGTTGGGTTTCTTCTTCGACGGAAACGGGTTGTGCTCCCGGCCGGGTGGATTCGCCTCCGATGTCGATCCAAACCGCTCCAGCATCCCACATCGCCAAACCGCGTTGCACAGCTTCGTGCTCTTCTGCTCGACTGCCGGCATAGAACGAGTCGTTGGTGACGTTGATGATGCCCATTAGGTGAGGTGTCTCCGCGGCGACGAGCGCGTTCAACCATCGGGCTCGGCGAACCTGAAGCCCCTCCAAGTCCGGTGCCATCGGGCCGCCCAGTTCGGCAGGTTTCATAAGATGTTACGAGGAAGGGGTGTGCATGTCCGAAGGGGATGCCTTGGGTGAGGTGGGCGAAGTTCTCGGGCTTGACCAACCTCCTTCCGGTGAACCACTGTCGCGAGATTGGGAGTTTGCCGAACGCATCATTCGTCGTCTCAAACCGAGAAACCAGCAACAGGTGTACGACATGGCTGCGCGGCAATCGTTTCGTGGTGGCATGCTCATCACGGTGATGTTCGTCGTCTGGTGGTTGTTCATCGGCATGAAGCAAGACGACATGACGGCGGCCGAATCGGTCTTTTTCGGTCTTGACTTTGAACAGGCCGCCTTGGCTGTCATGGCCCTCTCGTTGGGTTCTGCCATTCTCACCGAATTCAGCCGAGACATGGGGAAGATCATGCCCTCCATCCTAGCAGGCGGTATGCTCATCCTCGCCGGCCTTTACGTCGGTGAGCCGTTCATCTCGGCCCTCTTCTTGAGTGACTTTGACCTCACACTGGGTGAAGGGTTCTGGCGAAGCATTCGGCTTGCTACTCTTTGGGGTGGAATGACCTTTGGTTCAAACCTAATCGTCAACGCCATGCTGTTGAATTGGTTGATTCGGTTCATGGATTCCAACGACGTTGATTTCTCAGGACGAGGCGACGGCAGTCAGGAGATGGGCGCTCGTCTCGAAGCGAATTGAACGACAGCGCTACGCTCTTGAGGGCGAGGTTGGTGGACAGACCATGACGCCCACGCCGTTCAACGTGTTGAGGCTGGGTTACCGCAAGGGAAGGGACCCTCGCATCACGACGCACCTTGCGCTCGTGTCGCGTGCTTTGGGGGCCACCGGGTTTTTGCTTGCTGGCGATGACGACCCTGATTTGTTTGCCAACGTGCAGTCCGTCAACGAGCGTTTTGGAGGCGACATGGCCTGTGAACATGTGGGCGGCGGCATGGGATGGTTGAAGCGGTTTTCTCAAAGCGATGCGGGTGACGGCGCCCCCGGCGTTGTCGTGCATTTGACGATGTACGGAGAGCCCTATCGCTCGGTCCTTCCGAGGATTCGCCGAGACCGCCCCCTCACCGTTGTGGTCGGCGGTGCCAAAGTCCCCGGCGACGTGTTCGAATATGCACACCACAACGTTGCTGTGGGCAACCAGCCCCACTCTGAAGTGGCGGCGTTGGCGCTCTTCATGGAAGCCTGGTTCGGGGAGGGTGGAACCGAACGCCACTTCCCCGATGCTCGCCTGGTCATCGAACCCTCCGCTCGAGGGAAGTCCGTCACGGATTTGGACCGAATTGACGAAAGCAACCAGTAACTTACTTGCTACATTGGAGTAAAGTTTCTCGAAAATCACTGCATTCGGCTTGAGGTGCGGAGCAAAGAACAGCGCACCGAATCATTATGTGCGGCCGATGACGACCAAACTCAATGTTAGGTGGCGGCATCGGGAACACGCGTTCTCTTCCTGCAACCCATCGCCTGTACAATCCCTCTCAACTGGCCATTCCTGACGCTGCAGAAGGCCTGGCCGACGGTACGGAATTGCCTCAAGGTGCAACGGGACCTGGGGTCTTGCTCACCGCTGATGGTGGCCGTTACACCGGTGATTTGTTCGGGGCCAAAACCATCGGTTCTGGAGAACTGGTGTTCACGACCGGGATGATGGGCTACCAAGAATCGCTGACCGATCCTTCCTTCGCCGGACAAGTCCTGACCTTCACCTACCCGCTGATTGGCAACTACGGGGTTCATGTTGGGGCGTCCGAATCGGCCAAGGTGTGGCCACGAGGCGTGATTGTTCGCCATGCCATGCACCAGCCGGACCATCGAAACTCCGCCGGTACGGTGGATGAATTCCTTCGTTTGCACGGTGTTCCGGGCATTCACAACATCGACACCCGAGCCATCACGCGGCGTGTTCGTGAGTTGGGAACGGTGCTGTGCGTGTTTGGTCCCGTCGACCAAGAATCCGCCATGCAGGCGAAACTCGCCGAGATGACATCGCCCGAGTTGGAGGATTTGGTCGACGAAGTCTCCATTGACGAACCGATGGAGTTGAACCCGGGTTCCACCGACGAGCTCGGCGCCCGCAAACCCCGTTTGGGTGTGTTGGATTGCGGCGTGAAGCACAACATTCTCCGTCATCTGTGCATGCTGTTTGACGTGGTGTGGTGCCCGCCCGACATGCCGTACGACCGTCTTCGAAACGAATACGCCATTGACGCCTTGTTCTGCAGCAACGGCCCCGGAGACCCTGCTCATCCAGGCAAAGCCACTGCGGCTCGCAACACGTTGGCACAGGCCGTCAGCGACGGCCTTCCCGTGATGGGTATTTGCCTCGGCCACCAGTTGATGGGCTTGGCCTCCGGGCTGCAAACCTACAAGATGCGTTACGGCCACCGTGGAGCCAATCAACCCGTGGTGGACTTGCAAGACCGAACGGTGTCCATCACCAGTCAAAACCACGGGTTTGCCGTGGCCCATCCTCAGGACGGAATGCTGGCGGCCCACCCTACTGGAGCCACCTCGCCAGCGGTCACGAACCAGCACGGGGCAGAAGTAGAGGTGCGTTACATCAACGCCAACGACGGGACCGTCGAAGGCTTGGACGTGGTTGGAAAGCCGTGCTTCACGGTCCAGTTCCATCCAGAAGCGTGTCCAGGTCCTCACGATGCTGCGCCGCTTTTCTTGCGCTTCCGAGCCGTCGTGGATGAACATCTTGGAGGTGCCTCCTGATGCCACGCCGGGACGATTTGGAGACCATCATGGTGCTCGGTAGCGGGCCCATCAAAATCGGTCAAGCCGCTGAATTCGACTTCTCTGGATCCCAAGCCGTCCGTGCACTCCGAGAGGATGGCTACAAGGTCATCCTCGTCAACTCCAACCCTGCAACCATCCAAAACGACCCTGAGATGGCCGACATCGTCTACATTGAACCCTTGCTGCCCGACACCATCGCTCGTATCTTGGAGAAAGAGCGACCGTGCGCCCTCCTCGCTGGAATGGGTGGTCAAACCGCCCTCAACATCGCCAGTGAGCTTTCGCACAACGGGACATTGGAACGTCTCGAGGTGGAACTCATTGGTTCGGACCTTGATGCCATCGACAAAGCAGAGGACCGTGAATTGTTCAATCAAGTGTGCGAATCCATCAACCTCCCCATCAGCAAGGCCGTTGCCTGCAATTCTATCGACGAGGTCATTGCGGCTGCTGAATCGATTGGCAGTTGGCCCATTTTGATTCGGCCCGCCTTCACCCTTGGTGGTCTCGGCGGTGGAACAGCGAGGGACATGGGCGAACTGGTTGAAATCTCTCAGTTGGGTCTTCGCAACTCACGTATTTCCCAAGTTCTCATCGAGGAATCCATTCTTGGTTGGCAGGAATTGGAATACGAAGTGATGCGCGACGAAGCCGACAACGCCACCATTGTCTGTACGATGGAGAACATCGACCCAATGGGTGTTCACACGGGTGAATCCACCGTTGTGGCGCCGCTTCAATCTTTCAGCGATGCCGACCACCAACGTTTGCGCAATCAAGCCTTGGCCCTGATTCGGGCCCTCAACATCAAGGGTGGTTGCAACGTTCAGTTCGCCTTCAACCAATTCACCGGTGAAATCCGTGTGATCGAAGTCAACCCTCGTGTGTCTCGCTCATCCGCGCTGGCCTCGAAAGCCACGGGTTACCCCATTGCCCGCATGGCCGCCAAGATCGCCGTGGGCTACACCTTGGACGAGTTGCCAAACCCCATCACGGGGGAAGGAACCACGGCTGCGTTTGAGCCAACGCTGGATTATTGCGTGGTGAAAATCCCACGCTGGCCGTTTGACAAATTCCGGACTGCGGACCGGACCCTTGGCACATCGATGAAATCAACCGGTGAAGTGATGGCCATCGGGCGTAACTTCGAGGAAGCCTTCCTCAAGGCGTGGGCTTCGCTTGAGCAAGGCTGTGCCCACCCACGTCCACTGACGCGAGCCGACGAATCCGAAGGTGAGGGCATGTCGCAACGTGCCCATGAACCGCTGCCCGATGCCACGCTGGTCAACTGGCTATCGGTGGCAACCGACCGCCGAATGGGCGCCGTCATCGAAGCGTTCCGACGAGGTTGGACGGTTGACCACGTTCACGAAATCACCCGTATCACCCGTTGGTTCCTCTACGGGTTTGAACGCCTGGCCACGATGGAGCGTTCCATCGTTGACCGAGGTGCCTCGCCCGCTGAATTGACGGAGGAGGAGTTGCGGCACTGGAAGAGCCACGGGTTCAGCGATGCCCACATCGCCGATGCCCTCGCTGGTTTCCCGCCTGAAGGGCTCAAGTCCTTGGGCGCTGGACAAGACGAGCGTGCTGTTATGCGGCGACGTCACGAGATTGACCTGCACCCCATTTACCGCATGGTGGATTCGTGTGCTGCGGAGTTTGCTGCGAAAACGCCGTATTACTACTCCACCTACGAGCCACACGGGCTTCCGGGGATCGATGTGCTGCCCGACCTTGAATCACGAACCAAGGAGCGCCTTGTGGCCATCGGCAGCGGCCCCATTCGTATCGGCCAGGGCATTGAGTTCGACTACGGCTGTGTCCACGCCGTGAAAGCCATCCGAGAGGCGGGCAAAGACGCCATCCTCATCAACAACAACCCCGAAACCGTTTCAACCGATTTCGACACCTCTGACCGTCTGTATTTCGATCCGCTCACCTTGGAGTATGTGAGCGAAATCTTACTCAGGGAACAGGCCCATGGAATCTTGCTCCAGTTCGGTGGCCAAACCGCCATCAACTTGGCCTTGCCCCTTGAAGATCGCCTGCCCGATTTGGCCATCAAAGGTCTGGACCTCGCCATCATGGGCACCTCCTGCGATGCCATCGACGAAGCGAGTGACCGTGAGCGGTTCGAGGCCTTTGCCAAACGCCACGGCCTCCGCATGCCTCGAGGAGCAACCGGTACCTCGGCCGATGACCTGCGGGCGGCTGTGGAAGAGATTGGCTTCCCCGTGCTGATTCGTCCCTCCTATGTCTTGGGTGGCCGTGGTATGGAAATTCTCTCCAATCAACAACAACTCGACGGCTACCTTCGGGACGCTTACCTCGCACCGGACAAACCGCTCTTGGTCGATGAATACCTCGGCCACGCAACCGAATTGGACGTCGATGCTGCTTCGGATGGCGACGAGGTGCTCGTGGGCGCCATCATGGAGCATCTGGAAGAAGCCGGTATTCACTCGGGCGATTCAACTTGCTTCATCCCTGCACAGAACATTTCGCAGGCGATGCTTGACAAGGTGGCCGAGCAAACGAAAATCATCGGGTTGGGCTTGAAGATCAAAGGATGTTTCAACATCCAATTTGCCATTCAAGGCGAGGACCTCTACGTGTTGGAAGTCAACCCGCGTTCCTCCCGAACGGTGCCCTTTGTCGCCAAAGCATCAGGTCTCCCGCTTGCTCGCATCGCCGCCCGAGTGACCATCGGACAACCCCTCAAGGACCAGAGCATTCCACGCCGCACCTCCGGACAGGTGTGCGTCAAGGCTCCGGTGTTCCCGTTCATCAAATTGCGAGGTCTCGACCCCGCACCCGGCCCTGAAATGAAATCCACCGGCGAGGTCTACGGTTCCGATGAGCGTGCCGACCTCGCCTATCTGAAGGCCCGTTTGGCCACCGAAGTTCCGGTGGCCACCGAGGGCGGGGCCTACTTGACGGTGCGGGATGAGGACAAGGAAAACCTCGTTCCGGTGGCTCAAGAACTCGTGGCCATGGGCTTCACGCTCTACGCCACAGGAGGAACCGCCGATGCTCTCCGACGCCACGAGGTGCCGGTCACGACCGTCTACCGCATCGCGGAAGGAAAGCACCCCGACGCCCTTGACCTGATGCGTCAGGGCAAGGTCTCCTTCATCGTCAACGTGCCCACCGTTTCGGGTGGTGCTGTGCGAGACGGCAACATGATGCGTCGGTTAGCTGTTGAACTCAACATCCCCTTCGTCACCACGATGCGAGGAGCGGTGATGGAAGCCGCTGCGATGCGGGCACGCAAAGAGGAACGTCTGGAACCTCGCAAGTTGACCGTGCATTACTGACGGGGCACGGCCGGGAAAAAGCATCCCTTTATGCCCTTGAGGTTGATTTCCTACCATGGCCACGGGGGCATGGGTGTTTTCCTCTTCCACCTTGGTGGCTTCAAGTGAACAGGGTGCATTTGGTGACGCGTTGACCACGCCGGAGCCTGCAGACGTTGATGCATGGGTGTGGCTCTCCTATGACCAGCTCAACGTGGCGTTTCTCGATGCGCTCAAGCCCCTCGGCCGGCTCGGTGTCGTCCTCATCGAATCCACGCACAAAGCACGACAGCGCCCGTACCATCAGCAAAAATTAGCGGTGCTGTTGTCCAATCAGCGCCACTTTGCGCTTGAACTTCAGGATGAAGGCATCCCCGTGCTTTACCTGCTTTCCTCGCAGACCTACGCCGAAGTGGTGCACCAAGTCCACCAACAGACCGGTCCACTGCACGCTTTTGCCCACGCCGAGCGAAGCCTTCGCATGGAGATGAGCCCTCATGCCGAGCAGGGCATCCTGATGATGCACGACCACCCCGGTTGGGTAACCCAACGCTCGTGGTTCGTCGAGAGCGTGGGTGTTGAGCCGCCGTTTCGAATGGATGCGCCAGAAAACGGGTTGGCTGATGGTCGAAGGAAAACCGGTGGGTGGAAAATACAGTTTTGATGCCGAAAACCGACGCCCGTGGAAAGGTGAACCCGAAGCCCCGCCCGCACCATTCTTCGGTCGCGATGCGGTTGACGAGGAGGTCGAGGCTCTTGTCCGGTCACGCTTCGCTGACCATCCTGGGCGCGTTGACCTTTCCTCGCAGCCAACGAGCCGTGGCGACCTCGATGCTGCGTTGGCGTTTGCACGGGACGCCTTGCCGCATTTTGGAGCGTTTGAGGACGCCATGAGCGAACGTTCACGGGGCCTGTTTCATTCTCGATTGGCCACGGTGGTCAACCTCCATCGACTGATGCCAAGTGAGGTCGTTGCCATGGCCCTGGACAGTCCTGCGCCGTTGAACAGCGTTGAGGGCTTTGTTCGACAGATGATCTGGCGGGAATACGTGCACCACATTCACGCCGTCACCGACGGGTTCCGCACCCTCGATGTACATCGGCAATCCGCCGTGCGTGAAGCACGATGGCCGACGAAGGACGATGGCGAACTTCACCCCAATCATTTGCGCCAACAACAAGCGCTTCCCGATGCATACTGGGGCAAGACCAGCGGCTTGCAATGTCTCGATGCCTCGGTCGCCTCGGTCATGGAGGACGGTTGGACGCACCATATACCTCGCCTGATGGTTCTCAGCAACATTGCCAACATGCTTGACGTGGACCCCCGTGCCCTCACCGATTGGTTCCACGCCGCCTTCATCGATGCCTACGACTGGGTGGTTGAACCCAACGTCTTGGGCATGGGTACGTTTGCCTTGGGTGCGGCGATGATGACCAAGCCCTACGTCGCCGGTGCTGCGTACATCAACAAAATGAGCGACCATTGCGGTGCATGTCGCTTCCATCCAAAGAAGACCTGTCCCATGACCCGCTTGTACTGGGCGTACCTCAACCGCCACGGAGATTCCTTTTCGGGGAACCATCGCATGGCCATCGCGATGAAGAACGTCGAGCGTCGTGCTGAGGACGAAAAAGCACTGGACCACGCCACCTTTGAACACGTTCTTGCGACGCTCAAGAGGGCGGAGGAACTGCGTGTTCCGGGCGACGGCGACCTTCGCTCGTGGTCATGACCGGTCTCGTCGAGACGGCTGACACACGGGACAGAAATCCAAACGTCGTCCTGCATATCGGGTTCGCACCACGAGGTGAGCACAGGTCAAGCACGGGCGGTCGTTTCTGCAAAACACGGCATGGCGCCACATTCGCCGAGGTTCCCCCCGGGCCTTGCTCGCCTCAGCGATCGCCGGTTCAACCGTGACGCCGCCGTGTTCGTAGGCCCGCACGGTGACGGTTTTGATGCACGAAGCCCACCGTTCAAGGGTGGCTTCGTCAAGGTCGCACGGTCGGTCGTCGGGGTGAACCCCGGCCGCATGAAGAATCTCTGACCGCAGGTAGTTGCCAAGCCCTGCGAAACTTCTTTGGTCAAGCATCAGCGTTGCACCCTTCTTTCTATAGATTCTTTTTGAGCGTAAATGGTTGAGCAACGCCGCTTGGTCCACGGCTTCATCCAACACATCTGGGCCTAAACGAGCCAGAAAAGGATGACCGTTTTCCTCCGGTGTTGGCAAGAGCACGATGTCGGTGGCGGACCAGAGGCGAACGGCGTGTTTGTCGGTCAAAAACTCAGCCCGAAGCGACCGATTGGAGCGCGGGTCGGTGGTCTTGAGGTGAACCGTCCAGCGGCCGTAGAGTTGATTGTGGCTGTACATGGTCCAACCGCTGCTGAAGCGAATCAGCATGGCTTTTGCTCGACTTGTGACGCTGAGCACTTCGTGGCCTAAGATCAGGTCCTTTGCATGTTCGAGAGAAGGGTAGGGCCACTGCCCGTCTTCGACGATTTTGCCAACCAGCGCCTTTCCGATGCGGTCAGCCGCACGACGGATTTCGGGGCCTTCCGGCATGGATGGAAACTCGTTCAACCCGTTATCAATCCGTGTTTGAACAACGGTTGTGGCTCAAAACGAATCCATCGAGAATCGCTCGTCGGTGGCGGAAAGGCCCGCTGCTTCCGCCCTCGCAGCAATGCGGCGTAGTGAACGCATGGCATCGTCAATGGTTTCGACCTGCTCGGCAAACTGGGTCGGCGGCCAGCCGCAATCGATGACGTCGGCTTCCACCGCACTTTCCTCAATCCACGCCCCGCAGGCCGTGCCGTAGCATGCGGCTTTGAATCGCTCGATGTCGATCCAAAACGTGGTTCGCGTGCAGACCGGACAGGTTCTGCATTCGTATTCCGAGAGCACGGTGACGGCGTCGTCACCCACCACGTCCACCTCCCAGGCGGTCACGCTGGCGCGCTCAAGCGGGACTTGGTGGGATTTCTTGAGGAAGGAACGCAGAACGTTCAGAGCTGTTTCTTGGGTGCTGAAACAGCCCATGCCAACCACGGCACCGCCCTCCTCAACGGCGCTTGGCACATAGATGCGCCCGGTCATGACCATGAAGCACGGTGGACGAGCAGGCGTTTAAGCCTCGCTCAATCTCGGTGCCATTCCACTTCGATTACGGGAAGGCCACCGGGGTGCGGAAGAGGGGCATTGGGCTTCTCGATGCGGACGGTGACCGTTGCCAATCCGGCGTGTGCGGCGAGGATGTCGAGAATGCGTTGTGCCATCTCTTCCATCAGACGAATCGGGGCAGGGGCGTTGAGCATGACCGTGTCCACCGCCAATTGGAGGTCGGCGTAGTTCAGGGTGTGCTCCAGTTCCTCAATTCGACCCTTGGTTGCCAGCGTGGCCCACACGGTGAACACAAAAGGCTGGGGTGCAAGGTGCTCCTCATCGTAATAGCCGTGCACGGCCATGACTTCGTAGTTCTCAAGCCCAACCCGCCACTGCACGGTTTCACCTCAGGCGTCTTCGTCGCGCTCGTGGACCCAAATCAGGTGGTAACCGAATTGGGTCTTGACCGGCGCAGAAACGGTGTTCAATGGAGCGTTCCAGACGGTGTCTTCGAATTCCTTGACCATGCGTCCTTTGCGAAACCAACCGAGGTCGCCGCCCTTTTGACTTGAAGGACACGTGCTCTTCTTTCGAGCCAGTTTCTGGAAATCCTTGAGCTTGCCCACCTTGTCCTTGATTTGGATGGCTTCGCTTTTGGAATCCACCAAAATGTGCGAGGCCCAAGCGCTCGGTGCGACCATGAACCTTCCACCCGCCTTCGTGTTTTGAACCCCTCGCTCAGTAATCCGAATAGGCCAGGAAGCGCATGTAGGTCCCGTAGATGGTGACCGAGACGCCCAAGGATTCCTCGTTGAAGCGATCCATCGTGTCGAGGTAAGTGTGGTATTCCCAACTGCCGCTGCCGTAACATACGACGGCTCGTCCACGCTCGCTACCGCCCAAATCGTAGACGAAGGGGCCGTGGTCGGAGTTGTAGGGCATACCGTCGGGTGCTCCCTTGGCTCCCGTGAGGACGGAGATGCGGATGTCGTAGCGGTCGGCAACCTCGTCTCGCTTGTTCTGGTAGAGTTCGGTGATACGAGCGATGTGCTCGACGTCCTCGGCGTTGTTGCCAAACAACGTCAGGCTGTTGCCACGGTTGGAAAAGTCAGCATCAACGTGGTTCATGTCGAGGTTGATGTAGAGGCGCAGGTTGTTGCGCAAACTGTTCTGGAAGGCCTCCACGTAGGCTCTGCTGCCGTAGAGTCCTTCCTCTTCTCCACCCCATGTGCAGAACCGCAGGGTTCGCTCAGGCTTGCCCGTTTCGTTGACGATTTCGCTCATTTGCCGAGCCATCTCGAGCACGCTGGCGGTGCCCGAGGTGTCGTCAATGGCGCCTTGGCCGTGGTAGACGGTGTCGTGGTGGCCGCCCACAATGACAACCTCTGAACTTTCACCGCGGATTTCACCGCACGGGACATAGATGGTTCGCTCTTCGTCGTTGGTGACGTCAATGATCATCTCGAGCACACCGGTGGATCCCGTGGCGTTGAAGATGAGGCTCTCAAGTATCTCGCCTGCGTCTTTTGACATGGCGATGAACGGCAGTTCTGAGGGTACGCTTCCGCCGTTGGCTTCGGTGATGGCGTCAATGCCCGTGCCCTTGAAAATGGGCACGCAGTCGTTGCCTTCGATCTTCCCGCAGTTGTAGTTCTTGTTCACTCGAATCAAACCGGCCAGGTCATTCTCGGCAGCGA
>JALRLQ010000036.1 GCA_023254365.1 Candidatus Poseidonia sp. | reverse complement strand
ACTGGTTGGTATGGCGATGGATTTCGAGGATCTCGACGAAGACTTTGTTTGGGAAGACATCGCCATGAACCCCGTCTTTTCCACCCCGGGAACGGCGCTGTTCATGACCGGAACGGTCGACGAAGTGGCCCCCTCTCAGGAGACGATGGAGCGCGTGGATGCCATCGGCGGTTTGTCTTGGCAATGGATGCATGTGTTGGGTGCAGACCACTACCAGTTCCAAGACACCCGTTCTATTTTCGAGAACGACGGCGATGCAACCATGAGCCAAAGCGCACAAATCAACTTCGCCGTTGAGCATTCATTGGCCTACCTCGACACCGTGTTGCGTGGAGACCACGCCTCGTTTCGAGAGGCGTTCAACCGGCCCGAAGGGCCACGAACGGTGAGCGATGGCAGTGCGTATGTTGATGAAGACCTGCAGCGCTCTGCGTTTTTACGATGGACCAATGTCTCCCTCAGCCACGATACGTCTCAGCCACTTAACGCCTCAAACACCCTTGTTCTCGAGGCGCAATGGGCGTTGAGAAACGGCGATGGTTTTGCGGACTTGCCCTCGGGATGGGATGTTCATGTGTCCTGTGGATGGCTCAACGCAGCGTGGCAGACCGCTGCTGCGCTGGATAGCAACGGCACGGCACGCTGCGAATATCCGATGGCGCCGGTGGCGCCAGGTCAGCAAAAGGCATGGATGTCGGTTGAGGTCGAAGGGGCGCCGTCCACCATGTGGGCTTCAGTACAACGCACCAACACACCCGTGGAATTGCTGTATCCTCAGGTCACGGTGTATGTTCCTCAGCACGGTGAAGCCACCCTCAACATCAGCGACGTGGCTGTCGATCCTGACGGACAGGCGGTCCGTGCCTTGAACGCCACCTTGACCGGCCCCGATGCTTCGCATTTTGCGGCCCTCCTTGACGAATCTGGCCAATTCCTGACCGTACGGCATGCGCTGGAAGAGGAATGGCTGGGCGAGTGTCGTGTTGAACTCCACATGCGAAGCGATGGTGGTGTTGCCGACGAAATCAACACCAGCCTTCGTGTGATGTTAACGCCGGTGGACGACCAAGTTGTCAAGGACGGCACCGTGCCCATTCAAGAAATGGACGAAGATGGCGCCCCGGTCGTCTTTGATTTGAGTACGGTGGTCAGCGACCCTGAAGGAGAAACCCTGCTCATACGCGTGGGCGGTCAAGCCACAGGCGAACAGGGCCCTGTGCGATACGTCATCGATGACCACTACATCACGCTGACACCGCTTGAGAACCAGAACGGAGCAACCGTGCTGCGTGCAACGGCCAGCGACGGCTCGAATCCACCGGTTGATGTGGACATCCCCGTGGTGGTCAACGCTGTCAACGACCCCGTGGTGGTCAACCTCTCGCAGTGGGCGGGAGATGTGGTGATGGACGAGGACACCACGTTCACCCTGGATTTGAACGCCCTCGCCTACGATGTTGACGGCGACCCACTCACGTGGACCCTCGAAGGGACTCCACCCAGCCTCAGCGTTCTCCAAACAAACGCCTCGATGTCCATCACGCCCGATACCGATGTGAACGGTGTCTTTGATGGGCTTTGGCTCAACGTGACCGACGGATTGTCAAGTCACACCTTCTCGTTCGGTTTGACGGTTTCTCCAGTCGGTGACCTTCCGTTCCTTTCCATTTCGACCATCGAGCGAATCAGCGGAGGTTCTTCGGCCACGATTCAGTGGAACATCGTTGATGTTGACGGTGTGGCCAACACCAACGCCGAGGTCTCCATCGATGGTGCCTTGGTGGCAACCAACCATTCCTGCATTGAAACCATCCCCGGTTCCCACCAGTGCGTGACGTTGATTTCCTTGGGAGAAACGTCCAACACATCGCTTTTCGTTCAACTCAAAGTGACCGATCTTGAACTCGATCGAAGCGTGATCGCCGACCTTGTGTTTGACCCAAACGCAGGTGGCTCCACCCCCAGCGAAGAAACCCAATCGGAGGAAACATCCTCTTCGAGCGTGGGTCTCCTCGCCATGCTCGGTATCCTTGCCGTAGCACTCTTGGGTGTCGTCGTTTTCATCCTCTCCCGTTTGTCTTCGCCTCCCGTTTCTTCAACGGAACTTCTTGAGGAAGAACCACCGGCTTCCGAAGCGTCGGGTAGCGGAGGGCTGTTAGCTCGAGCCAGCCGGTTGAAGTGATCACAACGGAATGTTGCCGTGTTTTTTGGGTGGTGACCATTCACGTTTGGTCTTGAGAATGTTCAATGCTCGACACAGTCGCAAACGGCTTTCCTGTGGTTCGATAACATCGTCAAGCCATCCGTTTCGTGCGGCAACATAGGGGTCGCCAAATTTGGCCTTGTATTCGTCAACAAGTTGCAAACGGACGTTTTCTTTCTCGCCATCGGGTGCGGCTTGAATCTCGCGTCGGTGGATGATGTTCACAGCCCCCTCGGCCCCCATCACGGCCAATTCCGCGGTCGGCCAGGCGACGTTGTAATCGCTTTGCAAGTGTTTGCACGACATGGCGAGGTAGGCGCCTCCGTAGGCTTTGCGGGTCACCAGCGTGAGCTTTGGCACGGTGGCTTCTGCGTAGGCGAACAGGAGTTTTGCACCATGGCGAATGATGCCCCCCCATTCTTGGACAACACCAGGTAGGAAGCCTGGGACGTCCTCAAACGTCAGCAAGGGAATGTTGAACGCATCGCAGGTTCGAATGAATCGTGCGGCTTTGATGGAGGCGTCGATGTCCAAGCAGCCTGCCAACACCTTGGGTTGATTGCCGACCACGCCGACGGTGTTGCCGTTCATGCGTGCAAAACCGATGATGATGTTGTCGGCGTAGGAGGGGAAGAGTTCCACAAAAATCCCGTCGTCAACGACCTCTTCGACCACGCTGACCATGTCGTAAGGCTTGTTGGGATTGTCCGGGACGATGTCTTGCAGTGTTTCGTTGAGCCGGTCCACCGGGTCGCCGCTTGGCACCGTTGGTGGGTCGGCCATGTTGTGGTCGGGCAGATAAGACAGCACCGTGGCGGCGAGTTCACAGGCATCTTCCTCGTCCTCGGCGATGAGCGAAGCGATGCCGGAGCGAGAAGCATGCAGGTTGGCTCCACCCAAGCCGGCCGCATCCACTTCACCGCTGATGACCTCGGGGGTTTCGAGGGGCGAGGACAGGAAGAGTTGACCGTGTTCCTCTCCGAGAATCGTGAAGTCTGACAGAGAGGCAGCCAACGCGGAGACGCCGACCACCGGGCCCAACACCAGGCTGATCATCGGAATACGGCCACTGCACTGCACCAAACGGTCGAGCATTTCTCCCGTTCCGGCAAGGGCGTTGACCCCGTCTTGGGCGCGCTGACCTCCGCCGTCCCACATGCAAATCAACGGGGCCTTGGCTCGCTCGGCCATCTCAACAACCTTGGCGATTTTCAGTGCGTGCATTTCGCCCATACTTCCACCGTGAACGCTGAAGTCTTGAGCAAAGCAGTAGACTCGCCGCCCCTCGATGGTACCTTGGCCGGCCACGACACCGTCCCCAAGGGTCTGGTGGAGGAACATGTTGTGGTCATCGGTTCGGTGGGTCACAAAGGTGTCCAGTTCAAGGAACGAATCCTCGTCAAGCAACATGCTGATGCGGTCTCGAGCGGTACCACGACCGCTGGAACGGATGGCTTCCTGTCGCTTGAGACCCCCTCCCATACGGGCTGCCTCCCGCTTGGAGCGAAGGTCTTCAAGGCGATGGCCAGCGTTTCCTTCCATGTTTCATCCACTCCTTCTCGGTTCTTGATTCAAACGCCTACTCCAAGAGGACCTCGCGGTGTTCTCCACAAAGGTTCGCTTGCATGGCCTGTGCAACGTCCATGTTCTGCGACAGCACCCAGTGCAACTTGGCCACGGTGGCCTCGGGGGTTGAACTGATGCCGTGTCCGAGCATACCCATGGACTGTTGGTTGCGTCCCTTGGAATAGACATTCATGTCAACGGGGCCGTGAATGCACTGGTTGACAATCACCACAGGAAGTTCTCGATTCACACATCGCACCAGGCAGCGCCAAAGGTGTTGGTTTTCAGGGGCGTCGTTTTGTGGGTCGTCGATGGGAAGGTGACCCAAACCGGTTCCGTGAATGATCACGCCTTGAACGCCTGTGTTCACCACCGCTTCAATGTGCTCAGCGTGAAGCCAAGGCCCGGCGATGAATTGTGCAATCCGTTGGCCGGTTTCAAAACCGGCTGGCTGATGGCTCACAGGGCGGTTCGCATCGTCCTTTAGGGCGGCCTCGTACCAAGGCAAGAGCGCCGTTTCAAACCCTGATGGTGTGAGCGTGAGTCGTGCCAGCGGTTGAGCATTGACCGATCTGAACGCGTCACGACGAGACGAATGCATCTTACGAACACCCAATCCGGAATGGATGGCCATCACCCCGTCGCTTGAGGTGTCGTGCATCACGACCACGACGTTGTCGCCGTCGTTGCCCGTCGGCGCTGGGCCGTGCGCCGCCCATTGGACGGCGGCGAGCAAATTCTCCGAAGCATCCGAAGAGCCTCGGTCACTTGAGCGCTGTGAACCCACCATAGCGATGGGGCCTGAGGTGCGGTGTCCCTTTCCGGCGAAGGCAAAATTGAGGGCGGCGGACGTGACGTGGAGGGTGTCGGTTCCATGCGCGATGACGACGCCTCTGCAACCGTCCTCAAAGGCTTGCGAACACGCCTTCGCCATGATGTTCCAGTGCTGAGGACGGATGTCGTCGCTGAACATGTTGCCGATTTTCACCGCATCGAGCTGAGCGATGTTGGCCAACTCAGGGAGCGCATCCAGCAACTCTTCCGGTTCAAATCGCGCCTCGACAGCGCCGGTGGCGTAGTCCACTTTCGAGGCGATGGTGCCTCCGGTGTGAATGAGGCGAATCCGCGGAAGATCGGTGTTGGGGGTGGGAGAGGTCAATTCCGGTGCTTGCGTTGGCGCCGGTGCATCAAGTTCAGTCCACTCACCCAACGCATCAAGCGGAAAACTGACGTTGTAACCGTTGTCAAGTTTCAGGGTCAGGTGCTTTGGGGCAGAAGGAGGCAACACAAGACCGGTGTGCTCGACTTCACCGTTGTGACTGTTCAACATGGCCGTGATGCGAAGCCCTTCCTTCGGTGCCTCCACCATGGCCAACGGGTGGCGAAGTCGCCCCATGAATGAATCGCTTCACTGAGAGAGGTCCTTGACTTTCTCAACCAAGTCCATGCGTCGCAGACGCCAGATGCCGATGGGCGTCATGGCCACGGCGATCAGCACGACGCCAGCCATCAACTCGTAGGCAACGCTTGGAACGATGACGATGGCGACATAGAATTGCCACGAGGAAAAAGAAGCGGCCAAACCGACGGCGCCGCCGTAGGCAAACGCCACGCCGACCATCCCGCCGATGATGCCGATGAGCAAACTTTCGAAGAGAAGCATGAACCCAAGGCTCCGTGTGGAGGCCCCAAGAACGCGGAGGGTTGCCAGCTCGAAGTCTCGCTCGGCGACGTTCATGATCATCGTGTTGAACATGACGGCGATGGTGAACATGAGTCCAAGATACATCATGGCCTGGAAGATTTGCGTTTGCTGTTCAATGAGGCTGTTCATGCCGTCAATGAGCGTTTGTCGTTCAACCAAGCCCATCGACACCTCGGCCAAGGATTCGTCCACCGTCACACCTTCAGGCAGTTCGAGGTACACCGAGGTGGCGTTGATACCAAGCGATTGACTCAAATCGGCTCGGAGGAAATACATGGTTCGTGCCAATTCACCGCGGGTGATGCCGACCAACTCAACCTCCTGCTCGGCACCGTTCACCATCACGGTGTGTTGCTGCCCAATCTGCCAATCGAGGAACGCCACGGCTCCTTCGTCCATCATGACTTGAACGACGCTTGATGCAGGCTTCGGAGACGCTCCTTTGATGATGTTGACGCTTCGCATGCCCGAATCGTAGGCGTCAAAACCCACCAAGGTAAACACCCGTTCCAGACCTTCAGCATCGTCCACCGAACCCAACGGCATCTCGATGAGGGATTCATGGTTGGCCCCGCGGGCTTCTGCCCAGGCGATGACCGCGTCTTCACCACCTTCGGAAACGTACACTTGGGCATCCCATGTCTGCTGGTCCTCCAGTCCACCAACGATGGTGTCTTGGAGGCCGGCGGACATCATTTGAACCGAGCCAAAAAGCATCAAGGAAATACCAACGGCGAGGAAGGTCATCGTCAGGCGAATCGGCTTACGAACGCTGGACCGTACGGAAAGGCCCAGGGTGGTGGGCATCCACGCCGTGAGGCGGCGAAGGAGGTTTGAGCCGACGCGAACTTGGTTCTGACCGCTCAACACTTCAAGCGGGTCGAGCCGGCTCGATTTCCAAGCGGGGAACGCCCCGGAAAGGAAGACCACCGTCATCGTCGGGAGCATGATGTTGGCATACAGAGCGAGCGGAATCTCCCGTTCGGTGATGGGCAGTCCAACGATGCCTTCGTAGAAATTCAGCATCCCGTTGACGCCCCATGGCCCCATCAGGGCACCCGCAAGACATCCAACGGCGCCGATGACGAGGGGTGCGATGAGGTACCCCATCATCAACGAGGTCCGGTTGACCCCAAGCGTGCGAAGAACGGCGATTTCTTTGGCTTGGCTCTGCACCAAGCGTTGCAGACTCAAGACGATGGTGATGGAAGCGATGGCGGCGATCATGACGGTGAAAGGGACACTGGACCGTTTTGCACTTTCAAGGTCCTGACGCATGATTTCAACCGGCTCATTTTGTCCTCTGTCCCGGATGCGGCCGTCCATCTCAGCGATGTCCATCGCATCAGATACGAGGGCTTTGACAGCGTCGATTTCATCGCCTTCGTAGGCTTCGGTATCAGGGAAGTCATAGGAGGGTGTGCCTTCCACATCCAACAGAAGGGTGTTGCTGTCGCCGAGAGAAGCGTTGGTCAAGCGCGCCATGCCGCTGTCGGAAACATAGCCCACGACGTACTTGCCAGCTTCCGGTGGGAACAGTGAGCCCTCGGGAGCCATGAACACGTGAAGTGGATGATAGCCAATTCCAACGATGGTAAACCCTGCAGATGCACTTCCTGCGCCGATGGTCACGGTGTCACCAAGCGACAGGTCAAGCGCTTCCACAACGTGAGCATCGATGACGATTTCATCAGCGCTTGAAGCCACTCGGCCTTCCGTGTGCCCCTCAGGCATCCAAATCTTGTCGGCGTTGGCATCGTCGGGGATGCCGTGCCACATGGAGTTGATGATGTGGGTTCCCGTTTCGTTGGTGTGGAACATCGTACCTTGAACGATGGTTCTGCCCTCGCAAGAATCGAGCGGGGCGATGTCGGTTGGCCACGATGTCTTGAGGGACGTACAGAACGTGCTCACTTGGTCAACGGACCACGAAGCACTACGGTTGTCAATCCACAAATCAGCCAAGTTGGCGCCTTCTTCATCATCCGCTTGAAGGGTCTCGTACATGCCCTCAACGTTGTGTGAGTACCCCCCAAAGGTGATGCCAGCAAACACGCCCACCGAAACCATCAGCACGACGGCCAACAGGCGTACCTTCGTGCGCCAAAGACTTCGTGCCAGTCGTTTGTTGAGGAGTGCGGACACGACCTCACCTCAAGCCTCTTCGTCGTTCCCTGTTGATTCGTCGGAAACGATTTTTCCGCTGTCGATTCGAATCACACGGGTGGCGTACTTCACCAGGCCCTCGTCGTGGGTGACGAACACCGAGGTGATGTTTTCTTGCTTGCACGCACTGACCAAGGCTTCCATGACTTTGTTGGACGTCTCCGTATCGAGATTTCCTGTCAACTCATCGCCCAGCAACAGGGTTGGTCGCTTGGCAATGCTTCGTGCGATGGCCACGCGCTGTTGCTGACCCCCGCTGATTTCGCCGGGGAATCTGTCCACTTCTGCATCAAGCCCCACGAGTCCGAGCAGTTCTTTGGCGCGCCCGGGGTCTTTCTTGCCGGCCAGTTCTTGAATCAGCAGAATGTTTTCAAGCACGGTCAAATCTTGAAGGAGGTTGAAGAATTGGAAAACATAGCCGATGTTTTCACGACGAAACGCCGTCATCTTCTCTGATGCGTTGCGTGGAACCTCGTTGCCTTGGAAGGTGTAGGAGCCACCGGTGGGGCTGTCGAGAGCCGAAAGGCAGTTGAGCAGCGTGGTTTTTCCAGAGCCAGAAGGTCCCAAGAGGATCACCCGCTCGCCCTCGTGAACGGTGAAATTGACTCCGTCGAGGGCCTTCACGACCCCTGCTGGTGTTTCGTAATGGCGTTGGATGTTTTCCATGCGAAGCAAATGTTGGGCCATGATGCTCGATTTGCCGGTTCAATCACTTGCTTATAGTGTTCACTTGGGAGGTCTCGTTAGGTGCCGGGAGCGGGGCTCGAACCCGCGACCTTCGGATGTCTCAGACACCACAAGGGGCTTTGCACGTCATACGATCGCCTTGAAGGCTGCCCTATGAGTCCGACGCGCTACCAACTACGCCACCCCGGCCTGTCCCGTGGGTGAGCCCTTCCCTCTTTGAACAAATCGGCCAAGGCCTCTTGTTCTTGATGTGAAGAAATTGGTGAATTGGCCACCGTAGTGTTCTAACACTTGCTCGGTTCCGCTTTGGGTATGGTGGACCTCAAAACGGCCATGGCGGCGGCGCAAGCCGAGCGCAAAAAGCGTGAGGGGGCCAAAGGGGAGGAGAAGAAAAAACGTCGCTCCGGTGCTGACTTGGGCATTGAGCCGTTCGACCCTGTCAAGTATGCAAAGAAAGAGAAAGCGGACACGGCTTCGATGTGGTTGGTCATCGTTTACGCCTTCGTGGTCACGATGTTGATGCGCTATGTGCTGATGCCGTCCACCACGCTCGACAAGACCGACGTGCTCTACCTGCTTCCGCTGACGATGATGATTCTCATCCCCCAAATTCACCGGACGGTGATGCCGGAACGGTTCAAGGAGCACTACACCAAAGGAACCTGGTTCAAAGCCTTCTTCCTCTACACCTTTACCTTCCTCTCGCTTTCCTTTTTGGTCGTGAATCCTCCGTTTGGTGACATTGTTGCCCCTCAACTTGCCCAGGACTGGGGAATTGCCGTGAACCATGACGGCACCTTCACCTACGCTGACGACGTCAAGGGCGGCGGGGTTGCGTGGACCCTTGAAGAGGGCGAATACCTCCCCGGGTCGGCTTGGCTGCTGTTTGGCTTGGCTGACAACGTTGATGAAACGGGTGCGGAAGTGACCGTGGTCCACGAATTCCTCGGGACAGCGACCTCCATCGATGCCAATTCGACGTTCTGGACACTGTACAAAGATGAAGTCGGTGCTTGGCGCACAGCCAACAACAAATCGGCGCCTATCCTGCTACCACACGCAGACCTCGACCAACCTTTTGCCATCCCGCTTGGCGAGTCCTTGGCTGTTGGCACGCACTCCATCACGGTGGAAATCACCGAGAACGGTGACCCTTGGGTCAACACCCGGGTCTACGAATGGACCTTCACCATCAATCCGCCAGAGGGTTCAGGCGAGTAGGTCCCCGTACCTGGCAACGATCTCCGAGAGCAACGCATCGATGCGCTGTTTGTCATGGAATTCAACGAGGCGCCGTTGTTGCATGTGGTGCCGCTTTGCACGAACAAGCGGGGCGAAGACGGTCCAACACAGGGCGTCACCAAGGCGTATCTTCCAGGTTTGCATGGTCCTGGGAAGGGGTTGTCATTGACCTTGGTTTTCTTGAGGCTTCAATGAAAAGTGAAAGTGAAATTCACTTCAACAAATTGACAATTTGTGCCGTGAGCGCATCGAGTTGAATTTGTTCTCCACCGCCTTCAACCAAACGATAGTCAATTTCAGCCATCCATTCGGTGAGTGTCAGTTTTGAGGGTTCATCGAGGAAATCAGCACTGTACAGTTCGCGATGGAGTTGATTGACAAAATCCGTACCCGCCAATCCAAACTGGTCGAGCAGGTCCCGGAGTCGACGACGGGCAACATGAAATCCGTCATCCCTGCACGCCATCAGGTATTGGTGAAGAGCTTCGGGCGGTGCCGTGGCAGAGGTCTCGTAAACCAATTCTCTGGAGACCGTCGTGTTGAGCGCTGCCGCTACTTGCAGCGCCGTGAGGGCTTTTCGCAAATCGCCTTGGGAGATTCGGGTGAGGGCTTCCACAGCACCGTCGTCCAAGGTTAAACCTTCAACCTCCGCCACGTGGACGACTTGTGAGGCGACATCAGCATCTGCCAGCGGGCGAAATCGGAAGACAGCACAGCGGGATTGAATGGGTTCAATGATCTTTGACGAGTAATTGCAGGAGAGGATGAAGCGGCAGGTTTCGGCGTATTGTTCCATGATGCGACGAAGGGCTCCTTGAGCGTCGTGCGTGAGGGCATCGGCTTCGTCGAGGAAGATGATTTTGAACGCCGCTCCGCCGTAGGGTTGAGTTCGTGCGAACTGCTTGACTTTGGTTCGAATGCTTTCCAATTTCCGTTCATCCGAGGCGTTCATTTCGAGAAGGTTTTGCCGGAAGGCTTCGCCAAAAATATCCTTTGTGAGCGCCATGGCAGCGGTCGTCTTTCCGGTTCCAGGAGGGCCAGCGAACAGCAGATGCGGGAAGTTCTTGCTGCCTGCATAGGTGCCCAAGCGCTGAACAACCGCTGCTTGTCCTTTGATTTGAGCGACCGATTGAGGTCGGTGTTTCTCAACCCAAAGTTCGCTCATGCTCTTGCCCCTCATTGACGAGCCTCCTTCAACATTCGCACGCGAACCAACGCGAGCATTGGTTGCAAAAACACGCGTGCAGAGCCTCGTATTCATGCCGCTTGAGGGAAAAGTCCCTATAATGGGGAGTGCTGTAAGGGATGAGTCCCATGCGTAGCCTATCTCTCAATCGTCCGCGAGCATCTGCACTTTTGATTGTCATCATGTTTCTCTTCGCCGACATGGCCCTCCCTGACACGATGGAAGGCTGGTCGGCATTGGACGAGGAAACCAATGTCCAGCGCGTGGTGTCCTCGCACGCCGTTCACGCTGACACCTACATCACAGCAGGCGATGCGACCACAACGCACAACACGTCGGCCACAGGGACGCTGGCCGAGGGAGCGTTGAGCGAATCGAGGTTGTTGCTACGGTTTCCAATGAACTACACCTCCAGCGACACCATCCACGAAGCGAGCATCGACCTCTACTGTACGACCGATGATATCGGTACCACCCGAATGGTGGCGTATGTTGCCGAAATGAACCGCATGTGGAACGGTTCCTTTGCCAATTGGCTGGCCTATGCCAACAACGCTCCATGGGCCACGTTGGGCGCAGACGGCGACGCTGACCGAGGTGCGTGGGAGCCACCGGTTGAACTCACTTCCAACGGAACGCTTTCCCTCAACGTCACGTCGTTGGCACAATCGGCTGCGCGTTCCAACAGCAATTACCTGTCCGTTGTTGTGTCGTCTTTCGGAGCCACCTACGACTGTGACCTTTCGGAATCCACGAACTCCTCTCGCCATCCTGCCTTGGTGCTCGACACCTCGAGTGGAGCGGCCACCTCCGGTGGAACGGTGAGCCCCGATCTTCCCATCGACGACGGAGCGCCTTGGATGGAAAGCGATTTCCTCCTCACGCCGGTCACGACCCCTTCGTTGACCTATGCCTCCAACACCGGTACCGATGTCGAAATGCAATTGAGCAACGCCGAGGATTGGCGTTCCTCCACCGATAAAGACTGGCATTTCTCAACGCTGTGGTCGTCCTTTTCCTCGACCGGGACCACAGGTTCCTACACGCTCCCTGCTTCCTTGGCGTTGCTCAACGGGACGACGATGCACATGCGTGTTCGTTCAATCGACGCCAACGACCAGTGGGGTCCTTGGGAGCAGACTTCGTTTTTGCTCCCCACCCTCGATGTTGTTGACAACGGTGATGGAACGGCAACGATGACCTTCAGTCCAACCGACACCGGTCTTGAGCATGATTTCATCCAAGACGCGACCGTCAACGAAGTCAGCAAAACCATCACCTACGGCGACGAAGCAACCCTTGAGTCCAGCATGACCTCGTCGAAGGAACGTTTGATTCACCTCCGAACCTCGCTCAACCAACTTGGCCTTCACGACAACCTCACCATCCTCAACGCCGAACTTGAACTGACTCGCTCATCCTACACCGGTGACCCGGTGGTGTCCGTCCACGGCATGGAAGAATCGGGCCTGTGGGTGGAAGACCAAATCACCTGGAACGTCATGTCGTCCAGCGGCGTGCAATGGTACGACGGCGGCCGATCAAACGGAACGGCCACCATCGCTCTTGCGAACGGCAACCAAACGAGCAACACCTTCACCTTCGACATGGACCATGCCGTGCAAAACTACCTCGATGGCGGAGACGACGACCCGCTTGATTTGCTCATTGCTGTGCGTGGAAAGTTTGAATCCTACACCAACGGCGAAGGCATCATCTTCCACTCGGCCGAGGCTGCATCTGGCAGCGATGCTCCGACGTTTACCATCACCTACGAATGGGGAAGTGGAACGCCACCTGCTTCGGTCAACCTCACGGCCCCGGCCGACGGTTTGGCGATTTGGAACCAGACGGGCCACAACCTCTCGGGCAACACCCAACCTTCCCTGAACTGGACGGCTCCCGCTTCTGGCGACGAGATTCTGTTTGAACTTGCAAAGGATGAGGACTTCCGTCTTCGCCAGATGCGGGTCGACACTCGCGTGGACAACGACTTCGCTCCCAGCGACGGTATCCTCAACATGACGGGTGCGAACACCTTGGAAGTTGGAAACATGTACTTCTGGCGCATGGCTACGGTTGACAGCGACGGTCATTACGGGTCTTGGGTGAGTTCCAGTTTCCTGGTCTCCCAGCTTCAAAGCACGTGGTTGGGCGGAGACCGTTACGAATTCCGCCTTCGACACGGCAACGGTTCGATCGACAACCAGTACCCGGCCTGTATGGACACCTACATCGACAGTTCTTCGCCCAACGACAATTTCGACGGCGACTCGGAGATGACGGTTGACTACAACGCCTTTGGAGAGATCACCGCCTTGATGGGGTGCAATCTGGTTTCCAATCTCCTGCCGAACGGATACGCTGTTGAATCGGCGCATCTCAAGATGACCTTGACCTCGAGCACGTTTGGTAGCCCCACCATTGCGGTATGGGAAAGCACGGAAAACGATTGGAACGCTGAAGACGCCACGTGGTCAAGTTATGACGGTTCGAATGCTTGGGACACTGCCGGTGCCAAGGGCAGCGAGCGCAGTTCACTGCTCGACAGTGTGTCCATCGGTTCATCCTACAGCGAAGGAGATTCGATTGACTGGAACGTGACGTTGGCGATTCAAAACGCCATGCGGGAAGACCGCCGTGTTGACTTCATTGTCGGCATGCTTGGCGTGGGTTCTGGTGGTTCCCGAACGGCCTACTTCAGCACCGCAGAGGACTCCGCTGCCAACCGTCCCGAACTGACGTTTGTGTATGTTCCCGGGTCCGATGCCGTCCCCAACAATCCAACACCGGTCACCCCACTCAACGGTTCATGGTCCGTTGGAACTGGTGTCGACCTCACACCCATCACCCAACCTGAATTGCATTGGAACTTCAGTGGCAGCATGTCCATTGCAGGGTATTTGGTTCAACTTGACAAACAATCTGATTTTGCTTCCGTGGACGCAGAAACCTATGCGTCGTGGAACGATGCTGGTTTTGATTTGACCAACTCCACGTTCACCCCTTCCACCGAACTTGATACCGGTGAGACCTGGTATTGGCGCGTGCGAGCCATTTCATCCACCAACCAAATCGGTAACTGGTCCAACACCTTCCATTTCCTCCTTCCGGATTTGACCACGGTGGTGTACAACAGCACCAAAGCCTCGGTGGACATTGAACACCACGGTGCTCTGCCAGCCCTCAACATCCCCCACCTGACGGATACCTTCGTCATCGAGAACGGCACCGGGTCGGATTCAACCCATGAAAACGACACGACCTTGAGCGTTGGTGAAACCTCGAGCGGCTACCAGGCAGCTGCGCTTTTGCGAATCCCTCTCAGCGATATTCCCCAACCCTCTGGGGCGCGCGTAACGGATGCCGAATTGAACGTTTTCTCAGAATACGGCTCGGTAACCGGCGAACCCGTCGCCGCCCGTCCCGTGCTGCAAAGTTGGACATCTTCTGCCAACGCCACGACCTACGACGGCGTGAACAACTGGTCGGCCCGCGGTGGCCGTGCTATTGGCACCGACATTGGTGGCTTTGTTGACTTGGTGGACAGCGTCAGCGACGATTGGATGTCCTTTGACATCACCGAAGCCGTGCAAGCGGCGCTTGCCAACGGACAAAATCACGTGTCGATCATGCTCTACACGTCCGACCTCACGACGGATTTGATCACCTTCACCTCCACCGAAGGAAGCGCTTCTGAACGACCGTACCTCACGCTCACCTGGGAAGATGGCGTGGTCGCTACGCCAACCGTGAGTGGTGTCAACACCGGGCCGACCAACGGGGCCATCGTTTGGGACACCTCTTCGCATGCCCTGATGGCCGACCGAACCCCCACGTTTGGATGGACGTACAGCAGCACAACCCCCGCAACGGCATGGCGAGTGTTCTTGCAGGCCGATGCCAACAACGACATGGCTGGATTGTACGTCTACGATTCCCGAGTCAACACCACCTCGTTTGACCTTCAGAACCTCACCTTCACCCCGCTTGGTGAACTGAACTTTGCTCAAGAGATCCGTTGGATGGTCCAACCCGTGAACAACGGCATGCTCGGTCCTCGTAGCACCTCCACGAATTTCTATCTCCCCAACGACCTGGGCGAAGAAATTGATGCAACGCATGCTTCGCTGTCCATCCAAGAAGGCGCCTTCGTGCCCTCCCTCGCTTACCCTGCCGTCACGCAAGACACCTATTTGGACAGCGGGAACACGCAGTCCAACCAAGGCAGCAATTCAGCATTGTACGCCGGTTTGAGTCAAATCTCGACCAGCAACACCAATCTTCGAACCTCGACGTTGATTTCCTTTGATTTCTCCAACCTGCCCATGCCTTCGACCTACGAAGTGCTTGATGCGAGCCTCGACATGAACGTGGTGACGGCTTACCAGAGCACCTTCGTCACCGTATCAGCCATGAGTTCCTCATGGTCTGAATCCTCTTCGTGGGCCTACCCCGCCGGCAACACCACTTCGTGGCTTGGTACAGGTGCGTACCACTCGGCGGATTCCGACGTGCCCTTCAACGAAGGCCAGTGGGTAAACTCAACGGGTGCTGTTTCCTTCAACGTCACGGCACTGCTTCAACATGCACTGGCCTCGGGTCAGAGCACGCTTGATGTGATCATTCAGCCCGAGGATGTCGATGGTGCCCCTGGCCGTCTCCAATTTGCCAGCAGCGAAGCCACCAGCATCAGCCTCCGTCCAAGATTGAACCTCACTTACGCCCTCAACACCGGATGGGTCGCTGCCTCACCCACCAACCTCAACCCGGTCGACGGTGCAACCCTCTGGGACACGACGAAGCCTCGGCCATCGGGCCAGAACGAGTCCGATTTCAACTGGTCAGCCTCCTACACGAACCAAACTCGCTGGGTTGCCTGCGCTGCGCTGGACGACCGCATGGTGGACGGACTCGAGTGTTACGGCTCGCCAGAACTGGTGGACGGCGACTACGAGAACCTCTCGTTTGACCCCTCAACACTTACCTTGACCGTGGAGAACCACTCCAAGGGCGATGAATGGGTGTACTGGCGTGTTCGTGCAGACCAAGACGACCGAATCGGCGAATGGTCCGCCATCAACAAATACCGAAATCCAGAGGATCAAGGCTCCGACGACGGCAACGGCAACCACACGCTGAACCTGTCTCGAGGTTCCATCTTTGATGAAACCGGCCTGCTTCCTTCGGTACCCGATGTTGAGATTGATTCCAATTCGACGGTGAACAAGGGCTCGGCCAGCAGCATGGTGCTCGGTACCAACAGCGTGGGCACAGGCGAAAGTCGGATTCTCATGGAGTTCGACTTGTCCAACATTCCATGGCCCGCAGCCATCACACCAACGCAGATGATGCTCAAGATGTACC
>JALRLQ010000035.1 GCA_023254365.1 Candidatus Poseidonia sp. | reverse complement strand
CTTGGTGATTGCGCTGTTGGTTTCCTATGAGGTTCAAATGGGGAAGATTTGCCAGTTTTGTACCATGGCCCACATCGCGAACGTTGTGGCATTGTTCGGGTTCTGGAAAGCCTCCCAGATGCACGATCAAGGCCTCTGGAAGGACGATACTATCGTTGAAACAAAGGCGTGAGGGCCATGAACAAAGAAACACTGTTTTGGTTGATTGTGACGTTTTCGGCGTTGGCTGCTATGGGCGTCTTGCTCGGGCAAAGCGATGGCGAACCACCCTTCAACACGGCTGAAAAACGCCACGCGATTGCCAACGATTGTATTGGCGGCCACGGTTCCGGCGTTGCCGAGCACTACCATCCCATCGTCAAAATCTCCGTGCTGGGCGAGAATGTCGAGATTCCAGATGACGTGGGCTTGAACGACGGCGATTGTTCAATGCGCCCGCTTCACACTCATTCTGCCGACGGTAAAATCCATGCCGAATTTGAACAGGCGGGGGTGGAAGCTCCGTTGGAAGCCTTCTTTGACATCTGGGGAAAACACATGGACGCCTCTGGATTTGATGAGCACCGGGTCGACGAGAACCATGAATTCCTCATGTACGTCAACACCTATTCCTACAACGAAAACAACCAGGTCGTGGTCGATTCAAGTCAACGTCAAGAAGTAGATGATTTTGAAAACCTCATTCTTGAAGACAAGCAATACATCGAATTGGTGTATCGTGAAATCGCATGATCAAGGCGTGAATGCACCCGTAAAGAGAGCGGCGTTTGGCTCGGTTTCGATGACTTCCATGCGGAGTACGGTGACCTCAATCTCGGCCGCTTCTCTGTAGGTCAGGCGAAGTTCTCCCATGAGGTGGCGCTGGACTTCCTCCATCGTTTCACCTTGCAATACGGAGAGATGATGGGTCGTTTCGTTACCGACTTTGGCGTAGTATTCCACCACCCACTCTTTGTGGGGTGTCTCTGCTTCCCAAGTGACGTCCTCCCATGTTTTTGTCATGGTAATACATTGGCTTAGCCGTTTATCAATCCTTGGTCTTCATGTGAAGAGAAATGACGGAATTCGGGAAATTTTTCCGCTTTCACTCCAAAATACGGAGAAATCAGTAATTTTGTTACTTTTTACGTGCAAGAGATGCCATGCCAAGCAGAACGGACGCCGCTACCAACACGGTTCCAGCAAACGAACCGCTGTCCTGCTCGCTGGCTCGGTCGCGGTGAGCGAGTTCAACTGCACCAAAGGTGCTCACCCGTTGACCTTGCTCAATGTTGTCAGCGGTCGGTTCGTGAATGAGCAACACACTCCATGAGGTCAAGGCCTCAAATTCGACGGAAAACGAATCCGTGCATCCCGAGGCTACTGAGGCATTCAACAATCCGATGGTTGTGGTGATGTTGGCTGATTCAACATGGCATTCTGCAACCCCAATCAACACACGATCCCTGATGTCTTCTCCGGGGTTGATGGCTCCAGATGGCATTTCTTTTCCGTGTTCAAGGACAAGGAACGTCAATTGCGTGCCGTTGCTGCGAAGCAGGTTGGCGTGCGTAACACTGGCCCTGTATCCGGTGTCCGTTCGTTCCACCTCAAAGGCCAATTCAGTCACCTGTTGGCGGGCAAGTTCCGTGTTCAAAATATCGCGCTGAACCTCCGCCCAGGCGTCGTAACCCACCCGGGGTTCGCCCCCCTCGACCAGGAAGGTCGGGGTTGAGTTGCCCAGCGAAGGTTGGCTAAGACGGAGGCGGTCAATCCGATGCTGACTTGCTGGCGGTTCAAAGGCATCTTTCTCTGCAAGGCCCGTTGGATGCAGCGCGATTAAACCGATACGAGAACCGTGGCTGTCGGCCACCATCATGAGTTCTGGGTCGATTTCGGCGCAGGAGGGGCACCATGTTGCCGTGATTTCCTCCACCAGCATCGTGCGCCCGCCGATTCCCGTTGAAACGGGGGAAGCAAAGTCGGTTTCCAGACTGACCACCTTCCCTTGGACCGGAACAAAAACAAGGATGAGGAGGCTGATGACGGTGAGGGCCACACGTCCGTTCGCTCGCCGGCCAAATCTGCTCACGTCCGTTCCACGCTGTGGGGTCCCTTGATTGCTTGCTTTGCCCGGTACGGAAGAAAAGGATTGATGAGGGCGAGGCAGGCAGGATTGAATGGAGGTAAGGTGATGGCTGACCATTGGGTTGAGAATCATAAGCGTGATTCTTGGCGGCGGCAAGCCAAAGCAAGCGGGTATCGGGCCCGCTCTGCCTTCAAACTCAAACAAATCCAAGAACGATTTACACTCATTCGGGACGGTGATTTCGTCCTGGATGTCGGTTGCCACCCAGGTGGTTGGGCTCAAGTGGCTGTTGAACTTGCTGGCCAACACGGTCGTGTCGTCGGCGTTGACCTTCAACCGTGTGCTCCGGTCGAAGGAGCCGTGTTGCTCACCGGCGACATCACCGACCCCGTCACGCAAGAACGGATCCTGGGTGAGTTGGATGGCGAACTCCTCAACGTAATCGTTTCAGACATTTCACCCGACATCACTGGAAAGTGGGATATGGACCAGTCCGTTGCCATGACCCTCGTCGCCGACGTCATGGACTTTTCATTGCCGTTGCTCAAGAAAGGCGGGGCTTTCACGACCAAACTGTTCCAAGGCATTGGCGTGGATGAATTGATTTCAGCCGTCAAACCTCACTTCTCGAGCGTGCGACGGTTTTCGCCCGATGCTTCTCGAAATTCTTCTTCTGAGGTGTACCTTGTTTGCAAAAACCACACGCCGTGGAAGGCTCCAAAAGCCACCATCCGTGAACGCTACGAACGTGAATTGGACAAAGTCTTGGGCGGTGCTGACCTTGAAGACGACGTGGAACCCATGGCCACAACGTTTACTGTTCGAAAAAAGCAAACCGACGATGGGTTTGAAGAACCTTGAGGTGATGTTCGGGGGTCATGAAACCCCTTTCCCGACTTGCCTGGCCAACACCGGCGAATTGCATCGAAAACCTGCGACCAAACACTCCCGTTCGCCATCTCGAAATGGTGGTGCTCCGTATTTATCCAAAACGGTTGATCGCTTCACCGTCATACACCGGGCACGTCGCAGCTGCATGTGGACGCGACGAAACCGGACTGGTGGGCTTGGTGCTTTGGGGCGGCCAAATCGAATCGGTGTGTGTGGGGGATGTGGTCCGACTGGAATCAGGGTGGTGCCGTTCACGAGACGGGGCTCTGGTCGTCAGCACCGGAAAGCATGGACGATTGACTGTCGTGCAACGTTTTGAGACTTCACGGCGTGGCTGAGACTCACGCAACCATAAAGAGGGGGAGGCCTTGGGCAGAAGCGTTGCGAGGCATCCACATGAGTGAACGAGCAAGCGTCTGTACATCCTCTGGCATTCCACTGGCTGAAGAAGGCTCAACCACGTTCCCGTGTCCCGGTTGCTTCAACCCGATTGGACGAAGCCCTCGAGTGCGCAACCAAGGCGTGCTCTACAAATGCCCCAACTGCGGCTTTGTCGGACCCTGAGGTGATATCATGGGCATGGTTGTTATGACATACAAAGTGAATCCTGATTCCAATCTTGAAGATGTTGATACGGACGCCATCGCTGAGGCCATTGGCTCTCTGCGAAACGATGACTACGACATTCAGGCCATCGAGACGAAGCCGTTGGCCTTCGGCCTCAAGTTCGTTCAAGTTCACGTCAAGATGAACGATGGTGAAGGCCTGGCTGATGCTTTTGAAGCCCAAATGGCTGAGATTCACGGCGTCGGTGAAATCGAAGTCCTCTCCATGGGCCTCATCTGAACACGAGAACGGTACCACCGCCTCGTCACGCTGTTCTTTTCCTGCCGTTTCGCTCACATGTTGGCGAGCGGGCCTTGAATAAATTCACGAAGAAGCACGGTGGCGTAGCTGCCAGAACTGAGGGTGAATCGGAACCGTACACAGGCTCCTTCGGGATGCCAGCGATCCCCTTCGCCGGGTCCATCTTCCCAGCGGGCCCCCATGGTACGTGCATCTGCAATGGGCACGGTGTCAACCGAAAATTCCTCAAATTGAGCGACCAAACCACGTCGTGTGCCCGTCGTCGACAAACGAGGAATCGCTTCGATGTTCCAATCGACATCGGCAAGGTCTTCGGCCATCAGCGTGCTTTGTTCAACCTCTCCAGGTTGGCCCAAAGCCTCCATGTAATCGCCTCCGGGGAGCGGGCCGGTGGTCATCAAGCGCCCAAGGTCGCAATTCCGAGTGATGCGAGGAAGGGTCCTCGCCTCAACATTCACGCATGATTTCATGTCCAGTTGACCTTTCTCGTCCACACGACCCACCACATCACCGACGGCTGGCGTGGCCAACGGCAGTGAGGCTTCGATACGTCGGTGAAGGGATTTGTTGAACACGATGGATTGCAGAGCATGCACCGTCATCAACTGCAGGTTGGTGGGAAGCGTTCGAAAAGCACCCACATGGTCCTCGGGGTTCGCCAGCAAATGTTCCATCATTTTTCTCTCAAAACCCATCCACCGAGGCAGTTCGTCAAGCAAGGCTTGGCTGATGCCGTCTTCTCGGATGCGCTGACGGATGGCTCGTGCTTCGTCTTCTTCGTTGGGCCCTTCCATCGAGAGGTAGGCCATGACGGCCTCTTTCCAGTCACCCATGACCACGTGCCGTCCGACCACCGGCGTGACCGGTCGGCCTGACCCAAACCGTTGGGGGCCGATCCAATTTGGAAAGCGCTGGGGGCCGAGCGAGGCTTCCATATCGGCCTGAATGCGTTCGACCTCAGCGAGGGCTTCCACTTCGCTGAGTGGATGGCCGTCCTTGTCGCAACATCCTCGTACCACGATGGTGAAGCGATTCCCACGGTGGTTTCCAAACCCAATTTTTTGGTGGGTTCGTCCCATCACTTCGATTTCAACATCGGGCAGCTCAACTTCAGCCACCTTGTTCATCGGGGCGTCGATCACGAAGAGCTGCGAGGTGACCGCCCGTTTGTCTTTGGTACCTGCAAAGAAAATCCGGTTGCGCGGGATCTTCAATTTCGCAGCGAGTTGATTGCAAAACCGGTTCGTTTCCCAATTGGTCAGGGTGATTTTCGCAACCGTGAAACGGCCGCGGTTGTCAAGGTGGACCGGTGTTGCAATCTCTTCGACCCGGAAGTCGGTCACCCTGGATTTGATGATGCCACCTATGCCGTTGTTATTGGTAGCATACCCAACCAAGCCGATGGCTTCGGCCAATGGGTCTGACATGGAATCGCCCTGCTCAGAGGCTGGCGTTGTCAAATTCGGAGGCCACGCCACCAATGATGTCGTTCAAGACTTTGTCAACGCCTGCTTTGGAGGTGGTGCGAATGTAAAACTCGGGGTCGTCAAGTTCGGGATGGCCGGGGAAATAGTTGGCATAGTCCACGTCCTTGTGGGCGTTGAGTCGCTCTCGAAGAACCTGAAGTGCCGTGTGGCTTTCGCCAATAATACGGAGTCGGAGTTCGTTTTTTTCCTTTTTCAAGACCGTAACCGCCATGATGACCGACCCAGCGACCGGCCCTCTTGTTTTGAACCTTCGCCTCCAATTGAGCGGGGTGAATGCAAGGTGACAAAGAAGAGGGCTTGTGATGAGACGAATCACCTCTTTCTTTTTATGCCCGATGGAGAGAGCCGAAGCATGGATACGGCGGCCTTTGAGGAACGCCTTGCCAAATTGGCGCCGTCGTTCCAACGTGCTTCGCCTCTGATTGTGGCGACCTTCACCTTGGTCACGGTCCTACTGGCCAGCAATCTCTACCTCTCGCCTCCGACGTTTCAAACCGACTTGAACGAGTTTTCACCTGAAACCGAGGCTTCCATGGCACACGACCGAATCCACGAACATTTTCCAAACGAAATGCGACCGATGTTCATCCATGTCACCGCCGATGACGGGTCAAACGTATTGGCACTAGAGACCCTTGTTGCGATGAACGAGGATCTTTCCCATTTCCAGAATGAATCCGAAAAGAGGCAGAATTTCGTGAACGTTTGGACCACGGCTCCGGGGATCCTTCAACTTGCACTTGATGAAGAGGCCGATGGACGAACCATCGCCTCGCTCAGCGATTGGCCCGAAGTGCTTTCCTTGGTCTTTGATGACAATGAAACGTGCAGCTTGACGGCGGATGACCAGTTGCTTTCGGCAGCAACCTACGCGTCGGCCGCTTTACTTCACAAAGATCTTGATTACGACCCTGTTTGCGACTATTTGGACGACGGCAGTGGTACGGGTATTCCGTCGGCATCCTCCACCCTCTGGGTTCTTGAGGTGGACCCTGCTATCGAAGAGTCCGTTCGCAGAGAACTCCAAAATCAACTTCGTGGGGTCTTTGAGGAGCGCTCAACGACATCAAGTCTCCAATACGAGGTCATCTCCAACGATTTGCTGGCCCATGACATCGACGAAGGGACGTTTGACAACCTCCTGATGTTGGTTGGCCTGGCCTTTTTGGTCGTGGTTATCATGCTCGGTATTTCGTTCCGTTCGGTGAATCAAGTTGTGTTCCCGTTGGTTGGACTGACCAGCGCACTGATCTGGACGTACGGCATTCTCAACCTCTCGGGAGCCGTGTTCACAGCGCTTGAAGCCACGGTGGCCCCGCTGGTTCTCGGCCTTGGCATCGATTACGCCATCCACCTCCAACGCTCCCAACGCAGTGCTTCAGAAGAATACCCGGATGTGGCTGAATCTTGGTTGAGGTCGGTTGGCCATCTCTCTGTTCCGCTGACCTTGGCGGTTGTCACCACCGTAGCCGCCTTCTTGGCCAACATCATCTCCCCGCTTCCACCCTTGGCCACCCTTGGTTATGCTCTCTCCTTGGGCGTTGTATCGGCCTTTATCTCCTCGACTGTGTTTGTAGGTGCCCTCCACGTGATGTTCCGAAAAGAGGGCGAGCAAAAGGAAGCACCCCCCGTGCTGAACCTTCCTCAACTCTCCGAGCGCATCGTGCGAGTTCAACAAAAACAACAGGTCGGGGTTCTGTTGGTGACCATTTTGATATCTGGACTGGCCGTTTACGGGGCCGCATCATTGGAAACCGACTTTGATTTGGCGGATTTTGTCAACGAAGATTTACCGATCATGACCGTTCGTGATGAGTTGGCAACCAGTTACGAAAGCGCTGGCTGGAAGGTGGTCTACGTCTTGATGGAACCGGCTGACGGTCAAGTCTTCATCCCCGGCGACCACATTTTACTCACGGAGTTGAATTATTTCCACTCGGACTTGGAATCCAACAACGATGTGGTGGGTGTGCCTACACCTTCCTACGAAGGGCCGCTGCCCGTAATTCGTGACGCTATCCTTCGAAACGAGTCGCTTGGTGAACAATACAACCTTGAAGTGGACCGTGGCGAAGTGTTGCGAATCAATCGAAACGACGATCTCGACCTTGGTGCCTTCTTTACTGCCTTGTCTACAAACACCACCGTGGCCGACCCGTTGACCGGGGAAACATGGCAGGAACGGGTTGAGCAAGTCGTCCATCTCAACGGCGATAACATCGTCAACCTGCGTCACGAAATTCGGGTCGAAGCCAGCACGTCCGTCGAGTCAAGCCGCGTGATTAACAATTTCATCGAAATTTTGGGCTCTACCGATGATTCCGGGACCCTGAAGTACCAACTCAAAGACCATGCACAACTTCACGTGACAGGTGATTTGGTCATGCTCGAGACCGTCCTCGATGGTCTGAGTCTAACCCAAATCGAAAGCACCGTCATCTCCCTTGTGGTTTCCTTCCTCGTGTTGTTCGTGTTGACACGCCGAGTCATGCCAGCCGTGACCGTCCTGTTCCCGGTGGGTGTGGCGTCACTTTGGGTGGTAGGCTCCATGGCGCTCCTTGGGTTGAAGTGGAACGTCTTAACGGTCATGGTCACTGCACTGACGTTGGGCATTGGTATCGATTACTCCATTCACATGTGGCGCCGATTCGAGGTCGAGATGGCCAAACGAGGCGACCACTGGGAAGCGTTGTATTCAGCATTGAACACCACCGGGGTAGCCCTCATCATGAGCGCCCTTACCACCATGGCTGGATTTGCTGTCTTGCTGTTCTCGCCGATGCCCATCATCCAAGACTTTGGATTGATCACCGCCGTGACGGTTCTCTTCTCGCTGGTGTTGGCACTCATGCTGCTTCCAGTCCTGGTTGAACTCGCCGCCCGTGGTCAAGAAACGGAAACCCTTGAGTGATCAGACCACTGCGAGGGCCTGGACAATATCGTCCATCTCCAACCCTTGCTCACGAGCGACCAGCGCATAGGCCAACCACGGCGTAATGAGATGAAAGGCTGCGATTTTACGCTCAGCCCTCCGTTGCAATTCTTCGGCCGTCAATCCGCTTTGGCGAACGATGAATCCTTTCACTCTGCGTGTGAGTGCTGCCCGTGGGTCGTTGTTGGTGCTGGGTTCCTGAATGTCCACGGCGGGAGGTGATGGCGATGCAACAGGGGTGCTGGTTGAGGCCGGCGATTCGGATTGTGGGAGCTCTATGTCGTCGGGGCCAACGGGCTGCAAGAGACGACTTGGCCGAGGAAACCAACCGAAGGGGACGTCGATGTCGCCAAGGGTCACCGCTGCCGTGAGTTCACCTGATTTCTCTTTGAGCCAGCCTGCATTCACCAATTGCTCAACCGCTTCTTCGGCTTCATGCGGTTCAAGCCACTCCATGTCAAAGGACAAGGTGCGTTCGAGGTCTGCCCGAGGAAGGCTCTGAACGCTTCGAAAAACGATGGTGAGAACCCTGCGAATGTCTGCAGCGGCTTCACTCATGCTCCTTGGACACCCTCAGGCTTCATGAAGGTAGGCTTCATCCATCTTCAGGCAGTTTTGTGAACGATTTGTCCTCGTTCAAGATCCATCGGCCACAGGTCTCTCCAACATAGAACGTCCCTTCAGCGGTGTATTCGTACTCCCCTCCGCCCGGCAGTTGAGAATAATCAGCTGCATGTGTCGAGGCGTCAGGAGAAGGCTCCACCGTTTCGGGTGTTCCCAACGCATCCATGTATTGAGCTGCCATCGCTTGGGGAGAGACTTCAGGAACAGGCTCAGCCGCCTTGGGCGGGCCGCGAGGTGGTCCTTTCTTCGGTTGACCACCTTCCTTCTTGACCACCTTTCCTCCAGGAGGACCGCGCCGTTTTTCTGGGGTTGCAGGAGGAGGTGCTGTCGGGCCTGGTGTGGCATTCAACGCCACTGCAAGTTTCCCGTCGTCAATTTCTGGTCCTTTTCGCCGCCGAAGGACCACGAGAAGTCCGAGCAGTCCCATCATCCCTGCGCCGCCGAGGAGAATCACCCCACCAAATCCATCGCCAGCGGTGGTGTACTGTTTGCTGTAGACGTTGTTTGTCTCGTCGATTTCCCAAATGTTTTGCTCAAGATCGACCGTGATTTCGAGCGTCCACGTTCCTTCGGGAGCGGTGAACGATCGTTTCACAGATTTCGCGGTGTTCTCGTCCATTGAAGAGAAAATTGAACGTCCAATCAGGGTCCTTTCATCGCCTTGAACAAGTTCAATGGTGGCGTTGAACGGTACTGTGAGCCCCTCTCCACCGTTGACGACATAGAACGAAAGGCGAACGGTCTCCCCCGCCTTGAACTCCTCAGAAATCTCAATGTTTTCAAGCGCCAAATCAGGCCCAATGTTGTTGAGCGGTGCTTCCAACCAAGGGTCAAGGGCGGAGTTGCCTGTTGCGGAGGTCAACGTCCAACCTGCGTCATCGCTACCTTGTGCCCAGCAGGCCAAGGTCGCCTGAGGGGAGAGCAGAGAGGGGTCGCCGAGTTCACTGAAATCATAGGTAAAACTGAACATGGTGTTGCCGTTGAAGTATGTGGTGGCGTTTCTCACCAGCGTGATGGCCTCCCATTCAACATCCATTGAGCGAACCTGGCAGGTGAGTTCCAGAGGCGATGACCAACCCTGTTCCTCGTCAATGTTCACGCCGATCTGAACATCGTCAAGGTGGTAGCGAGAGATGGTGTCGAGAATCGAGGAAGCCAACAAGGCCGGTGGTTGGTGGTCAACACGGAACGATGGGACTTCGTAACTGGCCAGTTGTTCAGTTTCAAACGGGTCCCACAACGTCAAGGTAAGGTCGTAAACCAAACCCGAAGTGTCCGGCGTTGGGATGGAAGCAAACATCATGCCGTTTTCGATGTTCACGGTGGCTCCGCCTTTCCACGGGTTGCTCTGAATCATCCCGTCCCATCGCAATCGGAGGTCGCCTGTGTAAGGTGTGGCGCTGGTTTGGTGGGATATATCGGCTGTGAGGTTCAAGTGGTCGCCAGCCATCACCACGGCGGTCTCACCAATGACTTGGTTGACCGGACCATCATCATCCCGCAAACTGTTGAGGTTAATGGCCATGGCACGCTCCAAGACCCAGGCTTCGCTGTAGTCGAAGCGCTGCGTGCCATCATAGTCCTTGAGCCAAATGTCAACTTCACCCTGAATCAGGCCTGCCTCGATAAAACTCCATTCCACCTTCGCCGTGATGTCCAATGCAAGCACGCCGTTGCTGGTATCGACCACGCACCCCGTGGGCAATATTTGCAAACGTTCGTCCAAGACAGCACAGGTGTTGTCGAGAACGGTGTACTTGAAACCGAGAGAATCGTCATTTCCAAGTTCGACCCGGACCTCCATAATGTCGTTGAGGCCGTTCAGATCTTCCACCACGATGGACCAGCCCACTTCCTGTGCGGGTTCGAATCGCATCAGAGTGTCTGAAAGCAAGTTCGTTGTCGGTTCAAACGAGACCAGTTGACTCTTGGTTGGTGTCCTCGATTCCCAACGAGCATGGCCGTCCTCAGGCGTCGCCGTAGGAATACCAAACCCTGCGATGTCTTGCCCTTCAAGCAACACCCTTGCCCATTCGTGGTCGTCGTTGATCGTGTCATTCACGGTGACGTTCACGGTCCAGCGGTTCCCTTGTTGATGGAGGTAATACACAGCAGGTTCGTATTCACCGCGTTGCGGTACACCGTCCTTGGGATGGCCGTTTGTTCCATCGTTGCGTGCCTCAAGCCAGGCGTATGCGAAGAGCGTTTCGTTCGTGAAACCGCCCACATCGTAGAACGCAAAGGACACGGTTCGGTACACGTCTTCGTTGATGTACGCATCCAAGGAGGGGGAGACATCGAGAAGCGTAGGCCCGTTGCTGTTGACGATGAACGAATGCGGTTCAGTCGAAAAGGTCAGGCCCCAGTCTTCGCTTGTTCGGGCCTCAAACCAGAGGTCCACCTCACCGGACAGCGTTTCGGGAACGTTGAGCAACGCATGGTAGAGTTGACCTGAAGGCAAATCAAACCATTCTGAACTTTCATTGTACCAGATGCGCTCTCCGAAGACATCGAGGTCATAGGTGTGCATGTCCACGTGCAATCGCGCTTGCAACTGGCCCCCCAACACCCGTAGGCCACTGTTGGTGAAGAAGTGATCGAGGCTGATGTTGAGCAGGCTGTTGCCCGGGAGTACCTCCCCCACCTCAACCGTCTCGTCGCCTTGACTCGATGCGTCAGCGGTGATGTTGGTGAGTTCTACCGTGACTTCTCGATCCATGCCGATGATGTCGTCGTGCAAGTAGGTGACATTGCGCTGAGCGTGCGTTGTGGTTTTGATGCGTAGATGGTCTGTTGGCATGGTGCCGCCGATGGAAAATGTCCAATCAACGGCTTGCCCGTTGGCACCATTGGCTCCAAGGGTGGCGGTTGGTTGTCCAAACAGCAACCCCTCGGGGTCTTCAACGGTGAGTGTGTCCGTGGTCGTGTTGTAGATCAATTTCAACCAATCTGAGCCGACCTGAAAGCTTCCGAGTTCGTTGCAGGGATGGAGTTGAAGCGTGTATGTTCCGCTTTGCGTCACGCCATGGTGAAGGGTTGAGATGGTCAGCGGAGAGGAGGTGGGTTGGATGGTGGCGGGAACCGTTCCTGTAAATTCTGCGGTGTCTGCACCGATGGAAACTTCGAGGAGCGTTGGCGTCACCCAATCCATGAGGTTCGTGGTTTCGTATCGAACGCGGTATTGGAGGTAAGGTGAATCTTCAAGAACGCCGGACAGGGAGGTGTTCCCCGCCGACAGATAGGTGTTAATGGGCACAGTGGTGGGTAGCCAAGACGCCGAAGCAATACCCTGCAGCGACTGTGCCGTTCGATATTGCAAACCGATGGAGGTGTCGGTTGGCTCGAGCGTCGAAAAGGCCAACCACAACAGACTGGCCGCCCCATCTGAGCCGGTTCGCAAATCTTGGATGGGGGAGACCAGCAAACCTTCTCGCTGGCTGGGGTTGACGTTGTATTCGTTTTCTGCAAGGTATTGAATGGACCATGTCCCAAACCGTGTTGGACTGCTGTCTCCGCTGGCATAGACCAGTGTGTCGTTCGCTCTTACAAGTGTGGAATCGTACAGGCCGGTCTGGAGCGTGGCGTGCGTGTTCCAAAGGTTGTTGAACGGGTCGTAGCCGTAGGTCTTGTCGTTGGATGTGCCCTGCCAACCCCCCGATGTGTAGCCACCATGAATCACGATTTCATCGTTGTACACGGCGGCCGAGTATGCCGACAGTTTGCGAGTAGCGTTCGGAAGCTGCGACCAGGTGTTGGTGATGGGGTCGTAGGCTTCGGTGAGGTTGGAGTCACCTTCGACGGTCGTGTTTGCAGCAGGATCAAAGAACTGAGCGACCCCGCCGTAAGCGATGAGTTTCCCCTTGAAGGAAACCAATTCGAACGAGTGACGTGGGTTGTTCATGCTGGCCAGTTGCGTCCAGGTGTCGTTGTTTGGGTCGTAACGCAAGAGGCGGTCGGTGAGGTCTGAGCGGTCCTGAGCCGTCACGCCTCCAGCAACGTAGATCATCCCCCCGTGCTCCGTTACACCGGCCAATCCCACCGAACGGTTACCCGGCATGGACGTTCCGTAACTCCAATTTCCTGCCGCAGGGTCAAACACCTGCACGAGTCCACTGGCTTCCATACTGGGTGAAGCGAAGGGATAGTAGTCGCCGATGGCGTAGATTTTTCCTCCTGCAACAGCACACTTGTGGTACTGTTGCACTTGCTTCAGTTCTTCAAGAGATGGCGACCACGTCTTGTTGGTCATATCGAAAATCTCAACACTTTTTGTAATCGCTTCGTCACCGGTTTGGGTTGGGTCCACGTCCACCCTTCCACCGATGAGAAACACTTCGTTGGTCGATGGGAGGTACGCAGAACATGCACCCGAACGCAATGAAGTCAGGCCAAAGCCACCCGGCGTGGTCCATGACATACTCGGCCGGGTTAACGAGGTCAATCCGCTTGCTGGATTGAGGGAGAGGTTCGTGAGAGAGAACCCCTGTGAAGTGGTGAAGTTTTGCGTCACTTGCATGGTGTCGCGAACGGACACCTCTTGGTTGAGGACATCAACAGTGTCCTCCTGCTGGACGCAGGGCAGCCACGCCATGGCGAGCATCATGACGACCATCAGAAAAGCCCCGGCTGTCCCGCGCCGCTCCACGCCCATGAGGCAAGGTAGGTTGGAGGGCGTGTATATGCTTCTCGCACCCGTGGCATCATTCACGGAACCGAAAAACCATCCATCGCGCATCAATTGAAGTCGTTTTTATAAGTACACTCAAAATCTTGAATCCATGCACCATCCTGCACACTCACTTGACGCGGTTTCAGAACCCAATTTGCTGTTCGGATTTCCAACCCTGTTCTTCGGAACCCTTGCGCTGGCTGGAGGCGTGGCTTTTCTCCTCAGCAAACGTCTCGCAGGGTTGCCAAAAATTGGAGAGAAGCATTACGATCTCCTCGTCCTCGTTCTCGGCTTGTGGTGTCTTGGTGGTCTCTTGACCGACGCCTTTGCTCATATTTCTGGTGTGGTGGATGACACCTTCTTCACACCCTGGCATGCGATTTGGTATTCCGGAGCAACCGCTTACGGCTTGTACATCACGTACGCCATCCTTCCCGACGAAGGCTTGACCCATTTGGTCAAACATCCCTTCCAAGCCCTTGACAGCGTTGCCCCGCATCATAAACCCGGCGTGTACGGGATTGTGATTTTCAGTATTGCGGGCTTTGGTGACATGATTTGGCATGAACTGTTGGGTGTTGAAAACAACACAGACATTCTGCTATCTCCGACCCACATTGGGTTGTTCATCGGCTTGGTGATGTCCGTTACCGCACCGATGTGGTCGGCATGGCCCGATGCCAAAAGCGGCACCAACGGCGTGAAATCGCAACTGTTGTTGGTGTTTGGCGTTGGCGCTGCGTGGGCCGTGTTGATGCTGATGTTCCGTTACAGCAACCTATGGTTCAGGCCACTCCAGCATTTTTGCTACAGCGGTTCAACCAACTTCTGCGATTACGGCAATTACAACGAGGCTTTGGAAATCGGCCTTCAGAGCCTTTGGCTTCAAGCCCTCATGACGTCAGGTGTGTTGATTCTCTTTTTGCGCCGCTGGCAACCCGCTCGGGGCTCGATGCTCATTCTGTTCAGTTTCTATGCGGTCAGCATGTGGGTGTATTCGGAATTTGACCGAACGGTCTTGTTGATGAGTCTCGCATGGGCAGTGATTGGCGAGATGGCCCTTCCGTTGCACAAGAATTTCGGGATGCAGGTCTATGTTCCTTTCATGGCCGCCATGCAGGTCCTGGTGCTCATGGTTTCGTGGTTCATCCAAGCCCAAGATGTCTCCAACGTCACCTACTGGACCGAAGGAACGGAACTGCACGTGCTGCCGTTCGGATGGACGATTCACTCGACCATGGGCGCGGTGGTTGTGGCCGCCGGCATAGCGTGGTTCGCCACCATTGTGGCCGTAGGACCCGACATGCCGAAAGAACTCCACGAAGCCTGAATGTTCTTCCGCGTTGCTCTATTGACGGTCTTGCGATTGACTGGCTTTCGCCACAGCCTGCCACGAACCACCGTTGTGGGCTTCCATGCCTGACTGGCGAAGGATTTTCGCCGCCTTTCCCGACCGCATTCCACTCGCACAGCACGTGATGATGACCTTCTTTTGTTTCTTCAAGGAAGAGAGTTTGGAAGAAAGCGATTGGAGGGGGATGTTTCTGCTTCCTTCAACGTGCCCTCGTTGAAATTCACCCGGTGTCCGAACATCGATGACCACCGCTCCGTCCCTGAGCAGGTGAGAAAGAGACGGACCTTTACCTCCAAAAAATCGGGAAAGGAAGTTGAACATCCATCCACCTCATTCATACACAACAGGCATTCCTGCGTTTTTCCAACCGTTGATGCCTGATTCAAGCTCAATAAGGTTGGTGAACCCCATGTCCAACAGGGTTTGCGCAGCATCTTGAGAGCGATTACCACTTCTGCAATACAACAAAATGAGGGTATCCTTGTCGGTGGGAAGTTCATCCTCGCGCTCCTCCAAATCTGAGTGAGGTATCAGGGTCGCATTGGCGAGATGACCGTCTTGTTCCCACTCAGAGGTCGTGCGAACATCAAGGAGAAAACCTCCGTTATCTCCGTTGATGGCCTCATCAAAAGCTTCTACGTCAACTCGCTCCCAAGCACCGCCGTTTGAAAGGCATCCTGACATGAAAAGCATCAACAGGAACGGAACATAGGGTCGCATGGCCCTCCGAGATACATTGGCTTTCTAATGCTTATCCTGTAATACAGTGGGCCTCGTGTTGTGAAATCGGGATCGTTTGGATGGACGGGCGTGAATGGATGTGACTCCGCTTAGACGGGAAGCGATCGTGTGTTTTGGCTCCTTGCATGTTTATCATTACCGAGTAAATGACTATATATTGGGTCCATAGTGAGAAATATTAGGAGATGTAAAAATGAACAACAAGTTCCTAACTCTGATTATGGCCCTATGTTTCGTCTCGGCAGCCCTTGCGGGTTGTACGAGCAACGATGCAGACGATGATGACAACGACGACACCGTGACCACCACGAGCGTCAAGATTGGGTTCTTGAACCCCTTGACCGGGCCTCTGGCCCAAGACGCTGCTGGTTTCACGTACGGTGCTACGGAAGCCATCACCGACCTGAACGCAATGCAGTCGGACGTCACGTTCGAACTCGTCGAAGCCGACTCTGGCTGCGACGGTACGGTTGGCGCTGCAGCTGCCCAAACGGTGCTCGACGCCAACGTCGTCGC
>JALRLQ010000034.1 GCA_023254365.1 Candidatus Poseidonia sp. | reverse complement strand
TGAGGTTGGCTTCAACCTCTTTAGCGCACTGTTTTCCATCCAAGCGCCGGGCAGTCACACTCCCTCGACAGGGGTGGTCCTCTTGAGCGTTCGCTTCCGTCAAAGCGGTGTCCTGATGCCCAAGGCTCGAACAACACACCAGCCGGCACGAGCCTCAAAGATAGCGAAGGCACCACCAACCATGGCGCCTGCAACGGCGTACCAGCCGAACGGTACAGCGGCGATTTCGGTCAGCAACAATCCTGCGAGAACGATGGAAAAACCAACGGATGCCATTCCGCCGAGAAGACGGGCTGCTTTTCCACGGGCGTCAATGTTGCATTCCAGCATGCTTATGACTCAACGCATGAGTATATGAATCGCTGTTTTTGAGAACAGAAGAGCCAACGGAGGGACTCGAACCCCCGACCGTCTGATTACAAATCAGACGCACTACCAGACTGTGCTACGTTGGCTTCGGATGATGGGTGGTGCCACCCCTTGATGAAGAAAGCGGCCGAGGCCTCCGTCCGAGACAACGGGCAAAGCCAAGAAGCACAAGGGGTTGCGAGGCCCATGGACGTGGAGGGTAGCATGCAATACCTTGCGCAACACGGCCATGAGAAGTCGGGAAACGACGTCATTTTCAGTTGGTTCGCACGTTACCAACAAGCCGCAGCGGCCGGCGCCGATGCCATCAACGGCACGGTGGGTGCTTTGCTGGAAGACAGCGGGGAACTCGCCATCAATCAGGTCGTGGATGCTGCTCTTCGAGTCGCACCTGCGGTCGAGTTTTCCGCTTATGCGCCGCTCAAAGGGTTGCCCCCGTTTCTCGACCTTGCCGTCTCTCTTGCACTCGGCGAACACCGTTCAACCCTCGAAAACCTCGGCGTATGTTCGGGAGCCACGGCCACTCCGGGCGGCTCAGGTGCACTCTATCTCGCAGCGTCGAACTTTGCAGAACGAGGGGATTCAGTCCTGCTGCGTGACCGTCACTGGGGTCCTTACGGTGGTTTCTTGAAAGGCTGTCAGTTGAACTTGGCCACCTATCCGTTGCTTCCAGTCTCCGAAAATCCGGCCAACCCATTGCTCGACATTGTCTCGTTTTCGGCAGAGTTGGAAGCCTTGGCCACGAGCCAATCCACGGTCATGACCTGGCTCAACGACCCTGCACACAACCCCACCGGCCTCACGCTTCCACCCGAAAGCAGGTTCGCCTTGCTCAACGCTTTCATGGAAAGCGCCACTCGCCACGAACACGTTGGGCACACCTTGCTCATCGATGCCGCCTATCACCTCTACGCCGACGAGCCTCACGGCTGGGCGGAAACGCTGGCTGAGGCGTTGGATGCAGGGCTGCCATGGCCGGAGAACATGCTGATCTGTTTCGCTGTCTCGTTGTCAAAATCCCACACCATCTACGGGTTGAGAACCGGCGCGTTGGTCTACCTGCATCCAGAACAGGAGAGCGTCGCTCGTCTCAACGACGTGATGGGGGTCACAGGGCGTCAAACTTGGTCTGCTGCGCCACGGGTGGCCCAGCATGTGCTCAGCCAACTCCACGCTTCACCAGAAGGTGGTCAGGCGTGGTCTGACGAGCGAGACCGGTTGGCCTTGTTGCTGTCCGAGCGACGGCAACGCTTTGTGGCGGCGTGCGCTACACATGGCGTAAACATCAATCCCAGTCACGATGGCTTCTTTGCGTGGTACGAATGCGAGGAACCGGGCGCAGTCGCCGAAGCCTGCGCGCAGCACCACGTCTACCTGGTACCCCTCTCCGGTGGGGTTCGCATCGGTTTGTGTGCCATCCCAACCCGGCAAGTGGAACGCGTTGCTGAGGTCCTTGCACAGGTTGTGGGGGCCAAGCAATGAGCCGATTGAGCCGTGAGAATTTCCTCATCACCGGATTTGTGTGCATCGTGTTCGGCGCCTCAATGAGCGTTGCCAACCTCGGCCCCATGGCCATGACCGTCGGCTTGTTTGGCGTGGTGTTCTTCGTGGTGGGAATGAGCCTTGGGCGGCAGACGGGGCTTTCGCCAGAAGCGATCGCCAATTGGGTGCCGGATGGAGAACACTTGCCCGATGCCGGACGATTCATGTTCCGGGTGGATGTGACCCTCGACGAGCCGATCACCTGCTCGATTTTGTGCGGCCCATGCAGCCATGTTACCGTTCAAGATGGCCCGAAACCCTCGGTTTTTGTTTGCCCAAATTGCGAGGTCCAATTGTGGGAAGAAGAGGAGTGAATCCTTCCTTCCACTCGCTCGAGGAACGGTGATTTCAAAGCAGGCACGGCCGTGGGAACGGCATGGATGCTCCCAATTTGTTGAATCCTGAGCGACGCATGTTGCTCACGATGCAACGAGAGCCAGCTCGGGCATCCTGGAATCTGGAGCAACTTCTCGAAGCCTGCCAGTGGCGGGACCAAGCGGTGGCTGTCGGTGCCGGACACGGACTCCAAAACCACGGCTTTGTCGATGTGGTTGAACATCACTCAAGCGAAATTCGGTTGGATGAAGAAGGCGAGCGAGCCGTCAAGAATGGCTTGTTGGAACAACGTCTCTGGACGTGGATTTCCGGCCAAGAAACGGCCACCATGCAGGGTTTGCAGGAGGAATTTGAGCGCCACGAGGCCGGTCCCGGTGTTGGCTTGCTCAAGCAACTCGGTGTCTCTTTGGAAGGCGGTGTGCTGCGTGCCGCCGACCCGAAGAGCGTGAGTGACACCATCGCCCAGCGAGAGGCCTTCCTCCAATCGCTTCCTTCCGACCCAAGTACGCTCGATGCGGGTCTTTTGGCCCACTTCGCTTCTCGAAAACAACTGATTCAAACCGTGGAAAAGACCGACCGTTCCTGGTCTATCACGGATACAGGAAAGGCGATTCCTGAAGAGGCATTGGCCGAACAACTTGTCATCACGGACCTCACTCCCGAATTGCTCCAAGGTGACGACTGGAAGACCGCTGAATTCCGCGCCTTTGATGTCTCGCTCGAATCGACCACGCCGAGAACGGGTCGAAGCCATCCGATGCAAGCCCTCATCGAGCGCATTCGTGCGATTTTCCTTGAAATGGGCTTTTCCGAACTCGTGGACGATTATGTTCAATCCGCAGGGTGGAACATGGACGCCTTGTTCATTCCCCAAGACCATCCCGCTCGGGAGATGCAGGACACGTTTTACCTCGACCAACCGGCATCCATTCCTCTTGACAAGGAGGTCATGGAGGCGTGGAAAGCCATTCACGAACACGGGGGAGCGACCGGCTCAACCGGATGGGGCGGAGCCTACTCAACCGATGTGTCCCAGCGTCCGCTGCTTCGCACGCACACCACGGTCAACACCGTGCAGTACCTCGCTCGTCATCCCAACGAAGCCTGTCGGGTCTTTTCGGTTGACCGTGTGTTTCGCAAGGAAGCCATCGATCGCACCCATCTGCCCGAGTTTCACCAAATCGAGGGCATCATCGTGGAAGAAGGTGCGAACCTGCAGATGCTGGTCACCACCCTGAAAACCTTCTACGCCAAGATGGGCTACCCTGAAGTGCGTGTTCGACCGGCTTATTTCCCCTACACCGAACCGAGTTTGGAGGTCGAGGTGAAGTGGCGAGGGAAGTGGTTGGAACTTGGCGGAGCTGGAATTTTCCGTCCCGAAGTCACCGAACCGTTGGGCATCACTTCTCCTGTGCTCGCTTGGGGGATGGGCCTGGAACGTTTGGCCATGCTCGTGCTTGGCTTGGACGACATTCGCCAACTGTACATCTCGGACCTCGAATGGTTGAGGAATCAACCCATCCTTTGAGACGAGAGGAAGGTTGGCCCGAGGGGTCATCCTTGACCACCATGAGATTCATAGAGGAGCGACGGAACATCAGCACCATGGAACCGACCGCCATCCAACTGTTCATGTCCAATGTTGAGACGATTCCCGGCAAGGCCATTGTCCAATCCTTGGGTCTTGTGACCGGCTCGACCGTTCGTGCAAAGCACCTTGGCAAAGACATTTTTGCCGGATTGAAAAACATCGTCGGTGGTGAACTCAAAGCCTACACCGAGTTGCTGAACGAGTCTCGAAACGAAGCGCTTCAGCGCATGATGATGCAAGCGCACAGCATGGGTGCCAACGGCATCGTGAACGTGCGTTTTGCCACCTCAAACGTGGCGGCCGGCGCATCGGAGTTGTTCTGTTACGGAACGGCGGTCATCGTCCAGTGAGGTGATAGCATGAGCGAAGCCATGCTCTACGTGGGATGGTTCGCCATCCCTATCGTGCTGACGTTGTTGTTTCCAACGACGTCGTGGGCGTTGGGTCGCTGGTATCAAGGTCGCTTGATGAGGGCTCTTGAAGCCAACGAAAAGCAGAACGGGTTGATGTTCACCAACCCGAACCACCTTTCCACCGCTTCATCGATGGACCTGATGGCCTCGAGTTCAAGCACATTGTTGCATGTCAGCATTTGTGTCGGACCTTCCATTGGTCAAATGTTCTTCATGTGGTTCAAGAGCCTCTTTGGAGGACGCCTCCATTCCTTTGATGTCGTCCTTGACTATGGACGCCGAGAGGTGATGCTCCGTCTCAAGCAACAGGCCGATCAGCTGGGTTGCACCTCAATGCAAAACATTCGACTGGAAACCTCCGTCATCTCGTTTGCCCAAAATCAAGACAGCAAACGGGCAGCGGTTGAGTTCCTCGCGTTTGCCACGGGCCTGCGATGAAATTTATTCCCACTCGTCTTGAAATCGCTTTTGGCGCTTTTTTGCATCCTCGTTGGTGTGCTCCTCGTCGGGTTGATGCTCTTTAGGGTCGATGTGAACATCTTCATCGTCCTCATCGTCCATGTGTCGGAAGCGGTGGCGGATAAATTTCCGAAACGATTCTTCGTCGAATTTTCCAGCAGAAAAACGGTGGTGCCGAATGTATTTCGAGCCCTCGCTTTGTTGTTTGGCGTGCTCTCGGCGAAAATCCCGAAACATGCGTACACACAATTCGGTGTCGTTGGCGAGGTCCATGTGTTCGGGCCAGTCCAATTCACCGACCAGATGTGAGAAACGGTGCAAGGCTTCCACGTACGCCACCATTTCGGTGTGGTCGGTGGCTTCCTGTTCAACGGTGTCGTTCTCCTCGTTTTCCCCTTCATCAGCGGTGTGTTCGTCTCGCTTGTTCGCCATGAACCTCCAATCCCTTGAGTGTATATGAACCGTTGAAACGACCATGAACGCACCCTCATAAAGCAGAACACAGGGCAGGCACCATGGAGTTGAGCGGTGTGGTAAGCAGTGGCCTTGGCCGAGCGCATATTTTCATGGCCCAACCGCACTACCAAGACCAATTCCGTGAGATTCTTGGTGCCAAGGCATGGCCGGGGACCCTCAACATTCACGTCGATGAATCCATGCTGAGCCATTACATTGCCCTCCGCCAAAAAGCCGGTATCGATACCTTGGATGCGCCAACTCAAGAGCGTGAAGCCGCCAAGGACCTCGATGTCGATGCATACGACCTGATTCGCATCCGCGGCTTCCTTCGAGACGGGGTTTCGTTCGGGGGAGCCTCCGCTTTTAGGGGAACCATCGAGCACGGTGGCAAGGAGGTTGAATGCGCCTTGTTGATCCCCGACCTCACCAGACACGTTGACGTGATTGAAATCATCTCAACTTCGTTTCTCCGAGAGGCCTTCGATATCAACGATGGCGATCGGATCACCGTTTCATTGGCCTCGTGAGTGCTCGACCACAGGAAGGGTGCCGATGGTGGCCCATTCGTTGTACAACATCGTCTTGAGTTCGTGCTGAGCGGCTTGCTGCCATCGCCCTTTCCTGGTTCGCTCGGCAGTTCTTCCGGTTGGTGGTGGGGTAAACGAGTGCGCGTGGTCGGAGATTGGAATTGGATGGTCCTCCCAGGCGACGCCCCAGAGAATCAACCATTCCGGTGGTGCCACGCCAAAGTCCACGGGTGTCATCGGGTTGTCGATGGCTTGGCGAATGTCATTGGGGGTCAGTTCACCAACGGCGATTCTGAACAAAGCGTTCGCCACTCTCCGAACTTGATTCCACAAGAACGCCTCGCCCTTGATTTCAAACCCAATCAGCCGGTCGCCGTCCATCCAAGGTTGAACATCCAGAATGGTTCGCATGGGATTTTTCCCCTCCTCAAGGCGAGCAAAATTCCGTGCATCGTACGTGCCCACAAACATGGCCAACCAATCAGCAAACGCCCGATGATCGGGTTCGACCCAGAACTCCATGCCTTCGAGGCGGTAACGATAGACACGGTGAAGCGCCATGCGGGGGTTGTGGTCAAGAGCCACTTCTTCCACCGTGAGAAACACCAAGGACGGGTCAAGTCGGTCATCGACGGCCCGAATCATCTTTCTCGGCGTGATGGCGTTCCACAAGTCGGCATCGAGGTCAACAATCCCTCCGTTGATACGAACGTGAACGCCGGCATCCGTCCGACTGGAGAGGACGAGCAACTGTTCCTCCTCGGGGCCTTGGAGCCATTTGAGCGCACGAAACACACGGATGAGCTCGCCTTGAACGGTTTTTACATCCGGCTGGATTTGGCTTCCATGAAAAGCATCGCCAAGGTAGCCGACCCGGAAGAACAAGCGTACCTTGGCCTCGGCCACGGCATCCTCTCCTCAATCATCGGACCCGAGGGTGGCGATGGCGTCTTCGGGCGAATAGCCAAGGGCACCAACCGCCCAGACGAGGGCTTGCTTGAGCCAGGGCTGAACCATGGGCGCTTCTCGGCTTGGATCCATGACTTCGATGGCATCGACCAAGTTTCGACTGGCGGTGAACAAGACCTCGTCGACCGGGATATCTTCCAACTCAAGACGGCGTGCATAGCGTTGGAATTCTTTGACAGCGACTGGAATGCGGCGGCATTCCAGTGCAAAGGACGCAAAGTCAGCGATGTATTCCATGTTCTCTTCATCAAGTTCCATGGCGCGCTTGTAGGCGTTCATGATCTTCCGACCGGGAATGACATCGTCTTGTGCCTCCATGTTCTTCATGTTGGCAAATTCGGCATACATATGATGCACCTCGGGCACATCAGCATGCGACGACATTTTCTCTTCAAGGTCGGCAATGGCGCCGTCAAGGTCGCCGTTTCGGAACAAGTCAATGGGTTTCGCCAGCAATTCTTCAACCATGGTGGTCATCTCCGCCTCGGCGTAGCATCATCGGCTTTTCAAGCCTCGCTCGGGAAGAAACGAATCATGCCTCGGCATCGTTGTTGGAAAGAGCGCTCTTGATGTCTTCGAGCATGTTGGATTGGGAATGCTTGCGATGCATTTCGTTGAGCATCAACTTGATGTTCTCCCACTTCCGAATTTTGTAGAAGCAATGGCGCGGGTCGTGGTCCACACGTCGCGTGGTTCGTTGGTAGGACAGGAAGGCGAAGAAGGACCGGAAGAGTCCTTTTCGGACCATCTCCGTGGCCGATTCATCCCCGCTTCCCTTGGGTTGTGGAGCGGTGCCAGCACTCACGCCAACCGTTTCCTCCATCAAACCAACACCGGAATCGGTCATGATGGTGACGGTCGCAAAACCAAGCACGGTTCCCATGGGTGTGCGCTCGACCATCACCTCAGAGATGCGGTCGAAGAGGATGCGTCGGTGGGAACGGGACAACAGGAATTCATGTTGGAAAATGACGGCGTTGGAGGTGACGGCATAGGAAAAACTCCGCTGATACTTGAACGTCGCACCCCAGAATACCAGGGTGAACACCAAACCCGCCCACAGGTAGTTGTAGCTGAAGGGGATGTAGTCATACGCCCCGTCTTCGGCACCAAACACGCCGGCGATGGTGCTCACCAAATCATCGATAGTGATGACTACTGGAAGGAAGGTGATCAGCATCAAGGAGATGGTGACCCAGCGACCCGAGGTCGAAATGTTCAGCATGCGGTTCGCCCACGTGACGAAGCCCATCACCAACACGAAGCCGATGGGGACGGTTTCGCTGTCGGTAAATTCGATGAGTTTCGCCGTCAGCTTGAGCAAAAACGACGCGTCGTCAGCGGGGTTCAATCCGTTGTGGAACAGGAGATGAACGCCGAACACCAAGGCACCGAGAATGTACATGCCGAGGAAGGCCAAGGTGCTGGGACGTGCCTCGCCGTTTTCCAGAATTTCCTCGCCCGAAATCAAGCGGTATTTCTTTCGGGCCGCATCGTTCGAGGTTTCAGCGCTCGCTGCTTCAGTTGGGGGCGCTTCTTCCGTTTTTTCGACCGTTTCTTCGGTTGCTGCGTCCTCTGACATCTCAAGCCCTCACATTGTCTTGGGACATGGTGATATGAAATACCTTCCCCCAGCGGGCGACCGTTGTATCAATGAAGCATACCCCAAGCATGTTCGGCGTTTCCTCGCACCCACCCGTAGTCTTGCCGTGTCCTGACCCCGAATTCATCCACGATTTCCAACCGCTTCACTTCCAGCGGGTATTCGTTGTAGGTAAGGTGCGACCAAACGCCACCCCGCGTGGGTTGGTCAAAGTGCCAGTGGGCACGTTCAACCGCTTGAACGGTGAGTTTGATGTCTGTACGACCGTTCCACATGTGAACCGAAAAGATCGGTAGCGCAGCGCCGGGTGATTCACCGTGAGACCCTTCCACAAGCGATGAGGCCTCTTTGACCACGCGAACTCGAGCAAAGCGTTCGGTTCGCTGTTGTTGAGCATCGTGAAACAGACCGCCTTGGGAGAGAGCGATGTGTTGTATGTCCCTTCGTTTCCAAGGTCGTGCGTCCCTGGACGTCATGGTGGGGGCGAGGTGTGGCAAGAACCAATCCATGTACGAACCGTCTTCAAAATGGAGGACACCCCAATACCAAGGCGGCGAAGGTGCTTGGACACACACTTTCTGGAAATAAGCGGTACCCGTGACATCGTTTCCATCAACCGTACCGTGGACACGTGTTCCATGCACGCGAAGGATGTCGTAACCCATGCCTGCAGCGTAGGTAGCGGTGGAAGGACGAGCCACGGACATGGCCGGATTCCAGGGAGTGAGGGTCAAGGCAATTGAAGCCGGCGCACCGTCTTCTACCGCGGTTTTGTCCCCTTTGAGGTTGAGCCAGAAGGCCGACTTGTCGCTGTGCAAACCCATGGAGAGGTCATCGGGAAGCAAGGGGACTACGGCACCTCCGCCCTCGCCACCACCCCCTGAAGCGGGCCATTGCGGGTGTTGGTCGTTGATGCTGATCATGTCGCACACCCGCTTGATGTAGGGTTCGTGCATGCGCTGACCGTCAAACCACCACGCGCAGACCATGCCGTCGATGACCATCCCTCCTTGGTCGTCGAAACCGGGCCTTCCACCCGGCATCCATGGTGCGCCGTTGACCTCGACTCGGTCGTTGTCTTTGGTTGACCAGAGCACCATCAATTGCTTGCCGCAGGGGTGTTCATCGTCGTCAAGCATCACCAACCACCACCACCAATCCCACGTCATGTGCCACAACGGTTCTCGCAATCCGAGGGTCCACATGGAGGAGAAATCGCCTTCGAATTTGGTGGGGACGACGGGTTGCATGTTCCTCGCCTCAATCGATTTCTTTTGATTTGAACAGCGTGCTTCCAAGCAACCAACACACCGCCGTTTGGAACACCATCACGAGCGAAGAGACGACCACGGTGGCCAAGGCCCCCAAACCAAGTCCGGGCGTTGATGCAAAGACATTCAGCGCTTCGGCTCCTTCGAGTGGGCCGTTTCCACCACCCCACATACCCATCTCAACCAGCAGGTAGGTGTCGCTCCATGCGAGCATCGCCCCGGCGTCGACGATGTTCATCGCCCAGCCGATCACGGAAAAGCGCAGAATCGCGGCGTCGGGGGCGCCCAGCGTGGTCAAGATCATACCCAATTCCCATGCTGCAATCGGGAGGGCGAGGACCATGCCGTGTTTCCACATCACACCCAACATGCAAAACAGCATGCCGTAGACCATCACGGAAAGAAGTCCTGCAAACCAAATGGCTAACCACACTCCAAGGTCGCCAAATCGGAAGAAACCCTCCCCTGGCCCAGCCAAGCCCGTGATGATGGCGAGGACGAGAATAACCAGCGTGAGGTAGGTCCAAGCAATCGCCAAAAAGCCAAGCATGCGATACAAAAACACCTCGCCACGAGCGATGGGTTTGGCGAGCATGAAGTGCATCGTCCCGGACGTCATTTCCTGACGAATCAAACCGGTGGCCATGAACAAAGGAACGAAAATTCCGAGCAGGAACACGATGCCCAGTTTCCCGATGGCCAAAACGAAGCTCCGGTGGATGGACTCCAAGGCATACGCCTCGTCGTCGGGGTCCTCGTCGACATTGCCGTCCGAACTAATGCTGTATCCCTCAGACCACGTGTTTTTCACCAGCATGATGTCGCAGGGAATGCCGTTTCCGTTACGGTCTTTCTGGGAAGTGGTTCGACTTTCAACATCGCAATCTCCGTTGTCGTCAAATCCAACGCTTCCTTCTTCCAGAGCAGACCAATCAAAGTCGTCCTCGTTGATCCACACGCTGGGGTCGTCAGGTGCCACCGGTGGGTCGAGCAACCCAGGGTGTGAGAAACTGTCAAAATAGTCGGTTCCGTACAGCATTTCTTGGCCGTTGGGGTAGCCGTCGCCGTCCCAATCGTAACTGTCACCATCGTTGTCGATGGCTTCGTAGTCTCGGGTCATCGCATCGATGTAGAACAGGGTCAACACCCCCATCGCAGCCACGCCAACCAGCAACACCACCCATGTGGAGAGCCGTTTGCGTTGCTGCCGGACGGTGAACTCCGCCACCGCCATGGCCTTTCGGTCCATGCCACTCCACAGGCTCGGCACATCGCCCCGCTTGCTCATGCACTCCCTCCTGCCAGATAGGTGAGCAAGGATTCCAAATCATCGTCGGGGTTGTCAATGACGCTCACCCGATGCCCGTTGTTGACGATGAGCCCGGGGAGTTCGGCGTGCAATTGGCCAAAGTGATAGGTTTGGATGAGCAGTTCGTTATCGTTGGGAAAACTCAAGCCGAACACGGCGGGGTGGTCGAGAATGTCCTTCGCCATCGCTCGTGCATCGTCACCCACCAAGCGAATGGTGTGAGGAATCTGGTCAAGTCGGTCCCTGATGGCGTGCAGGTTGCCCAGCGCCACCAACTTTCCATGGTGCAGAATAACGATTTGTTCGGTGATGCGCTCAATTTCGTTGAGGATGTGGCTGCTGACCAGCACGGTTCGGCCCATTTTTCCGAGCTCGCGAATCACGTTCATGATGGTGGTTCGGGCCAGTGGGTCGCATCCTTGAAGCGGTTCGTCCAAAATGATGAGTTCGGGGTCGTTGACCAGCGCATGAGCGATCTTCGTTCGCTGACGCATGCCCTTGGAAAAGCGTCCGATTTCCTTGTTGGCCACATCGGTCAAGCCAACGAAGTCGAGCACCCGCATGGCTTCAACTTCCGCTTCTTTTCGAGTCATCCCGTGCAGGCGTGCAAAGGTGCTGACAAATTCCAAGGCCGTCATCCAGTCGTGCATTTTTTCGTGTTCGGGAACAAAACCAACGTTGGCGTAGGGGGCTGGGTTCTTCCACGGATTGGTTCCGAACAATTTCACTTCGCCCGATGAGGGTTGCAATTTGCCCATCAGGAGTTTGAACAGCGTGGATTTGCCAGCGCCGTTCATGCCCAAGATGCCCGTCACGCCACCGGACAAGCCCAGCGTGATGTTGCTGAGAGCGTGAATGCGCCCGTAGGATTTTGAAACGCCGCTGAAGTAGACCACGGGGACAACGGGCGCCTGAGGAACGGCCGTTTCCGTTGGTAGACCTTCTTGGGTCACGTCAGGAATCATTCACGCGTCACCTCCATCGAAGCGACACGGGTCGCAAGCACGTAAAGTGCCAAGGCGTTCATGGCGACCAGGGCCACGAGCGAATACGTCCAAGAGTATTGGTCGTAGGTGGTTTGGGTGCCGATCAGGGCTTGACCGACATGAGCAACACAATCGTAGGGTGAAATCAGGTAGAGAATCTCACGCTCGAAGAGGTTCTTGACGATGCTTGCAAGCGTTTTGGTCCCGAAGACGATGGCCAAGAGGCCGATGCCCGGAAAGAACCGACCGGTGGACACGCTCGATAGGCTGAGGCCAATGCTGGTGTAGGTGATGATGAGCAGCATGCCGGCGATGAACCCTGCAAGGAACATGGGAAACACATCCACCATCCACGCCCACCCTCGGCCATAGGCAACAACTTCTGCAAGGAAGTAGAGGATGTAGGTGACGAGGACGACCAGGGCCTGGATGATGGCCACGGAGAGGAACTTCATGCCTACATAGTCAAATCGCGAAATGGGGCGGGAAAAATACAACGCCGAAGTGCCGTGTTCACGGTCTTCGGAGATGACGCTGCCGACCAAGAGCGCAGCGACGATGGGGTAATACAGGACATTGCGGGGGAAAAAGCCGAGGACGTGGCCGTAGAGATTGTCTCTGCTCACCCCAAACAGCGAATGAAATTCTGAACTGCCCACCAATCCAGAAAGCAAGGTCATACCGGCGTCGGAGAGGGCGGCAAGGAACGCGATGAGAATGAAGATTCGCGTGGGCATGGTCCACGGCCGATGCCCCTTTCGGAAGATGCCCAGCAGGTGATGGCGCAAGATGGACCAGTTGCGCATCCATCTTGGATTCAAGGTTCCCGTCCACGGCGTGTAGTGTTGTTCGAAGATTTGCCCGCCCTTCGCGGTGTTCGCTACCGCCAGTTCCTCTTGGGTTTCGTCTCCGGTGTTGGCGCCCCAGGCCACATCCATGCGACCTTGCCCCGTTACGGGTGCCTCGGGACTGAGGTCAACGTCCTCGCTCATGCTGCTCCACCTCCCATCGATTCAGGCGCATCCACACTTCGTGCGGTGACCGGGGACCTGAGCAAGTCTTCGCTCGACTTCACGGCGTAGCCCAGGTTGTCCATGATGGCCAAGAAGAGGTCCTCGAGCGATGCCTCGTACTCGTGCATGCGGCGGATTTGAGCTCCCACGTCTGCCGCCGCTTGGAGAATGTGGGTGGTGGTGTCCTCTTGGGTGTGGGCGATTCGCATCACGCGACCCTCTCGTCGAACTCGGAAACCTTGGTCGAGAAGCCGCTGCTCCAACGGTGAAGCACCTCCCCAAACATGAATCTCGATTTCACGGTCGATGGCCTTCAAGTCCTCGATTTTGCCCTGCGCTGCCAACGTTCCTTTGTGGAGAAGGATGATGTTTTCACACACACGTTCAACATCGTCCATCAGGTGACTTGCCATCAGCACCGATCGATTGCCGTCGTGCACCATGGTGTTGAGGGTTGAAATCATGAATTCCCTTGATTTCATGTCCAATCCGTTGGATGGTTCATCGGCGATCAGCAAATCGGGGTCATGAATGATGGCGCACGCCAGTTTCGTCGCCTGCTTCATCCCGGTGGAGAAACTGCTGATCTCTCGGTAGCGCTGCTCACCCATTCCTACGAATTGCAGTGCTTCATGGGCGCGGTTCATCGCCACGACGGGATTCATGCCGAGCAATTCACCCGAGTACCGGACTTGATGGATGGCGTCCATGTCCGGATTCAGCGCGTCGTATTCGGGCATGTACCCGATGCGTTGGCGGATGTCAACACCTTGGTGACGAATATCGTACCCGAGGACCGTGCCTTCGCCCGAGGTCGCTTGAATCAACCCGAGGATGGTCTTCAGGAACGTGGATTTTCCCGCACCGTTTTGGCCGAGCAATCCCGTGGCACCTTTCGGGATGTGCACGTTCAGTTCGTTCAGGGCGATGTGTGGGCCATAGGATTTGGTCAATCCCTTGGTCTGGATGATGGGTTCATCCTCCATGGCCCTCACAGATGAAGGTGGACCACGGCAACCCATGAAGCCTTGCGTTCAGGGTTCGACTCCGCCGCGCGTTTTCACAGCGATACCCTTCGTGAACGCTCCCATCTCGGTCGCCGTGCACTGGGCGACACCGTGGCCGAGGAACTGACCGTCCCGATTGCAGATGAGACACGCTTCGCCGGGCGTCAACCAAGGGTCGCATGCCACGATGAATCCATGGAAGACGTTGCGGCCTTTTCGAACAAAGGGCTCGGCATCACCGTCCACAACCACCACGGCTGGACCTTTTGAGGCGTGACCCCACCATTCGGTTGTGGTCATGTATTGAGGAAGTGGTTCGCTGCGATGCTCGAGCAAAGCAGCGGCTCCAGCGTTGGCCAACGACATGCCCCCGTCCCTGAGGCGAGGGCTAAACATGTGTGCGTTCGCTGCGTTGTTGATGTTCTTGACACGTCCTTCCCGATTCACAACGAACATGGCATCGGTCATGATGGAGGTTGCTGTTTCACGCGAGGTGTTGAGCAGGACCATCTGTTTGGCGATGCCTTGTTCCATTCGAAGTGCACGACGAGCCGCATCTCGTTCACCAGCCTCCATCGGTTCGTGAACATCAGCGGGCAAGTCCAGGTGTTGGAGGGCCTCAGCCAAACGCTGTTTCATGCCGTCTCCGGCTACATCAACGGTTGCAAAGGTCGTGGTGGCGAGGCCCAGTCGTTGGAGTTCAGTGGCGATCCACGCCGGCTCTGATTCATGGCGCAGCACCCATTCAGGGGCGTCCAAATGGGCGAACGGGTTGAGGTCTTCAAGGGAGGCGGGGACGAGACCCAACGGTGTTTGGACCAACACCTGCAGGTCAGGGCAGTGGTGGGTCAGCCACTCAAGCACCTCGCCCAGCCGTTCCCGGTACGGGCCTCGAATGCCGTGAAACACGATGCATGGAGCGGAGGTCGCTGGCGTCTGCCAGCGCATCTGCAGGAGCCGACGCGCCTTCGCAATTTGCGGTCGCCAGAAGGTGTCGTCGCCGCCCCATTGAACGCCACCAGAGCGCGGCGTATGTTGATTCCAGACCACCCAGTCCCAAGCGTCTTCCCACATGCCCTGATCCTGACCGGTGTCATTGGCGGCGTCTCGGTCGGTGTAGAACCGGTCAGGTCGAAGGTTCCGTGTGACCGAGGGAGGTGTCGTCAGCCACAGGAAGGCTTCTCGAAGGGCTGGGTGCTGATGGCTTCGTTGTTCAGCCAACTGCCAAATTTTCCCTTCCCGAACCGCCTGCTTGCAGCGGGCCAATTCAGCCAGCGTCACTTCGAGGTTGTAGTGCGCCAGCAACCGTTCCTTGTCCTTGGGTGGCATGGAGCGCACGTCCTGAGGGGTGAGTTGTGCAACGCACGGCATGAGCACAGGCCAATCGACCAAATCGTCAATGCGTTCGGTGCCCCACGGTGTGAGCATGCGGCCGTCCCGAGCAAACAGGGCGTAGGCTGCTGAATCAAACAGGTCAGCCCCCAAGGCGATCGACATGGGAAAGAGCATGGGATGGCCGCAACCGAACATGTGAACGGGACGGTTGGGCGGCAGCAGCGGCAAGGTACTCATCATGATTTTCGCGTAGTCTTTGTAGCGTTGCTGCTCCATCACCGGAACGATGCCGCCGATGGGGTGAACGGCGAACCCGTGCTTGCCCATCAGTTGTGCGGAAACGTTGCGAAGTTTACGAAACAGGCCGCCCTGAACCGGGCCGTTGAGCATGGTGTCACCCGCAGCAACGACACTTTGCGCTGCTCTGGCTTCGGTTTCACGAACGGCATGTTCCACTTCGCTTTCGTTCATATCCGGTCGAGAGAAGACATCCAGCATCGTTGCAATGTCAACGCCAATGGAGCGTTGGAAGGCCACGATTTCGTCCACGCCGACCTCAACATCGCCGTACACATAGGACTGAAACGTGCCGGAATCGGTCATGATGGCACCGGGATAATCCAGCAGAGCGTGAACGCCGTCTTGCTGGGCTGCTGTTCGCAAATCTTCATGCTTCCAAATGATGTACGAGTTGGTGATGAGGGCTTGAATCCCATAGGTATCCCACATGACCCGAGGTTCAATCGTGCGAATGTTCGGGTTGACCACCGGCAAAAGGGCAGGGGTTTCGAGCACACCGTGACGGGTGTGAAGACGACCAAGGCGAGCCCTGCCGTCTCGGGCCGTGACTTCAAACCGACCGTGGTCTTGGTCACGGCAAGGCGTGGGGTCGTCACGACGCCCTTCCTTCCAAGCGGTCATGGTCCGCCCTTCTGCCCGCCTTTTTTCAAAGGCTCGGCGTTGATGGCGATTCAC
>JALRLQ010000033.1 GCA_023254365.1 Candidatus Poseidonia sp. | reverse complement strand
GGTATTGCAGAACACCCTTACACACGACGAGCATGTCAACATGGGCTTGCAGTGGGCTCTCTCCATGCCTACCGTTGTACATGACTATTGTTCATCCGTACGATGGTGTTAAAGTGAACCTGACTGGACCTCTGATTCGATGCCAAGGAGATGTCTGTTCCTCCTGACGCTGCTCGCCTTCACCTTCCTGACCGGACATGCGCTGGCTGACGGAGGTGAGGACGAAGACGACGATGACAACGAAACGAGCGTGTTTGGCGTTGACGGTGAAGGGTTGGGTGAAGTGGCCCAAGTGCTGTTGATTGCGACCTTGGCCATCGTTGCCTGGAAGCCTGCGTTCAAATGGCTCCGAGCGAACGGAGCAGAACTGTTCGACAAGGAGCCCAGAGCGTTCAAGAAATCGCTCGGTGTTGCCAACCGCCGTTTCATGAGGGTCCACACGTGGTTGGGCTTGGCCATGGCGGTGATTGGCACCGTTCATGGCTATGTGCTCGAATGGCATTGGACGTTGTGGTTGGCCATGGCGTTTCTTTGGGTATTGGTGATCAGCGGCTACCTCATGCAGTCCAAATGGCCACCGAAGGAATTCCGAAAAGGCACGCGCTTGCTGCATATGCAACGTCTGTTTTCAGGATTGGCCATTGCCTTGCTGTTGATTGGCCACGCGCTCCTGGATGGATGAAGCGTATCATCGAGGCCGATGAGGGTCAGCGATTTGCAGCGGCCTGTAACAAACCGAGGAACGGTGGGCTTGGCTTTCCAGGACGAGATTTGAATTCTGGGTGGAATTGCACACCGACGTAGTAGGGGTGACCGTCCAGTTCAAAGATTTCACACCGCTGACCGGATTCGTCCTTGCCGACGAACACCAAGCCAGCCTCCTCAATGCGTTCAATGAGGTCGGGGTTGACTTCGTAGCGGTGGCGGTGTCGCTCGTCAACCGCTTCTCCGGGGCCGTACAGGGCGCGGATCTTCGAGCCGTCCGCCTGCCACAAGGTGGGGCGGCTCCCCAGTCGCATGGTGCCTCCAAGATGTGTTTTGGAAATTTCAGGCATAAAGACCACAGCGGCGTGTTCAGGGTTGTCTTCAAATTCGGTGGAATTTGCACCGCTCATCCCGAGGACGTTTCTGCAGAATTCGATGGTTGCAACTTGCAACCCGAGGCAGATACCGAGGTAGGGCACGGCTTCGGTACGAGCGTAGTGGGCTGCCAAAATCTTGCCTTCGATGCCTCGGTCACCAAACCCTCCGGGAACCAACACGCCGTGTGCGGCTCGCAAATCAGACCAAGCTGCATCGCGTTCGGTGGCGTCCCAGTCAGGCTCCAAGTGGCTGGCTTCAATCCAATCAATGACCAACTTTCGGTCCACCGCCATGGCGGCGTGTTGGAGGCTCTTGATCACCGAGAGATAGGCGTCGGTCAGGTCGGTGTATTTGCCCACCATGGCGATGTGGACTTCCTCGGTCAGGGTGTCCAAGTGATGAGCCATCGTGGTCCATTCTTGCAACAAAGACGTGGCGGTGCAGTCAACGCCGAGAATTTCACACAAGCCTTGTTCTTGAAGCATGAGAGGAACATGGTAGATGTTCGGCACGTCGTGGGTGGACATCACGGCTTGCGGCTTGACGTGACAAAAGGCTGCAAGTTTCTCACGCGTATCGTCGGCCAACGGTGCTGAGGACCGGCACACGAGGATGTCGGGCGAGATGCCCAAACCGCGTAATTCCTTCACGGTGTGCTGGGTGGGTTTGGTCTTCTGTTCACCCACCGGGCCCATGACTGGAACCAAGGAGACATGAACAAAGGTCACGTTTTCTCGTCCAACCCTGAATTGGAACTGGCGAAGTGCCTCGACGTAGGGCGCGGATTCAATGTCACCGACGGTGCCACCCAGCTCGATGATGCAGGCATCGGGAACGGCTCCACTTCCGTCGGCAGGGCGCGCAGCCACGTCCTCAATCCAATCTTGAACGGCGTCGGTGATGTGAGGAATCACTTGGACGGTTTTGCCGAGATAATCCCCTCTTCGTTCGGCTTCGATCACCTTGGCGTAGATTTTTCCAGTGGTGAGGTTGTTGTCTTTTGACAGGTTGATGTCAAGGAAGCGCTCGTAGTTGCCGAGGTCCAAATCAACCTCGCCTCCGTCGTCCAAAACGAAGACTTCGCCGTGCTCAAACGGCGACATCGTACCGGCATCGCTGTTGAGGTAGGGGTCAATTTTGATCGAGGTCACGCGCAGGCCGGCGCTCTTGAGTAAGACGCCGATGCTGCTCGCAGTCACGCCTTTTCCAAGACCTGAAAGCACTCCCCCGCTGACCACGACGTACTTCATTGTACCATCAACGGGATTTGAGGCCGTCGCGCCTCCCTAATCAACATACCGAAGCCGTTTGGCGAAGTTTCTCTGTGCGAAGCATGCAAGTCGCGATGAGCGAAGGATGAAAAGGCGTCCAAGCCAAAGACCTCACGGGGCAAGTCATGGAATCCACGCCAACCACCATGACCGCTTGGACCAAAACCTCGGCGGAGGAAGGTGGATTTTCCCTCGAAGAGCACCCTGTTCCCGTCGCTGGGGCCGGTGAGGTGTTGGTCAAAACCCTCTCAACCTCCATCTGTGGGACCGATATCCACATTTGGAAGTGGGATGAATGGAGCAGAGCAAACGTTCCATTGGGAACGGTGACGGGGCACGAAACGAGCGGAAAAGTGGTCGCCGTGGGCGAAGGTGTGACCACGCATGCCGTGGGCGATTTGATCGCTGTTGAATGTCATCTGGCGTGTTGGTCGTGTCCCCGTTGCGAGGAAGGTAATGCACATGTTTGCGAGAAAGGCTCCATCTTTGGCGTGCACGGCCACGGAGCGTTTGCTCCCTATTTCGTCGTCCCTGCCGTGAACGCACGCCATGTTCCACAAGGTCTCGACTCCGGCCACGCATCTGTTCAAGACCCGTTGGGCAACGCCATTCACACCCTGACCGGAGGACCGGTTGAAGGCGCAACGGTCGCCGTTCACGGTTTAGGCCCTATCGGCTTGTTTGCGGTCAACGCAGCGAAGGCGATGGGTGCTCGAAAAGTCATCGCCGTGGATTGGGACAACACTTACCGCATGGAGCTCGCCCATGCCTTGGGTGCGGATTTGGTCCTTGGGAAAGACGACGATATCGTGGCTGCCATCCTTGATGCCACGGAGGGACGAGGCGTCGACAACAGTTGTGAATTTTCAGGCTCACCTACAGCCCTGGCCAACACCGTCCATTCAACTCGAAGAGGTGGCTATGTCAACATTCTCTCGGTCTACGGGCAATCCATGCCTCCCGTTCCGATGAACGACGTGGTCTTCCGGTACCTGCACTTGAAAGGCATCAACGGTCGAAAGATGTGGTCAACATGGGACACCATGCACGCCTTGTTGGAAAAGAACCTCATCGATGTTGACAAGATATTGACCCATCGTCTGCCCATCGAGCGCTTCGAAGACGGCATGCGCCTTGCGATGTCCGGGGAATGTGGAAAAGTCGTCCTCGATTTCGAGGCCTAGGCTTTGACCCATCGGTACCTGCGGGCCCCTTCATCCACGCCCTCGTCCCCGATTTCAACAAGGGCAAATTCACCGTTTGGTTCGATGACACTGGTGTCTTGTGTGCCCTTGTGGAGGTTCTCGTAGGTGATGTGGTCGATGGCAACACGAGCAGCAAGGCGTTCAAACAAATGCCATCCAGCGACCACTTCACGCCACCTTGGATTGACCCGTCCTTCGAAGACCTTGGCCTTGGCGCCGGAACCGTACCCGCACATGCCGAACAACACGTTGTCCAGGTTGGTGTTGTCCTCGAGGTCCGATTCGAACGTGGACATCAAGGCGAGGAAAATTGACCCCGTGTATTGATTGCCGATCAGACTGCTGGCACGTTGGCCTTTCTCAATTCGGCTGCTGTGAAATGCGATGTATTGGGGCGTTTTGGAAATGGACCTCCTGTAGGCGTCCTTTTCTGCTTCCCATGCCGCCAAGGCTTCCTTGCTTTGATCGCTTGGTTCAGGCGGCATCTCACCGATGTTCTCGATGATTTCCTGCCACATCGGGGTGTCCTTCCTGTCGTGGCGGAATACATCGGGAAACATTCGCTTGGCTTGGTAGGCGTAGGGCAAATGCATGATGATGCGTCCCCACTGGACCGTGAACGGTTGGTCCATTTCGAGGTCAATACGTCCTCGGCGAACGGCCTTGTTTCGGAAGTCATGGAAGGCTTGTCGAACAGCATTTTGGTAGCAGAGGTTGGAAAATTGGCCGTCGAACACCGGGTCGTCACGGTGCACGCTCACTTTTTCCTCTCCGTGAGCAAAAATACCCAACTTACGGACCGTGGACTTCGGTAGATGACGAATCATGCGTTCAACCAAGCCTTTCTTGACGGTTTGGCCCGCTTCTTGAGCCAGTTGAAGGACGTTGGAAATCACCGACCGTATCGTCACTTCGCGTCGGGGTTTGAAGAAATCGTGAACGGGTGTTGTGGAAACACCGATGCAGTCTGGAATCTCAAGAAGGCGTGGGTTTCGACGAATGAGCAACGCACCGCCTCCAGCGCCTTGCGTGTATTCTCCCGAAGATTCCAAGGCGTACTTGGCGTTGTCCGAGAAAATGACAATCCCTATGCGCTCTTCGTCGTCATCGGAGCGAGCCACCCAGTCGAGCGTGGTGTGAAGTGCATCGACTGCTCCGATGCACGCGAAGGTCATGTCGACCACGTCGCAGGTTTGGAAGCAGTCATCACCGAACCGCTCACCATAACGCTGCGTCAACATATCAACGATGTAGGTCGCCGTTGGTTTCGCTCCATCGAGCGCGGATTCCGTCCCGAGGTACATACGGCCAATGTCCCGTGGATTCAGCCCGTTGCGGTCAATGAGTTGCATGACCGCCATGGCGCCCATGGTGGCGGTGTCCTCGTGCACGTCGGGGATGGCCATGGCCTCCAAGCCCAAGCCCTTGCTGAGTTTGCCATAATCCGCACCTCGCAAATCAGCAAAATCCTTCATGTCCATGTACAAACGAGGAAAATGAATGGCGATGTCGTCAATGCCGACGGGAACGGTGTTGGATGGCATCAACGATAGCCCTTCCCACTTCATATTTGAAGAAGTGGATTATATCGTTCAACGTCAGGAACTTTCCTCATCTTGAGGCAGTTCAGGGATGGTGGGGTCTTGCTTTGCCCAAAGAACATCGTCGATGCGAAGAACCGAAAGGGCGGCCTCCGTAGCACCTGCGAGGGCTTGACGCGTGATGCGCAGCGGTTCAACAACACCTTGTTCGACCATGTTTTTCGGTTCTTTTTCGACCACGTCCAAACCAATCAAGTGACCTTGTTCGTCTTTGCTGTTGGTTTGAGCAGCGACAACCTGGAGCAGCGTATCAAGCGGGTCGAGCCCTGCGTTTTGAGCCAGCACACGGGGAATGATCTCCAACGCATCAGCAAATGCATCAATAGCGAGTTGTTCTCTGCCGGCGAACCCTTCAGCATACCGTCGAAGATGTCGTGCGAGCGCCACCTGAGTCGCGCCGCCCCCGGCGAGCAATTTTGGTTCTTCCAGCAACTGGCACGCCACACCTAAAGCGTCAGCAAAGCATCGTTCCACTTCCTCAACCGTTTCGCTGGTCGAGCCTTTGGCGATGAATGTGGCGCCCCCTTCTTCAGTCTCCACAATCCAATGCATCACGCCGTTCCAGCGTTCGTTTCGACTGCTGATGAAGACGCCAAGGTCGCTGTTGGTCAAACCTTTCACGTCGTTGTTGAGGGTTGCACCCGTCCCCCGAGCGAGCAAATCAAGGTCGGAACGTGCCACCCGACGATAGGCTTGGATACCAGCCTCGGCCAAGGCTCCGTGAAGGTCGTCGTCGATGCCCTCTTTGCAAGCCAGCAACGTCACGCCAAGCGAAGAGAGATGCTTGACTTGGTCGATGAGCATGCTTTTTTCTTGCTGTCGGAACTGCTCCAACACCCCGGTGTTGGACACATTGAGTTTCATGTTGCTCATCAATTCCCTTCGTTCAAGTCCACCGTCAACCAAGGCGACCTTTCCAGAACCAATGTGTTTCGGCATGGTATCCGTTGCCCTTTTTTTGGCCAACACGAGGCCGGTCACGAGATGGGAATCGGTCATCGACCCTCCCGTCTGTGTGAGGATCTTGACGCGGGTTGGGTCGGCAAGCAGACCCGAGGCTCTCTGCTCAAGCACGCATTGCGCTGCTTCCAAGGCAAGTCCGGCGAGGTGTTGCTGCATGGCAGCGTGAATCTTTCCCGAGAGGGACGTGGTGGCAGCGTTCAAGCGATGCTCGGTGGTTGCCTCCAACACCAAGTGGTCGAAATGCTTCCTGCAGGCTTCTTCCGCCAGTCGGTACCCCCGGGCAATGGCGGCGGGATGAACGCCTTGAAGGACCAGTTCCCAAGCATTCTGCAACAATTCTGCGGCGAGCAGGACCGCACTTGTCGTGCCGTCCCGTGCGATGCGGTCTTGCGTTGTCGAGGCGTTGATGAGCATTCTTGCGACGGGGTGCTCCACTTTGGCCGACTCAAGCACGGTGACACCGTCGTTGGTGACCATGGTCCGGCCTTCGTCATCGATGAGCAGCTTGTCTTGGCCCAACGGACCGAGGGTGCTTCGTACCGCTCCAGCAAGCGCCATGGCTGCAGTGATGTTGCTGCGCAATGCGTCCCGTCCGGTTGAGCGAGTCGTTTCCTTGAGGATGGGGACTTCGCTCATGGTCAAGCCACCGTGCTTTCAGCCATAAGCCAAGCGCTTTCGCTCAACTCAGGTCGTGTTCAGTCTTCGTCCTCAACGACTTCAAAGTCGGCGTCAACCACACCGTCGTCGACGTTGATGGCGCCGTCTTCACCGCTTTCCTGTTGGGCCATTTCGGCTGCTGCGGCTTCGTAGAGTTTGGTGGAGACCGCATGCATGGCCTCTTCGATTTCCTTGACCTTGGCTTGAATGGCAGCGTCGTCCATCGCATCGATGTCAACGGGCTTGCCCTCCTCGTCTTGAACCATCTTCTCGAGCTCGTCCAAGTGGGCCTTCACGGGGTCCACATCAGCGTCCTCGAGTTTGTCGGCGGACTCATCCAACGTTCGTCGGGTCTGGTAGACAATTTGGTCTGCCATGTTGCGAAGTTCAACCTTGCCTTTGCGTCGCTGGTCTTCTTCGGCGAACTTCTCGGCTTCAGCGATTTTTTCCTGGATTTCATCTTCGCTGAGGGACGTAGCAGATTCAATCTTGATCGACTGCTCCTTGCCCGTGCCCATGTCCTTGGCGCTGACGTTGACGATGCCGTTGGCGTCGATGTCAAAGGTGACCTCAATTTGAGGAACGCCCCGAGGGGCTGGCGGGATGCCAACCAGTTGGAATTGGCCCAATGTCACGTTGTCTTTCGCAAACTCGCGCTCACCTTGCAACACGTGAATTTCGACCGCAGGTTGGTTGTCGGAGGCCGTGGAGTAAATCTCAGAACGGCGTGCTGGGATGGTGGTGTTTCGCTCGATCATGGTGGTCATCACGCCGCCCAGCGTCTCGATACCCAGGGTCAGCGGGGTAACGTCAAGCAGCAGCACGTCCGACACACCCTCGTCGCCGGCGATGATGCCGGCTTGGAGGGCAGCGCCCATGGCCACGGCCTCATCGGGGTTGATGCCCTTGTAGGGGGGCTTTCCTGCTTCTTTCTCAACGGCTTCCTGGACGGCCGGTACACGGGTTGAACCGCCAACGAGGATGACCTTGTCGACGTCGCCCTTCTTGAGGCCCGCATCCTTCATGGCCTGCCGGGTTGGCACCATCGTTTTCTCGATGAGTTTGGAGATCAGGTCTTCGAACTTGGCGCGGGACAGGGTGAGGTCCATGTGGACGGGTTGGCCGTCAGCCATCGAAATGAAAGGCAAGTTGACCTGTGTTTGTTGGGTCCCCGAGAGTTCGATTTTGGCTTTTTCAGCGGCTTCCTTGAGGCGAGACATGGCTTGCTTGTCCTTGGACAAGTCAATGCCTGTGTCCTTCTTGAATTCGGCGACCATCCAGTCGATGATCTTGTCATCAAAGTCATCGCCACCCAACTTGTTGTTGCCAGCGGTGGCTTTGACTTCGATCTGCGGTTGACCGTCGACTTCGTAAATCTCCAACACCGAGACGTCGAAGGTTCCGCCGCCCAAATCGTACACCAGGATGGTCTGGTCTTGGGTCTTGTCAACGCCGTAGGCAAGCGCCGCAGCGGTGGGCTCGTTGATGATTCGTAGCACATCAAGTCCAGCGATTCGGCCGGCATCCTTGGTGGCCTTGCGCTGCGCATCGGTGAAGTACGCCGGGCAGGTGATGACGGCCTGCTTGACCTCGTGGCCGAGGTAAGCTTCGGCGTCTGCCTTGAGTTTCTGGAGAATGAAAGCGGACACTTCCTGAGGCGTGTACTCCGTTTCATCCACGTCGGTCTTCCACTTGGTACCCATGTGTCGCTTGACCGAAATCATGGTTCGGTCGGGGTTGGTCACGGCTTGACGCTTGGCCGTCACGCCGATGAGGCGCTCGCCACCGTCTTTGGCGAAAGCCACGACCGAGGGTGTGGTTCGTGCACCTTCGGCGTTGGGAATCACGACGGGTTCGCCGTTTTCGATGGTGGCTACGCAGCTGTTTGTTGTTCCAAGATCAATTCCAATCACTTTGCTCATGTTTGTTCACTTCCTTTTCAAAAGATGGGGATGCCACCGTCGTCTTCGTCATCGTCGTCGTCGCCGAAGTCGATGCTGACCTCCCCCGGGGCAGGGAGGTCATCGTCATCGTCCTGTTCGAGGGCTTTCCCTTGGGGGGTCAGCTTCAGGGTGATGTCGAGAATGCCGTTGTTGAGGGTCCAATCAACCACGTTGTCACACGGGTGGGGCAATTCCACCAAGGCGATTGGTTTGACTTGGGTGGATCGCATGATTTCGATTTGCGAGCCGTTCTTGATGAGTTCAATTTCCAACTGGTCGGTTTCAATGTCACCCTTCAATGCGAAATCGAGGGTGATGGACATGTTCCAACCGTCGAGGTACACGTCCTCAGCCGGCAGCGTCACCGTTTCATTGTCGGATTGCTCGAGCGCCGAGGGGTCCATCTCAACCGGGGCAACATCAACCTTCACGTCCATGCCCAAATTCTTGAACAAGTCCTCGATGGAGGAACCAGAATTGAACATTTTTGCGAGTTCCGATATGTCGAAATTGAAATTGACACCGCCCTTGGCAATCTTTTCGGGGTCGATGCCCATGGCGTCGAATTGGTCTTTGAACTGGTTGAGGAAGCCCTTGAGTTGATCTCGGGAAATCGGCATGCCCATGTTTCGGAGCATGGCTTCCAATTTGTCCAGAAATTCGTCTTCCCAAGTGTCATCGGCCATCGGATTCACCACTACTAAACCATCGGTTGTATAGTGGCGAAGGAGCGACCCCATATAAATCTAAGCAAAACGGTTGACAGCGCAGATTACGATTGGACAAAACGTCCTTCCTGCTGAGGTTATTCCAACCGAGCCTGACGGCTGGTCTGAAGGAACTGCGAACTTCGAAGGGGATCACTCGCCGGTGATGAGGCGAACCATGGTGCGGACGTGGATGCCGGTAGCACCGTGGCCGACCATCTTGTTGGTCTTGGCGCCCCAGTAGGTCCCTGCGATGTCCATGTGGGCCCAGGTGATTTGTTCTGCATCCTCACCTTCGCCACGGTTTGGCACGAACTGCTTGAGGAAGGCAGCGGCGGTGTTGGCACCTCCCCAGCGGCCGGCTCCCAAGTTTCGCGTGTCAGCGATCTTCGAATCGGTCATTTCCTTCTCAAAGGCGGGCAGAAGTGGCATGGGCCAGGCGAGTTCTCCGACGTCGTTGCCCGCTTCGTGGATGCGGGAGCGGAAATCGTCGTCGTTGGACCAAAGGCCGGTGGCTTCGTGGCCGAGGGCGACCACACACGCACCGGTGAGGGTCGCAAAGTCAACGATGTATTCTGGGTCGAAGTCCGTTCCAGCCTTCCACAGTCCGTCGGAAAGCACCAATCGACCTTCGGCATCGGTGTTGAGCACTTCGATGGTTTTTCCAGAAAGCGTGGTGATGACGTCACCGGGGCGTTGTGCGTTGGCGGCTGGCATGTTTTCGGCCATGCAGGTGATGCCGACCACCTTGCCAGCGTACCCGCTGGATGCGAGGGCTTGCATGGTGCCAAACACCGTGGCGGAACCGCCCATGTCGTACTTCATTTCGTCCATGTTGGCACCAGGCTTGAGTGAGATACCGCCCGTGTCAAAGGTGATGCCTTTGCCGACGAGAACGGGGTGACGGCCCTTCTGGTCACCGTTCAGCGTGAAGATGACCATGCACGGCTTGCGAGAGGACCCCATACCGACGGCCACCAAGCCGCCCATGCCGTGCCGCTTGGCTGCTTCGTAATCGATGACTTCCACCTTGGCGTTGTCGTACTCTTTGGCCCAGAGTTCGGCCTTTTCTGCAAACGCCATGGGGTACATGTCGTTGGGTGGGCAGTTGCCAAGGTCTCGAGAAAGGTGCACCCCGCTCACGATGGAGGCGGCTCGGTCGATGGCAGCGGAAAGGGCTGTTGCATCGCCTTCGTTGCAGTTGATACGAGCAGAAAGGGTGGTTTTCTCATCGTCTTCGTTCTTCATCTTGTAGAGGTCGTAGCTGTAGTCTCGCAGCATCATGCCCTCGGCGAAGGAGGCCATGGATGCGAGGTCGGCGTTGTGGAAGACAACGGTCAACTCGTCGCCGTGGACCTTCTTGCAGGAGGCAACGACGGTCGCACCGGCTTCTCGGTAGGCGTGCACGTCGGCCTTGGCCTCCTTACCGAGTCCAATGAGCATCGCTTTGCCGCCCTCGGTTCCCAAGAGGGTCATGGTGGCGTTTGCTTTGGCCTTGAAATCACCATCAGCCAGCACGCGGTCAATCTGCACACGAAGGGTTGCTGGGATGCCTTCAACGATTTCGGGGAGGGCTTCCTCGCCTTGGAAAAGAGGTAATACGAGGGTGCCGTTGATGTTGTTTCCTGAACTGATGGTCACTTGCATGTTATCGCCGCTGCGTGCGACCCCTTCCTCCCACTTCAAACCTCGCAGGGAGAATTTTGTCCATCCTCCTCGCCCTCAGCCATTCGTAAGGTTCGTGGTTGGATGAACACACAGATGCCGATGATGCAAAGAAGGCTTGAGAGAGGGTTGAACAACCCGTAACCGACAAGGAAGGCTCCTTCTTCTTCCAACACGAGGACGGTGGTGTTGCTGTCCACGGTTTCGTTGACCCAAATAGCGGCGTTGATCACGCGCTTTTGGTAGTTGAGATTCCAATACCCGTCGGGGCTGAACACGTTGCTGTTGACGTTGAACGTAGCCTTCGTGCCGTTGCTGGCGTTCACACCAAACAAGGGCGAAGCCCACAGGACCTCGCCTTCCTCACTATGGTATTCGAGGCTGGCGTTGGCGGTTGAAGCCCTTCCGTGGTTGACGATGTCCAGCGTGAGGGCGTCTTGCTCAAGGGTGATGGATTGAACGTCAAGGCGAGCTCGCCAATACCAAATGTTGGTGATGAGGTAGCGCATGACATCCATTTCTTCATCCAAACGCTCGTTCAGGTTCTCGAAACTGCCGGGCACGAATTGCTCATCGTCGGTTTCGAAGGTGAACGTGGGGAAGCCCATGATGCCGTAACCGTAGTCGCGGCTGGTCCCGCAATTCGGGTAGAGGCCTTGATTGGCGTTCTGGATAGGGATGTCGGTGACGTTGGCTTGGACATCTTCACGAATACGCCAAAACAACTCCCAGTCGGGCGGTTGTTCGGGCCATTTCCCCCACGGATAGAGCATGATCCACACACCGGTGTGCATGGTCACGTAGAGGTCGGCGTCCGTAACGTAGGCGTTCATGTAGGCTGAGTTGGATGCGGTCTCGGATTCGCTGAAGGCACTGCTTCCGGGTTGTGTGGTCGGACAGGTGTTCCAGTAATGGTCGTAGTTTCGATTCAGGTCAACTTGATTGATGTTCCATCGGGTGTCGATGTCGTTGCCGTCGGGGTTGAGCATGATGAGCACGTGCAACTCGGTGTTCTGAAGGACTTGTATGGCCTCTTCGTTGCCTTCGTTCCAGGCGTTGATGTACCATTTTGCCGTCAACCAAGCCAGCGCCGTACCGAGGTATTCGTTGCCGTGGTGTCCGCCATCGATGTAGACGATTTCCTTGGCCGAACCGTTGGCTTTGGTCTCCATGGACCAGTCCGAAAGGCGAACGACCCAGAGCGTTTTGCCCAGTTCCGATTCACCCGCACTGGTGAGGTCGACGATGTCAGGATGGTCGTTGGCCCACTCGTTCACCTCCATGGTGAGGGTGGCCCATGTCAGATGCACGTGGCTGTCGATGGGCTCTCCGGGCCACACTGGTGTTTGGGCCGGGTCGTATTGGGCTGCTGCTGGCGGCAGTGCACCAAGCAACATGCAAACAACCAGGCTGATGGCTACTCGCATGGACCTCCCTCGGTCCTGCAAATCAAAAACACTTGCATGCCTGTTGTTCACCAATCTGAGGTGAAAGCGTTGGGGTTGGCAACTTTTTCTCCTTCGCGGGTCCAAATGCTGGCTCCATCGCCGGCGTAAATGTCCGCAAAGGGATCGACTTCCTCTTCCTGAAGGTTGCGCTGCATGTAGGCTTCGACGCGCTCTCGTAGGTCTGGCTTGAACTTCCAGTAGTGAATGCGCCACTCTCGGCCGTCCCACAACGTGGTTTCCTCGGATTCGGTGGTCAGCAAATCGTAGTCTTGGAACATGTAAAACAGGTTCCGGTCGGTGGGCTCAAGGGCATTGTCAATGATGCGATTGTAAAATCCGAAAAAGCCCAACGCATGCTCGGCCATGCCTTGTGCGACTTCTGCATCCATGTCCAAGTCAATGTGTTGTTGAATGGCTCGTGTCAATTCTGCAAGTGTCATGCCCATGTGTTTGCCCCCCATCAGCCCGAGAACCGCGAATTTCGGTCCTCGTTGCTATTTCTTATTGGACTCCGACCCATATTAACTGTTCCATGTGATTTCTTGAAACACGTCCTTTCAACACGATATCCGGACATGTATAAAAAATCGGCAGGATGATGAAGGGGTCATCCTCCGTGAACCACCATGAACGAGGCGTTTGAGGAGGGGCAATTCCTCGGCATTCCTCAAACAGACGGTGAACCCGATGTCGTCGTGGTTCCCTTGGCCTACGAACTTACCACCTCCTACGGCTCGGGGGCGTGCGATGGCCCTCGGGCTTGCATCGAAGCCAGCGGCCAAGTGGAATTGTTTGACGACCTCCTCGGCGAGGACATCCCGGGTGATGCCACGCTCAAGACGCTCCCGGTTTGGGACGGTTCTGCAGCCACCCTTCGAGGTCAATTGGATGAACTGGTTGACCACGCTCGCCCGTGGTACGACGGCACCGTGTTTCCTCTTTTCTTGGGCGGTGAGCACGGCATTCTTCCTCCCATCATGCACGCAGCGAATCGGCACCCGCTGGTGGCCAACGACCTCGAGCGCTTGACGGTCGTTCAGTTGGACGCTCACGCCGATCTTCGCTCAGAACTCGACGGCGAGGTGTACTCCCACGCCTGTGCTGCTTCTCGAAGTTTAGACGTGGGTATCGGTCGGTTGTATCAGGCTGGTATTCGTGCCTACAGTCAGGAGGAAGCGGAACGGATTCAAACCGATGCTCGTATCACGACGTTCTTTGCCCGTGAGACCCAGCACCCACACCGCGGCGCAAAGGCATGGCGTGCTTGGTTGGATGCTCTGGCCTCCATCGAAGGGCCAGTCCACCTGACATTGGATATTGACGGGCTGGACGGTACGTTGGTTCCAGCAACCGGCACGCCGGTTCCCGGCGGTTTGAGTTACTGGCAAGCCGTAGAGACCATCGAGACGCTCTTCGCCAACCCCAAGGCGACGGTCATCAGCGCCGATGTGAATGAAATTGTTGCGCAACACGATTCTCCATTGACCCAATTTACCGCTGCTTGTTTGGCGGCAAAAATCGTCGCAGCCCACCTTCTGGCACGCAAAGAAGGGCGCTGGACAAAATCAATGGTTTTGTCATCCGATAGTACGCAGTGCACCTATTTTTCGGATTCTTAAGGAGCCGTTTTTTCGGCATATTCTTAAGCGAAAGTTTCCGGCGGAGCGCAGGGTGGAACCATGTCGACACACCAGATCAAGGGTGCGCATGTCTTCGTTGACTACACGGGTGCGTTTTTCGAAATGGACGATGCTCATGCGTGGGTCCTCTCCATCATGCGGGATGCCGTAGCGCAGAGTCCAGCAACGGAGGTGCATTCGCATGTTGTTCCTTTTGACGGGTCCACCTCTCCTCCCGGTTTTGCGGCCGTGGTTCTCATCGATGAAAGCCACATCACGGCGCATCACTATGCCGACCGAGGCATGTTGGCCCTCGACTGTTTCACCTGCGGTGACACCGACCCCGGACAAATTGCTGATTTCATCCACGAGCAGTTGATGCTCGGAGCGCCCCAGCTGCACCTGGTACGACGGGACCGAGTCAACCGTTTCCTCACGGGAGCGTGAATCCATGGGTGTTCGTGACTTTGTCAACGAACACTACCGTCATTTCAACGCTGGAACACTGCAACGGGCGAGTGCGTCCTTGACGCAGTTGCTCGAAGAGGGCGGCAAAGTGTTCCTGACGCTCGCCGGTGCCATGAGCACGGCAGAAATCGGGCGCAGTTTGGCGGACATGATTCGTGCAGGGCACATCGCGGCCATCTCCTGCACCGGCGCCAACCTTGAGGAGGACGTGTTCAACCTCGTGGCCCACCACCATTACGAAAAAATTCCCAACTACGAAGACCTTGGTCCTCAAGACGAAGTTGATCTGCTCAACCGGCACCTCAACCGGGTGACGGACACCTGCATTCCCGAGGAAGAAGCCATTCGGGCCATTGAAGCCCATGTTCTGGATGAATGGAAGGAAGCGTCGGACAACGGCACCTCCCATTTGCCGCATGAATTCCTCTACCGCCTTCTGCGTTCGGGCCAACTCGAAGATGCCTACCAAGCCGACCCATCAAACGCTTGGTTGCTTGCTGCCGCTGAAGTCGACTTGCCCCTCTTCGTCCCCGGATGGGAAGACTCGACCCTCGGCAACATCTTTGCCGCCCGATGTTCACAAGGTATCGTCAAGCCGTCCACCGTGTTGAGTGGTGTTCACTACATGACGGCGCTCATGGAATTTTATCGCGGGCACACCGCTCCCTTGGCATTCCTTCAGGTTGGTGGAGGCATCGCCGGTGATTTTCCCATCTGCGTCGTGCCCTTGCTGCACCAAGACCTGGAGGAAACGCACATCCCCTTGTGGTCATGGTTTGCTCAAATCACGGATGCAACCGCTTCGTACGGTGGCTACTCCGGCGCCCCACCGAATGAAAAAATCACCTGGGGGAAGCTGGGTCCAGCCACGCCTCGTTTCAACATCCAAAGCGATGCAAGCATCGTCCTGCCGCTCATCTTTGGTTTTGTTTTGGACGCTTGATGAGGCACGCCACCCAAAGTCTTGAAGGGGAGCCCTTCCACATGGAGACCATGAAACCTGAACGTCGGGGCCGCTCGGTGTGGCTGAGTCTGCTGTTGATGGTTTCGCTTCTTCCCGCCCACGCCCATGCTTCAACCACGCCGCATGTTGACATCACGGTGCACTGGCTTGGCGTTGACGACGACACCAATGCTCACGCGTACCTTCTCACGTTTTCAGACAACGGCACCTACACGTTTGAAACGCACCTTGACCATCGTCGTAACGGAACCTTGCTCCCTTCCACCTCATCGACGGTGTGGGGCTCGGCGGACGACCATCGCACCGCTCTGGTGACCTTTGATACTGGATTGGAATGGGGCGATGAGGTCACCCTGACCGTCAACATCACCGGTCATGACGGGGAAGCCGTTGATGTTCAACAAGACCGTTCCTTCGTGGTTGGTGTTTGGAATCAGCCCATGGACGACCACGAGGTGATGGTCTCCAGCACATGGTCGCTCGAACAGGATTACAACGATGGCTTGGGCGAGCAGCGCTTTTCTCTGGTGTTCACCGGTCAGGGATGGCAAGAACGGGTAGGTGCGGTGTTGTCCTCATGGGAATTGGGCAACGGAACCTTCCAGACCTTGGAAACGACCGAAGACGGGCAGACCGACCTCGACTTGGTGTTGACCCAAGTGTGGAAGAACGAGACCATTGTCGGTGGTGTCCTCACCCATCAGGTGTTTGATGCTCGTGGATTTGGCGACCTTGAGACGGTGGTCATTGACGGCGCTACCGAAACGGTGATTCATGCCGATGTCTCGCAGGCCGAACTGAACAGGTCTTTCGCCCAAGGGGTGATTGGAGAACGGCTCTTGCTCGAGGCGACAGGCACGCTCAATGTCAGCGAGGACGGTGCGGAAAACGATTCGTTGAACATCGACGGCGACCTTGCCGTGTTTTACTTTGAGTACCACGATATCGACGGCGTTCGCGTGTTGCAACACACCCAATTCGAGGCCATGGCTGATTTTGTCCTCATCGATGAAGGTTCGCGTCTCGACGTGTCTTTGGACGGTTTCTCGTCCTTGGAGCGATGGGAGGACGGGGTTCGCACCGAGCATCTTGAGGAATTGTACGGAGGAGGCACGTTTGGGTTTGCGGATGCAGAAGAGAACGCCTCCGTTCAGGTCAACGGCACCATCCTTGATTTGCACACCAAGATTGAGAACGGCACGACGGTGATCGATGATTTGCACGTCGACGGCGTGCTGACCGGTGATGTCCAAGGCTCGTTTGGCGTTGTGCGGGCCATCGAAACCACGGGCATGCAAACCAACGCAACCGGGCAGGCCTTCCTCGTCAACGTCATCTTCCAGGAATCGTGGTTCAACATCACGGGGATCAACGGTGGCAATTTCTTTGATGGCGCAGGCGTCGGCGCAACGCACAATGAAACGTGGGACTATCAGGTGGTCAACTCGGATTGGGACAATCGAACCGTTCGTTTGGTCTGGCGCGAAACAGGACCTGATGCTTCCGAGGGCGAAGAGTTCCCCGAGAACAGCCCGATTGAACGGAATGCTACGCCGCCCGAATCCGAAGAAG
>JALRLQ010000032.1 GCA_023254365.1 Candidatus Poseidonia sp. | reverse complement strand
ATGTCGTATGCGTTCATGATCTCACCTCAGTTCATGGCCTCCAATGCCGATTTGGTAAACACGGTCAGGCGACCAACATCGCCACCAGGAGCAAGGTCTTCAGCCGATAGGTCGCGAGCGGCCACGACGTCCACACCGGGCAGGTTGCGGGCGGCTTGGGCCAGACCGGACTTTTCCTTGACCACCAACAGAATGGACTTAGGCGTCTTGTGGACGCGACCACGCATGGTTGCTTTCCCAGCACGGATTTTGCGGCCGTTGCGGGCACGCTCCATGTCAGGTCCGAGGCCGAGGCTGTCAAAGATGGCCGCTGCCTTGCGGGTGGCTGAGCCGTGGTTGAACGTCTCGATGTCGTATTCGGTGGATTTACCGTCAACGATTTCGGTGTAGTTGCCCAAGACAATCGGTAGGTGCTCAACGGTGTCGTCGAAGCGGTGACCGCGAGCGGAAACGGTGTCCATGGAAACGGTTGCGGCCAAAGCGGCGTTGCGAGCGGCCGTTCGTTGCTTGGCGTTGAGTTTCCGCGACCAGTTCTTCTCAACTTTAGGCCCGTGTGCACGGCGACCGCCCAGGGTGTGGGGGTTCTGGGCACCGCGGCGAGATCCGGTACGACGCATGATACGAGAGACACCTCGGCCCTTGCCCCACCATTCAACGGAGTGCTTCATGCCCGACATGGGGCGGCGCTTTCCGATGTGTGGGCGGGAACCGTAGGGCTGTCGGCGGTTAGCGCGACTGGAGGCAACGGCCAATTTCACGAGATCTTCACGGACCTCGCCTTCGAACGCAGCGGGGAGTTCGACCTTTGAGCCGTCCGTGACCTCAACCGAAAACCGGGCGGAGAGCTTGCCAGCGTCCATCTCGGTTTGCGTGACGGTGTTGACGATGTCCTTGGTAGCGACTTTCATCTTCAGGCCCCCTGCTTGGATGCGGTACTGACGTACGTGATTTCGTAGTCGTGCACGTTCTTGGGTGAACGTGTGGCGTCTCGGAATCGAATCAGTCGCTTGGCAGGTCCTGGAACACTGCCCTTGACGAGGATGTAATCGGATTTCACTTCGCCGTAGTGGAGGAAACCACCGGCGGGGGTGATGGAGTGGTCTTCGGGATTGGCCACACGGAGGATGCGCTTGTTGTATTCAGTGCGCTGATGGTACCCGGTTTGGCCGCCTTGACGGATGGTTTTGCGGACGTAGCCGTCACCAAAGGCACCCATGTTCCCGTGCTGTCGGCGCTTCTTGGAGTTCTTGTGCGACTGCAGCTTTCCGCCGAACCGCTTGATGACCCCTTGCCAGCCGTATCCTTTGGTGATGGCGACGATGTCGGTCATGGCACCTTCTTCGAATGCGTCAGCGAAGGAGTACTCCTCACCGAGCATCTCGTTGGCCCAGTTGAGTTGGTCCTCCATGCTGCCACCGGTCAGGCCCATTTCCATCACATCGGGAACCTTGGTCGGGACGCTGGAAAGGGTGTGCGGTTGGGTGGCGACGATCAGGCGGACTTCGCACAGATCGGCTTGTTGAAGGTTGGTCATGTGCTTGGAGGCGTCGTGCTCTTTACGTTCTGGAACACGCTTGAACAATTCAGGGAAGGCATCTGCGATTTGGCTCGCATCGGCCCAGACCTCGCCACGGGCTTGCATGCCGTAGGGGGTCATTTCGTAGCCACGAACACCGAGAATTCGCATCTTCGGGCATTCCACGACGGTCACAGGAACTCGAATTTCCTGGCCGGCAGACGTGCTTCGTGGGTTCAAATCACGAGCCAAAATGTGGGTCATGCCGGCCTTCCAGCCGGCAAAGCCCTGCACTCGGACTTCGCTCGCATCGGTTGTGGGCCACGACTTGACGTGACCAAACGGGCGGTTCGCACGCTTGCGCGGGCTGAACGCCATTGATCCACGACGTGGGTGGTTTCGCTTTGCCATCTTGGATTCCTCCAGTGTTTGTACAACGCAGTGGCCCCACCGAGGGGGGCGTACGAGGGCCCATGCAGCGTCGAAGCCGTGACACGGAGGCTCATTCCCACGAGCGGGGAACGGGCCAGTTGGGGTCCTCGAGGGATGGCCCATTGTGTCTGGCTACTCACCTTTGAGCACCCCTCCGACTGACCTCCTGTATATATGCGGTTCGGTACACGCCGCCGAAGGTTTGCGTGTGACGCCATGGCCATAGAAGGTCTTCAAACCTTTCTCAACCATGGCGTCTGTTCAGTTCAAGTTCTCTACTCAACCCCCACATCATCCTTTTGAACCCTAGACTGAAGGTTGGTGTGATGGCTCAGGTGGTCCACGCGTATCTCAAGGAAGGCGTGGAGGCTCGAGCCTATCAGTTGCGTTCGCTTGAACGCATTTTGTCCTATTCAACGCTCATGGTTATGCCGACCGGGTTTGGAAAAACAGCGGTTGAATGGATGGCCATGGCGGAATTCCTTCGGGTGGGAGCGAAGAAAATCGTGCTCCTCGCCCCCACCACCGGTCTGGTCGACCAACAATGCACCATGGCCAAAGAACGGTTGAACGTCGAACCTGAACAGGTGGTGAGTTACACCGGCGATACACCGCCCGATAAACGGAAGGCCCTCTGGGACGACGGAACCGTCATCATGGCCACGCCTCAAGTGATTCGAAACGATGCGATGAACGGAACGATTGACCTGTCGGTTGTTGACCTGTTGATCATGGACGAAGCCCATCATGCAACAGGAAACCACGCTTACGCTCAGGTGGGTTCCCTTTTCCACCGAGCGAACCCCAACGGCCGGATACTGGGTGCAACAGCCAGCCCTGGTTCAAATCGCCATCAAATCAACGAGGTCAAAACCAACTTGAACACACAGAATTTGGACCTTTCAAAACGAGAGGACCCCCTGCTTCAGGCCTATGATGTGGACATGAACATCCACCTTCATCGACTGGACCTACCCGAAACCCTTGCCACGTTGCTCGCACCCATTCAAGCGCACTTCAACGAAGAAGTCGCGCACCTCCAACGGCAGGGTTTCCTCGCCCCCAAGGAGTACATCGGAACGGCCGATATTGAACGGGCTCAACTCAGTGCCAGCAGGGCCATTCAGCAACGTGATGTTCGAGGGTATGATGCCGCTCGCCGCGTGGCAGACCTACGCCGCCTTCACATCTTGATGAACCTGCTTCAAACCCAAGGGACGGGTGTTGCCAAAGCCTTCCTCGACCGAGCAGAAGAAGAAGGGCGCAGCGGTCGGAAGACCAACCGAATGTTGGCGTTGCCCGTCGTGCACCAACTCCGGTTGGGACTCAACGAAATCGAGGAATTGCATCCCAAAGGTGCGTTGGTTGAAAGGCTGGTTTGCGAGGAATTGAAACAAAAACCCGAAGGAAAGGTCCTCATCTTTACCGAATACAGGGATTCTGTGCACCGCCTCGTTGAGGTCTTGAGCGCCTACGAAGGATGCCGTCCAGATCTGTTCATCGGCCAGTCTTCCCGGGGAGCACAAAAAGGCATGACCCAAAAAGAGCAACTGGCTCAACTTGACCGTTTTCGAGCCGGAGACATCAACACCTTGGTCGCCACCTCGGTGGGGGAAGAAGGGTTGGATGTGCCATCCGCCGACTTGGTGGTGCTGTACGAACCTGTTCCAAGCGCTGTTCGAGCGATTCAGCGACGCGGGCGGACTGCACGCCAGCGCGCAGGCTCCGTTCACATGCTGGTGACCAACAACACAAGGGACGCCTACGTTCAACGGGCCTCTGAACGGCAAGAAGAGAACATGCATCGCCTTTTGGCGAACATGGTTCGTCAGAAGAACTTCTTCCAAGACATGGAGGTCAACCCCGATGCGCTGGATGCTTTTTCCGTCGTTGTCGAGGGTGAAAAGAAACCGGCAAAGGCGTACCTCGAGGAAGAGAAAACGCGCCTTGGCCAACTTCACCAACCTGAACAGGAGGCCGTCCAACCTGTTCGCAGTCCACAGCGACGCTCCGACACCCTCGCGAGACCGTTAACTGCAGAGCAACGCCGACCCCAACATCAGACGGGGTTGTTCAACGATGCCTGGCAAACACAAAGCGAAAGCATCCCCACCGTAACGGTGGAAGAAACCAACATCGTTCTCAATGCTGCCGAAGCGGAGATTGCATCGATCAATACCGCTGAAGGCTGGTCCGGAATCGTTCATATCGATCACCGAGAAAGCCGGTCAACCCTCCCCGCACTCCTGAACAGCCTCGGCTTCCAAACGACGTTCACTCAACTGCCACTTGGCGACATTCGCCTTTCCGAGCGGGTGCTCATTGAGCGGAAAACGGCCAGGGACCTGCTTGCCTCGATCAAAAACGGACGGCTGATCAGTCAGTGCATGGGCCTCAAGGTCAGTGCTCAGCGACCGTTGTTGCTGGTCGAAACGGGTGGCGAGGGGGCCTACGGTTTGCATCCCAATGCCGTGCTGGGCGCCATGGCGTTCATCACGCTCGACTTGGGTCTGCCCGTGATGATGGTCAAAGATGCGACGGAAGCGGCTCACTTCTTGGCGGTCGCAGCACGCCGCGAACACGATGCGTTGGAGCGCTTGCATGCCTTCGTTGGTCAATCCGAACAGGACGAGACGAATGTTTCGTCAAGGCTGGAAACGGCTATTGCAGAACTTGACGCCATCGAGGCATCACCGGAGGCATCGCATCCATGGTTGGACAGCTTAACCGAACACATGGAACGATGCTTTCTCCACGCCACTGAACCGCTTCGCGAGCGCCACCCTGCACAGGCCGCCATCCTCATGGCGTTTTCACCCGACTTGGGAGGGTTGATGGCCGCCAATCAAACACGCATCATGCACGTTGCGGGTTGCACCGAAGAGGAAGCAACGGGCGTCCTGGCGCTGTTGAACGCAGAGCTCACGAACCGATGAGGCGAACTCGGGTTCGAAGTTGAGCCAAGCGGTCAGGGAAGTAACCGAGCGCAAACGCCACCACTTCGGCGAGGTGACACACGGGCACGGCCGTTGATTTTCCGCTGACACGACCGGCTTTTGACTGGTAAGAATCCAAATTGATGTGGGAAACCGTGCAGGCGCTCACCACGAGTTCCGCACCGGAATCAATGGCGTCAGACAACACAGCCGCCGTCATTGCCAGCGAGGAATCTTCCAGCGTCAGCATGGAGGTGGAGCCAACGCTGAGGCACTTGGAGTCATAATCAACCGGTGTTCCACCCAAGGCTTCGATGAGTTGTTCCATGTAAGAAGGCATGAACGGGTCATCGCCTCCACACGCACCATCCCGTTGCATGTCGGGCCCGTAATAGGCGGCGACCTTCATGTTCAACGGGTTCTTCACGGCGTCACGAACAGCGTCCAACCCGATTTCCTCCACCAAATAGTGGAGCAGATGGCGAGATTGTGACTCTCCCATGTATTCAACACCGGAGGTGCGTGCGATGAGGTTGTTGAGGTTGCTTGCATAAACGGGGTCCCGCTTCATGTCGTCGGCCGTGTTGCACATGATACCGTGACTGGTAGCACAGGTGGTCATGATGTCCAAGCCTTTGGCCTCTGCAAGAGCCATGTTGCGAGCCACCAAAGCATCCTGCAACTTGGGAGTGGCCTGCTTGATGACGTTACCGCCGTCGCTGCTGGCTCGTGGAAGTTCAACCAGTTCGATGTTGAGCGCTTTGCACAGGGGTTGAATGCAATCTTCAACCTCGTAAGCGCCCGCTCGAGCCACGTTTCCGGGATAGTATGCAATCTTCGCCATCATTTCACCTCAGAACCGCTGATCGATTTCGTTGAACAGACTCACCACTTCGTGGTAATCGTCAACCTTGCCGTTGAACATCTTGGGAATGCGGCCCAAACCGGCCGGTGGAACGAGCAAGGCTTGCAGGCTTCGAATGGGCGGTCCACCGTTTCGTGTGAAGGCCAGAGCCATGCGGGCCGAGACACCGCTGAACACGTTGCTGACCAGACCCAACGGGCCGAGGACTTGCCGATAGAGGGTGGTCTCGTTGACGTTTCCGGACCATTTCACGCTGCGTCCATACCACTTCACCAAGCGGCCGGCCTTGCCAGCATAGCGGTGTTGATTCAAAAGGGCCCCGCGGGCTTCGTTCAGGGCTCTGGCCGCCAAACGACCGTCCTCTCCGTAGCGAATCAAGCTGGCATGGTCGGCTTCGGACCAAATGCCGTCTTTCTCTTGAAGGGAATTCATGATGCTTCGGCGTTGTGACTCCGAGGTACGGGGGTCAAGCACGCGCAACCACTGTTGGAAGTGAACGCCCGGCCCCTCGTAATGGGGGTCATGAGGAAGCGTGTCGGACATCGCCTGAATCAACTGGAAGGATTGAACGTCACCTGCTTGATGCATGGCCGTCGCCGAGGCGGGGTCCATGGTGCCCATGGCCATACCGGATGGGAGGCGCTCGCCTTCTCGAGGGTCGGTGCGCATCCATGGTTCTGCTCGACTGCGATGGCTCTCGTAACGACTGGTGTCGACGACCAAATCCCGGACGACGGGGTGGCCGGGCAGCGGTTCAATGCGAAGTCGTCCGCCGTCGTTGACAAGGTCACCGACCATCGTGGCGTCGGCCAGCACGATTCGACCGTTGGCCCGAACACCCGTTGTGGGGGTGCCGGCGGCACTGCCTCGTCGGAAGGCAAGGCTTCCGTCGACCTCTCGCTGCATGTTGACAAGGAGGTCCTCGAGCGAGGCGTGACCGGGGACGCCGCACGAAAGCGTGTCCCAACCCGATTCAGCCGCTTCGGGGCAGTAACGGAAGATTTCCAGCGTGATGGTGATCTCGTCTCTCACGATGGTGCCCGGCGTGAAATCACCGTCAACGACATCGTCGTCGTCGCCTGCACCGAAGGCTTTCATCTCTTCAAGAAGTTCAACCTGGAGCGTACCAGAATCATCAACGCAAGCGAGCATAGGCAGCGCTTCTGCGACCCATAGCTTCCACGGAGGCTCAAAGTCAACATCGCATTCCTGAATGGGGTAAGCCTCAGTACCACCGAGGGCGGCGAGTTTTCCGTTCCAGTCGTGACCGGCCTTGCAGAATTCATCGTAGGAACTGTCCCCGATGGCGCACACGGAGAAGTGGACACCGCCCAAGGCAGGGCCGTTGGCGTTGATGGCATTCCACATGCCGTCAGCGTTGTCCGGCATCTCACCTTCACCCCATGTTGAGGTGATGATCATCACTCGCTTCATGGAGGCAAGACTGGCGGGGTCCAAGCCGTCCATGTCGACGACCTTGGCGTCAAGCCCGTAGTTGGCAGCCATCTTGGCCGTTTTCTCGGCGAGACCAGCGGCGTTACCGGTTTGCGAGCCGAACAGGATGTTGATGCTGCGGTCTCCGCCCATGACCGCACCCAATGCTTCGGAAACACCGGCCGCTGGAGGGGCGGCGGCGGCTGGAGCGGCGGCTTCAGCCTCCACTGGGGCTGCCTCGACAACGGCCTCTGCCGCACCGTCGGACACCAGTTCAAACTTGATGACCTCAACGGGGCACGCCTCGGCGGCTTCGATGATGATGTCTCCCAATTCAGCCCCGAGGGTTCCAACGAGGGGTGAGCCACCGACGTTGCGGTCAAAGACACCGTCGGTGCGAACCGCTGCGAGAATTTGCGAGGTTTCGTCGGTCACCTCGAACACTTCGGGACAGATGTCCTGGCACGCATCACAGGTGATGCAGTCTTCATCAATCCAGACTTTTGCGACGACTGCCATGAGATGACCTCTTGCTCACGCTCTGTGGGCAATCTTTGCCAGCCTTGAGTGGCCTTTGAAGGTTATTATTCACCCACGAGGAAACTTGGTTTCCGTGGTTCGTTTTTTGCCTGAAAAGTTAGCACAAAACAACATCACATGTGGAAGTCGCCCATGTCACCCATGCCCTCGTCCATTGGCACGCCCTTGGAGGAGATCACGTCGTCAATTCGCAGAATCATGATGGCGGTTTCCGTGGCGGATTGGATGGCTTGTTCAACGACGCGGAGCGGTTCAACGACGTTGGCTCCCTTCATGTCGACCACGCCGCCTTCGTAGACGTTGATGCCGGCGTGTGTTTGGCCGTCAGCGTGAGCCTTTCGTAGTTCGATGAGCGTGGTCACAGGGTCGAGACCAGCGTTTTCAGCGAGCGTTCGAGGGATGATTTCCAGGGCGGACGCAAAGGCTTCAATCGCCATTTGCTCACGGCCGCCCACGGTTTCTGCATAGGTTCGAAGATCACGGGACAGGGCAGCGAGCACGCTGCCTCCCCCGGTCAAGACAGAACCGTCTTCCCAGGCAACGGACACGACGCCAACGGCGTCGTCGAAGGCTCGACGAATCTCATCCACGACGTGTTCCGTGCCACCTCGCAGGAGAACAGAAACGGATTTTGCTTCGGGACAACCGGTGATGAAAGTCATGTCCGAATCACCGATTTTCTTTTCCTCAACGCGGGCAGCGGTTCCAAGGTCTTCGCCGTTCATGTCTTCGAGGTTGGTGATAATCGAGCCACCGGTGGCCTTCGCCAAGGCTTCCATGTCGGATTTCTTGGCTCGGCGAATCGCAAAGATGCCCTTCTTTGAGAGGTAGTGCTGCGCAAGTTCGTCGATGCCTTTCTGACAAATCAGAACGTTGGCACCGGCTGCCTCGATGGTGTTGACAAGGTTTCGAATGTAATTCTCCTCTTCCTCCAAAAACAAGGCGAGCTGGTTGGGATCGGTGATCTGAATTTTCGCATCAACCTCGGTTTTCTTGACTTCAATGGCTGAATTGACCAAAGCGATCTTGGCGTTGCTGATGGAACGGGGCATGCCTGCGTGAACGCGTTCTTTGTCGAGCAGAATGCCATCGATGAGGGAGGAATCTTTGATGGAACCGCCCTGACGCTTTTCCACCTTGATGTCGGAGAGGTCCACCAGTCGCTCGCCGTCCTCGACCACACCAACGGCGTTGACGGCACGAACACAGATATCAGCCATGAACGATTTAACGGCGCCTGCTGATTTTCCGGTCAGTGCTGTCTTGGCGACCTCTTGAAGAACAAGGTCGTCGTTTTCCGTGGAGATGCCGTGACCTTCAAGCAGACCAATGGCACGCTCGGCGGCCAAACGGAAGCCTTCGCAAATGACGGTTGGGTGGACGTTTTGTTCAATCAGGTCTTCGCTGCGCTTGAGCAATTCGCCCGAGAGAATCACAGCAGAGGTCGTACCGTCAAAGCAGTGTTGCTCTTGGGTTTTGGCCACTTCGATGATCATCTTCGCCGCTGGGTGTTCAATGTCCATCTCTTTGAGAATGGTCGCACCGTCGTTGGTGATGACCACATCACCCATGGAATCCACGAGCATCTTGTCCATGCCCTTGGGACCGAGGGTTGACCGAACGGCGTCAGCAACGGCTTTCGCTGCTGCGATGTTGTTGGATTGTGCCGTTCGCCCTCGCGTTCGCTGCGTTCCGTCCTTGAGAATGAAGATGGGCGCTTGTCCGTTTCCATACATGGTGTTGCCCTCCGGCATGGTTGGCGAGGAAGCGTGCGTCTTGAACCCTACGCTTGGTCAGCGTGAAGCCTCGGAGGGTCATTGTTGGTTCTGGTCAAGCCATTGCTGGCCGTAATGCTTCCATTGCTCCATCGTCCATCCAGCAGGCAATCCACCGGCTGGAAGCGGAGGCATACCGTCGTCAGCAGCAGGGGCCGGTGCGGCGGGAGCGGGGGCTGGAGCAGGCGTTGGCATGGCCATGGGAACGGACGGTGCGGCAGCAACGGCTCCGTAATTGGCAGAAAGGCTGTCTTCGTAGCCTTCTTCGCCCCACTTGGCGTATTCATCATCCTCTTCTTCTTCACCACGCAGGATCATCATCACGGCAAGCGCTCCGCCAACGATGACCAAAATGAACACAGCCCAAAGTGCAATTTCCTCGAACGGAATGCCGCTGCTGGTGCCTTCGCCGGTCGCCTCTGAAGTTGTATCCATGCGGACCAAGGTGACTTGCAGCACGGCATTGGCCGCGTCGCTCACGGTCTCCGAGCGAGCCCAAACGGTGAGGTTGACTGTCTTCGTCTCGTCGTTCAAGTTCTTGAGCGTGGTTTCGGTGATGTCCACCGTGAGGGTGATTTCCTTGGTTTCACCGATGCCCAATGTGAAGTCCTTGTCCAAACGGGCAATGGAGGACTGGAACCACGAATTGGCTTCGCTGGTGTCCAAATCCATCACCACACGTTGACCCGTGGTGTACTGGTTGACGATACGAACATTCACTTCGTATTCACCTTCTTCCTCCACCGTGAGTGGTTGGATAGCGAAGATACGGAGCCAGTCTTGAGAACCCACCAAGTAGGTGGCTTGGCCGCTTGCACTGATGGCGCTATCGGCGTTGCTGGTGGCAACGATGGTCAGGGTCAAGGAGCCTTCCGTTCCTTCAACGAAGGAAAATTGAACGGTCACGTTGTAGCTGGCGCCGACGTCGATGGTGGGCGTGTTGCCGTTCACCAGGTTGGTGAACTGGGCCACCATCCCGTTGGGCATGTTCAGGGACATGGCGAAACTATCCGGGTTGTTGCCGTCGTTGCGAACCTCGAACGACATGGTTTGAGGCAGGTCGCCGGGAATGTAGGATTGGCCGGTCTCCTCGTCGGAGACAAACACGGCGGCGGTCTCGAGAATCTGAATCACCAATTCAACCGAGGCCGACACACTCGAATCGTCCACACTGGTAGCCGTGACGGTCACGGAGTAGTACCCGGGTGTCAGTCCAATCGGGTTGGCGAGGGTCACGACAACGGTGGATTCACCGTCCCAAGCGTCCAGCACCGGTGACTGGTCGGCAGCCAGCGAGGCTTGGAGGCGCCAATTGCTCTGGGCCAGAGAGAGGTTGTATTGCTCATCGTCGTTACCGAGATTGAACAGGGAAAGGTAGATCGATTTTGCAACACCGTTGGCTGCGCCAGTGAAGGTGTTCTCCTCTGTCACCAAGTCAACCTCCCGAATCACGGGCACCTCGATGTTGCGGACCAACACGTCGTTTCCGAACAAAGCGGTGCTGCACGAAGGGCATGTCGCCCGGAGATTGAAGGACACCGTCCCGGGGTTGGCCAGTTCCGGTGATGAGATGTTGAGGACCAAATCCACGCGTTCACCCTTGTACAGCGTGATGGGGTTTTGCTTGATGACACCGGTGTCGTTCTGAATCAATGCAGACCAACCGGTGTTGTCGGAGAAGGTGGTGGCGAGGTTGAAGGCAGCGTCTTTGTTGCCGGTGTTTTGGAGTTTGAAGTTCACCAGACCGTAGTCGTCGGGTCCAATGGTGGCGGCGACCAGCGGAACCGTGGAAGTGAGAGCAACGCTGAATTGTTCACTCACCGCCAAATCCATGGTCAACCGGGCCTTTTCACCAAGTTGGGCGCTGCTGGCATCCTTGAGCCAGAGATTCCAGGTTTGTTGCTGGACGTCGGCGCCTGCAGGCACGGTCAAGTTGGCCCAAACCTCGATGGTTTTTCCAGCGCCAATGGGGGGAATGATGAGGTTGGTGCCGTGGTTGCTGCTGCCCTCAACGTCAAGACGGATGATGGGGTAGGGAGCCATCCACGAAGCGTTGGTGACGTTGGTTTGGATGCGAATGGAGGCGGGCGTGTAGCCGTTGTTGGTCAGGGAGCAGTGGAGTGTCGCCATTTGGTTGGGCGCAATGGTGTAGCCGTTGAGCGGGTTGTCGCATTCAAAGTCAACCGTGTAGTCCGTCACCCGGCTCACACCGAAGTGGACAAAGTCGTCAACGTGGAAGCCCTCATTGGCAACGCTGCTGTCAGACGTGAAGAGAATGGAGAAGGCGTAGGAGTTTCCTCCGAGGAAGACTTCTGGATTGCCGAGATTGGGAATTTGCAACCAGGTCTCTTGTGGGTCCCACGAAAGGTTCGTCCACTGACCAGGTGCAGCACTGGGGTTGCCCTGTGAAATGTCCCACGAAATGGATTCGTAAGGGTCATTGATGTTTCCAGAACCTCGCCAAAGTTCCATGGAGACGCTGTCCCCTGCGGCCATGCTGCCCCATGCTTGGAGATGGAATTGGCTGGAGACAAATTCGTTGGAGTAGAAGAGGACGCGGCACAGGTAAGCTTGGTAGATTTGGGTCAAGCCGGGGTCGTTGGCGTCGGTATCACATGAGTTCCCGGTCATGTAGCGAGCGTACACGAGTCGGCTGGCTTCAGCGTTCGACGGGTAATTGCTACCCGGCGAGGAGTGGCGCCAGTGCTTGTTTCCAGCGGCACTCGAGGTGGCGTCGGTTTGCCACGAACCGGTGGCGATGGCGTCACCGCCATCAGCAGGGTACTTGCCCGAAATGAATTGTGCATTGGGCGTCGCAGCCCAGTCTTCCATGGTGTTGGCGTTGACGGCCACAGGCACGATTTTGTCGCGCTGGTCGTTCTCGTTTTTGTCGTCGTCATCAAAGGTCACGGTGGCTCGAAGAATCAAACCGCCCGAAAGGTCGTTGGTGGTGGTGTTGAGGATGGAATGGGCAGCGGTGGGTGTCCACTTGATGACGTGATTGTACGATTGGCCACCGGTGAGCAAGTTGGTGTTGAAATTGAAGGATTCCATCACGAAGCCAATGGGGTGCACCACGTCCAATCGAACCGGGGCTTCTTCGCCGATACCCGACTGGCCGTAACGCTGAATGGAGACGGTCACCTCGATGTCCTGATTGATGAAGATGTACTCCATCACGCTGCCGTCGGATTGAATCCACTGGTCGGCAGCCACGGAAGCGTTTCCAACGCTGATGGTTCGCACGGTAAAATCGTCGTTGGTACCACCGCGACCGGAGGCGGCCTGTGCGGGAACAGCGAGGTTCATGGCGAGCGTTTGGAGGAGCAGAAGCATGACAATGGTAAACGGCATCATACGGCGCATGGACATCATCAAGCCCTCCCAACAGGATGGAGCATAAGAAGGTCGCCTTTCCATGGCTCGTTGAACAGGCGGCAAAATCCCCGTTTACTCGTCCAAGTTGAATCCACGAATCACCGGTTCATCGTGCTTCGGAGAGGGAGGAGGACCCTCATCTTCCTCAGGTGTTAACTCCAAACCAAGACGGTCAAAATCCAATCCGTCAACCATGGATGAGGTGTCCTGCTGCATTGGCGGAGGTTGCTCTGCTGCAGGTGGCGCACTAGCGGCAACGACAGGGACCACCACGTGCTGAACCAAGGCCGGTGTGTGGGGTTGCTGAGCCGAAGCCTGCCGAACCTCGGTGAGTTCTGCTGAGAGGCGGTCAAGTCCGGCCGCCATGATGTCCATTTGCTCTTGGGTCTCATCGTGGCCATCCTTGGACAGGCTTGGATGCATCCATGAAGGGGGAGCGCCCGAACCACCTCCAAGCACTGCCAAGGTCGTGAAGGCTGCCATCGGCATGACGGCCAGCGCCGTGAGAAGGTTGAGGAAGGAGCTTTCGGGCGTCGAACCCGCAGAGATCAGCGACTCAAACAGGTCTTGTTCAAACGCGATGTTGAGGGCCACGTTTTCACCCAGCGCACGTTGGACGATGTAGGTCGAGAGTTGACCCATGGACCAGAGCAAAAACACCGGAAACACCCATGAAATGCGAAGCGTGTTGCCCAAGAACTTCCTCCCAAGGGAAGCGAGAACGATGTAGCGACGGGCGAAACTGGGGAACAACCGAATAGAGATGTAAAGGCAGGCGCAATAGAGCAACAGCGCAAGTTCAAGTTGGCGATGTTGGTGGACCACGCCTTTGGGAAAGAGCAACACCAACGTTAGTGGGATGGTGGCGAGCATCACCTGGAAGGGGATGGCAAGCAACACCAACGAGCCCCGAATGGTCCACAAGGCATGGCCAGCAGCGAAGCGTTCGTGGACCAGCATTGACAAGCGCCCGTGAGACGAAGTCGCGTAGCGTTTCCTCGCTTCGTAACGGTGAACGGAGCTGCCGCGGTGGCGCGTGAACCCGAGCGCAAGTCGCCAGCCACCTGCTTCAATGACGCGAAAGGGAACAAATCCGCCCATGCTCAACGCCAACACCAAAGCTAGCATGCCGTAAAACAGGGAGGCCATGCCAATCCATGGGATCATATCGACCTCAATGCTCAGTCGAAAATCACCGCCTTGCGCTGAAAACACGAGCAGGTAGGTCAACGAAAACGCCGCCATGGGGGTGAGGAAAATTTGCCCAATCAGCGAACCCGTCAAGCCCAAACGGGCTATGAGCGACCCAACGCTGGGACGGGCATCCATACAGACGAGCCACGGCGTTGGTTTCTCAAAGGTTCCCCTCATCACGAGCGAGAAAACCCTATTCTTGCTGGCTCTCAGGTTCAGGCAAGGGAGAAGCAAAGGGATAACCGTCGGTGATCAGCAACCGAAGTGTTCCACGAAGACGGCCATCGCTTCGAGCGCGCCCGAGGTCGGGTCGGGCCATTCGAGAGAGGATGGCTTCACAGGTTCGGCAGCGCACGCACTGCAATTCCCATTGCGGGTCGGGCGTGGCGCAACAGGCCGTTTGGGTTCTCGACCGGTCCATCACCTGCTGCAATTCAACGGCCATGGCATGGGTCCAAGGAGCATCCCGACCAGCCATCAGTGCTTGGAGTCTTGAGAGCATCATCCACGACGAGGCGACCCACAGCCCAAACCCAAAGGGTGCGGAACCCCAACGCAAACTCGCTCCACCAAACGCAAGCACCATCAAGGCAAGGACGAAACTCAACCAGTAAAAAGTCCGAAGATGAAGCACGCGCTGGGTGAGGTAAGGCGAAAGCGTCACGGGTTCTGGGTGCGGTTCAAGACGCACATTGAACCCCTTGGCACGGGTCATGAACAAGGTGGGCAAACGAGGGCCGACGTGGCCGATGGTGGCTCCGAGAGCAAACAGAACCACGCTCTGCATGACCATCTTGCTCGCCCCTCATCCTTGCAAGCGTTTCAGGGTTGCTTCGACCTTGTCCATGCCCCGAGCGATGTCCGCTTGGCTGATGGTATAGGCAAACCGGAGATGCCCCTCTCCAGAAGGGCCAAAGGCACTTCCAGGCGAACAAAGTACGCCGTCCTTGAGCAATTCAAGAGCGACCTCTTCCGAGGTCATCCCCGGCACATCCACCTTGGGGAAGACGTAGATGGCGCCTTTTGGACGATGGCATTGAACACCGGGCATGGCGTTGAGGCGGTCGACGATGAGGTTGCAACGCTGTTGAAATTCCTTGGCCATCATGGTGGGGTAGTCGTTGGCTTTCTCCATGGCTTCCAGCACGGCGTATTGCATGGCGTCGTTGCTGCAAGCCGAAATGTAGTATTGGATTTTGATGACTTGCCGCATCGCTTCGATGTTGGTGGAAACAATGTAACCGATTCGCCACCCGGTCATGGCGAAGGTCTTGGAAAAAGAGTTCACGACCATCAGTTTCTCGTACCCCGTTCCCATGAACGACACGTGGTCGTCCTCAAACACGATTCGGTCGTACACCTCGTCGGAAATGATCCACAAGTCGTGCTTCGCAGCAAACGCCAGCAGCGCATCGCGTTGTTCGATGGTCAATGTTCCTCCAGTCGGGTTGCTTGGAAAGTTGTAGAGAATGGCCACGGTGTTTTCATCAACCAAGGACTCGAGATCTTCGATTTGCGGAATAAAGGCATGTTCGAACAAACACGGGTAGTACTTGCCTTCACCGCCCACCAGTGTCGCATCAGGCCCGTACAGAGGGAAATAGGGTTCGGGCAGCAGAATGTTCTCTCCCGGGTTCACCAGCGTCATGAAGAGGTTCAGAAGAGCGTTGGTTCCTGACATCGTCATGCAGACGTTGTTCTCGTCCATACCACCCTGATAGGCTGACCACGAGTCAGCGATTTTCTTACGAAGCGCAGGCAACCCTGCTGTGGTCGTGTACTTGTTCCTCCCGTCTTTCATCGCCTGATAGAAGGCTTCAATGGCCACTGGAGGTGGCTGAAAATCCGGTTCACCCAAACCAAACGAAATGACGTCGTCACCAGCGAGGTCGAACATCTTGCGCACGCCTGTTGGCTGAATGGCAAGAGCACGGTCACTGAAGGTGCGCATGACAATGCCCACTGTTGCTTTGCATTTGAATGCAGTTATGTTTTCGATGCCTTCTTCGTTGCCTTGGACTCGTTTTCCACCAGCACAGCATCCAGAGGCTCCTCCTCGTCAAGGGAAGAACCTTCCAGGGAAAGCGGTGGGTCAATACGAGCGCCAAAGGCAAGAACGACGACGATCATCAACACGACAACACCGAGCAGAGCCATCAACGCCTCTTGACTCAACCCTCCCATGCCATCGGAGGTGTCGCCCGTGGCCGCAAAGGTCACAAACACCGGCAAGGAGGGGGCGCCATCATCGTTCAATCCGCGTATTTCGATGGTGTGGTTCCCTTTCGAGAGCTGGCCAATGTCAATGGCAAAGACCCATGCAAAGCGCTCAAGCGCACCCAGCCCGCCATCAACGGTTTCGTAGGTGGCTTGCATCCATGAACCGCCGTCCACACGAACTTCAACCGAGGCGATAGAACCTGCTTGGCCCCAAGCCTCGCCCCGAACTTCGTACAGCCCCGTGCTCGCGTTGATGCTGGCGTTGAGAACGTGGACTTGAGAGGACACATCGACGGTGCCCGTAAGGCCTTCATCGCGCAGGTAGATGGCGAGGGAGAGCGCCTCGTATGCATCGACCATGCCCCAACCGAAATCGCGGTTCCAGAACGGGTCGACCTCCGGAGCAGAAGGTTCGCCTCGACGTTCAGCGGTCAGTTTGAGGATTTCTTTCATCTCCGCAGTGGTTAGGTCGGGATTGGCTTCGATCATCAAGGCAAGGATGCCCGACACCGCTGGTGTGGCATAGGAGGTACCTGAACCACGTCCCGTGTAGCCGTTGTCTGAAGCATCACCGCCAATGAAGTTGTTGCATGTGCCACTCGTGACGCAACCCTCGGCTTGCACGATGTTGGTGCCCGGAGCGGATACTTCGGGTTTGAGTTCGTTCAACGGATTCCCATCGCCGTTGTCTCGGCGAGGACCACGGGAGGAATAACCGGCCACCGTATCATCTTCACGGTCAACCGTGTTCTTGTCGTCGGTTGCGCCCACGGTGATGGAGAGGCTGGAGGAACCCATGCCCGACAGGCCGTCGTTGCTCGGGCCGTCGTTGCCGGCGGCCACGCTGACCACCACACCGGCTTCCATCGCTTCGTTGAGAATTCGGCTGTGCATGTCCTCACCGTCCGAACCACCGCCTTCGTGTGAAGTGATGCCCCACGAGAGCGAGATGATGTCGATACCGTAACTCGCTTCGTCAGCACCTTCCCACGCCGTGTCTTTGTTGTCGATGATCCACTGAAGGCCGTTCATCGCTGATTCATAGAACTCCTGAGAAAGCAAGTAGTTCTCGAACGGCCCCGCACCGGCGTCCGTGCCAATGCGCACGTCCACCAAGTCGGCATCAGGGGCCGAGCCGTAAAAATCGGTCTGGGCGCCGCTTGCATCCATGCCGGTAGCAGCTGCCATGCCCATGCAGGCTGTCCCGTGCTGGTGGCCGTCATCAGGGTCAAACGTACCATCCGTTTCTCGTGAACCAAAGCCAGCAACAACGCACGAAGGGTCGCTGTGAAGGTAGCAAACGGCGTCGTAGCCGGCGATGAATTTCTCATTCAGCCCCGGGTGTTCGTTATCCACACCGGTGTCAACCATGGCGATGTTCACGTCTGCTCCGGTGTAGCCAAGGTCCCAGGCTCCGACAGGATAGAACGACGAATTACGGGCCTTCACGGCGGGGGTTTGGATATCGCCGTAGAGATGGATTTGCCCGTAGCGTTCCACCATCACCACATCGTCAAGGGCCGCTAATTCAAACA
>JALRLQ010000031.1 GCA_023254365.1 Candidatus Poseidonia sp. | reverse complement strand
TCCGTGAGCGAATGAAGTTGGCCGTCGATGTGGACGTTGACCACCTTGCAGAACGTCTCAACCTCTCTCCCTATCAGGTGTGATGTGGCATGATGGCTTGGCGACCTCCCGGATACAGGTTCGGTCCCAAAGACTTGGTCAAAGCCCTGTGCAGTGACGAGACCGACCAAGCGATGCTGTTGATGGCGGCCGTCCAAGGGAAGGTTGAGTTGTTTGCAGATTCAACAACGTGGAACAGTTTCCTCTGGTTGGTCATGAACACCTGCAGGGTGGACGGCCAACCCGTCTACACAGGTCAGGAGCTTGGCACGCTCAAAGCGAGTTTGCCGATCGTGTGGATCTAGTTCTTTCCGTACTTGGCCAACCACTCGTGGCCGTACCATCGCCATTGGTCCATGGTCCAACCGTCGGGCAGACCCCCTTCTGGAAGCGGTGGGGCTTCTGCAGGCATTTCAGGACCGGTTTGCTCCTCCACTACGGTGGACTGGACAGGCATGCCGGCGATGGATTCGATGCTCTCTTCCTCGTAGGTCATCGTGGTGGCTTCGGTTGGTGCGTCGTCTGCCTTGATGTCCATGTCAGCGAAGCCGTCGCTGTCGTCAAAGGTGAGCTGCTCGACATCGTCATCCCAGGATGCATCGGAAATGACACCACCGGCCGCCGAGAGGCCGCCACGGCCTTCCAAGGCTTCTTTGGAAGCGTTGCCGGAAAGGGACGGGTCGATGCCGCCGTATTCCTTGCTGGTGGTGGCGTTGCTCCTTTTCTTCATCAGGAACGCAATGAGCAAGATGACGGTGGTCAAGCCGCCGAAGGCAGCGAGTCCAACGATGATGACTTGCTGGAGAATGTCCTCATCCACATCCAACGGCGTGTTGCCAGCGGGCTCTTCTTGTTGAGAGGTGTTCCACGCATTGAATCCGAGAACGGTGTCGTTTTCACCCAACCCGTTCACGTATGCTTGGTAGGCCGGGTTGTTCCATCCTTGACAGGCTTCCGAAGTATCGTTTTTCTCGTTCAAGCAATGATCTTGCTCCGTTTGGATGAACGCTTTCGTATCGTCGTAGTCGCTGTTGGAGCCCACCCCATCGCCATCGCCGTCGAAGTGCTCGTTTGGATCCTCTTCCATCAGCGGTGATTCTGTTCGGTCAACCCACCCGTCGCCGTCTTCGTCAAGGCAGCCAAAGGACGGTACGCTGACGTATCCAGAGGTGCTGTTCGCATTGATGCTGACGGCCTGTTTGGAGGTACCGTATTCCCACGGACACGCATCGGGTTCCTGGCCGTCCGATGCATCGCCGTAACCGTCCCCGTCCCCGTCCAACCACTGTGTTGGGTTGTTGGGAAGGGCATCTGCACCGTCTTCAACGGTCCAATTTTCGTCAGCGTCGGAGTACCCGTCCAGATCTTTGTCGGGGCATCCGTAGCGGTCAAGGGTTGAGAACGCATTCACGGTAGGGCAGGCATCGGGCTTGAATCCCTCCGGGTTGTCTCCGTAACCGTCACGGTCTTGGTCGGCCCACTGCGTTGGCTCTTCAGGGAAGACATCCCCGTTGAGGCCGTTGCTGTTGTCGCCATACCCGTCGCCGTCAGCGTCGGCCCATTGCTCGGCATTGTTTGGGAACAGGTCGGGGCTGGTTCCCGCCACGTTGTCGCCGTAGCCGTCACCGTCCGCATCGGCCCACTGCGTGGGGTCGTTGGGAAAGGCATCGGCGTCGGTGCCGTCTGGATTGTCGCCGTAGCCATCGTCATCGCTGTCTGCAGTTTGCGTCGCGTCGTTGGGAAAGGCATCGTTTCGGTCGTTGATTCCATCCCCGTCGGAATCGAGGTCAAAATAACGAATTTTGGTAGCGTCCGGTGTGGTTCCAACGGCGTAGAATTGGCCGGTGAAGGATTGGAGGATACCAATGATGTCGCCCGAAGCGGTGAAGGACTCGATAAGCGTGAAGTTGGTTGCATCAACAAAGGCCACCTTTCCTTGTTTGGAGCCAACGACGTACATGTTCCAGGACATCGAGAGCGAGGTGGTTTGTTTGGTGTGACCCAAGGACAAACTGTCCACGGCCCATGTATCGGTGTCGTAGGCATACACCGTCCCTCCCGTGGTCCCAGCGAGCATGGTTTGGTTGTCCACCATGTGCACTTGGGACACGATGCCGTTGGGTTCGTTGAGGGTGTTGATGAGTTGCCCGTCAGGCGAGTTCACGTAGATTTTTTTGTCATACGAAGCGAGCACCAAACGACCATCGCTGAGGATTTCAAAGGCGGAAATCCCGGCAGACACCGTGGTGCTGCTCACGCCGGTCAAGCCGACAGCATCGTACTCATCGGCTCGGCGCTTCCCGGCGGAAAACATCAGCCAAAGGTCGCCCTCTCCGTCCAGAACGGCATCGTTCACCGGATCGGTGGTGGAGAGGTTTCGCAGCACGGTTTGGGTGGAGAGTTGAACCACATAGGCACCCGTTTGGTGGGCCACCGTCACCAGTTCTTGTGATTGGTCAACCCTCGCTTTGTTGGCTTCCACGTTGAGGAACACCGTCCACTGGGTTGAGAGAACACCGTTGCTGACCGCATTGACACTGATGTTGCCTTGGTTGTCCACGGTGAGAACCTGACCGGTGTTCAACACCGACCACAGCACCAACGGGCGGTTCAACTCATCGGTTTGGCCCGCATCGGTCAGGGTTGCAAGATTCTCCGAGGCATTGGCCAAGACCACGGCTTGACCTGAGAGCATGAAAACGACCAGCAGCGCGAGCGCTCGGTTCATGTCATCGCCGAATCAACCGTTAGATATGAACCACGCGCTCAACTGTGAGGGCTCAATCTTCCTGCTCGTCATCCGTTTGAGGCTCGAGTCGGCGTGGAGGTTCCTTGGTTACAGGTTTCAAGGTTCCTTTGACCGGGCGAAGCGTGGTTGATTTCGGAGCGCCGATGGAGGACGAGGGTGGTGGCCCACGTTTCTTCTCTGGAATCAGCATGTGACCGACCGGTGTCAATGAGGCCGTGCGAACGTCCTCCTCTTCCTCAAGCGGTCGCAACACACCTCGGATGGGCTTGAGCAGGGTGGTCGGTCTCGACATCGTGGTGGTTTCGTCCTCGACGGTTTCCTCCGTGACCTCAGGTGTTGCCTCAATGGCTTCTGCAGCCTCAAGCCCTCCGTCTTCGGTTTCAACAAGCTGTTCCTCAACCGCTTCGGTGAGTTCACCAACTTCGGCTTGAACTTCTTCAACCAGATGCTCGGGCGTTTCGTCCTCTCGTTCATCCATGGCGGCTTCTTCTTGTGGGACCAAGGCGGGAGGTGCGATCGGCTGGCGAACGCTTCGAACGGGTTGGGGCAAATCAGCCTGACCAATCGGTTGGCGAACCGTACGAATGGAAGGAGCAGGTGTTTGTCCTGCCAGTGGCTTGGCACTGGTCATCGGAGCACGCATGCCTCCCAGACCCAAACGAGGCTCCTGTTCGGTTTGTTGACCCATCAACCCGCGAAGAGGTCGTCCTGCGGCAGCACCCAGCCCGTCAGGGCGTGCACCCAACGCTGTTGGGTCCATGGCTCCTGCTCCGAAGGCAGCAGGTGCTTGTCCGGAAATTGATTGCATCCACTTCTGGCGCTTTTCGGCTCGGGTGTCCGTGGCTTGGAGGGAACTGAATTCACGCTCACGAGCGGTAAGTTGTGCCTCGTCCGCATCGATTTCACCCTGGATTTGCTGGGTGACGGCTTCTCGCATCTTCTCCTCGGCCATTTCCTTGAAGGAATCCATCTTCTCAGCAAGACTGTTGAGACGGTCACGAACTTCCGCACGCCTAAGGCCAAGTTGAGCCTCCATTTCGGCGCGAATTTGTGCTTCACGCTTTCGTACGTCGATGAGGGCTTTGTTTCGCATGATTTCCTCACGCTTGTCGAGTTGTCGTTCAAGTTGCGTGGCCACTTCGGTTTCCTTGCGGGCCTTGAAGTCACGAAGGCGCTCTTCCATTTCGACCTCCAACTCAAGGGAGGTCTCCTCCTTGAGCAGGTCGAGATCGGTTTCGTGGGTGAGGCGTTCGTTGCGAAGTTGGGCATCAACTTCCGACATGATGGCCTTTCGGGCAGCGGCTTCACGGGATTGGAATTCCAAATCCAAACGCTCGCTCCAGTCCTGTTTGTTGGCCGAGTACTGCGCTTCCAATTGTTCACGAAGTTCGGCTTCACGTTCGTAGCGGTAGCGGGAAAGACGGTTTTGAATCTCTGCCTCTCGAGCGTGCCGATAGGCGTTGAAATCGTGCTCCATCCGGTGTTCAAGCTCGGTTTCGATCTCGGCTTGCAGACTTCGAGAGATATCATCGATGGCTTTGTTGAACGTCAGGTCGTACTTGGCCTTCAATCGAGCCTTTCGCTCCGCCAGTCGCCCGGCTTGCTGTTCGTTCAACTGCTGCTCGATTTGAACACGCAGTTCATCACGACGCTTGGCGATGGCCAGCTCAACATCTTCCCTCATGCGGTCTTCAAGCGCATCGGTCTCCCGACGCAACTGGGCCTCGATATCCTCTTGCAAATGTTGAGCAATGTCTTCTTCAAGGCGCAAACTTCGACGTTCAAATTCGACTTTCAGGCGAGCCTCGCGTTGCTTGAGTCGCTGACGGAGTTGTTGTTCAAGTCGTGTCCGGATGCCCCGACGCAACTGGTCCTCTCGCTCAGAAAGCATGGCTTCATGACCTTCTTCCAAGCGAGCGATTTCGTGTTGCTCCATCTCCTGGAACCGCTCTTCCATTTCATCTTCAAGGCGTTGTTCAATGTCTCTCAGACGTTGCTGCAATTCCTGGTTGTAATCCAATCGAAGGCGTTCCTTTTGGATGGCCAGCCTGCGTTCGTACTCCTCCTGAAGTTGGGTTTCAATGGAGGCTTTGAGCTCGTCTTTTCGTTCCTCAAGTCGGCGATGTTGTTCAACACCGTGTTGCTCATGCAGCGCTTCCACTTGTCGCTGAAGGCGTAAATCCAATTCCTGACGCACCCGTGCCTCTTCTTGGGCCAGTGCATCACGTTCCATGGACTCCAATTCAGCTTCCATGTCCGTGCGCAACTCACGCTCAAGCGCATCGAGGGTCATTTCGTGTTGCGTGGCAAGGTCGGTGGCGATCGTGACCTTCATGGCGTTGATACGCTCGGTAATGGCCTGCTGGCGCAACCGTCGTTCTCGACGAAGATCGGCTCGCAGTCGTTCTTCCTGTCGGAACCTTGCCTGCGTTCCCACAGCTTCGTCAACCGTGGTGGAACTGGCGCTGGTGAACTGGGAGCGAAGCGAGGCCAACGTGACCCGCTCGGTCGAATCACGGCCGGTTTGTGTTGCCTTTTTGGCCTCACTGTCATGGCTTTCGCTCACACTCATCGGAATCCCATCCACTTGTTCATGGGCTTCTCTTCATAGATAAGGAGCGCGACGCTCGAATGGCCGAATGTTGCCCTTTTTGACCCTCCAAAGCGGGACGGGCAGGTCAAAACCGAACGACAAATTCCGTGTCACAGGCAGGGCACGCAATGTTGCGTTCACCCGGCCTTCGCTTCATCCGGAGGTTTCGCTCACATCCCGGGCAGGAGATTTCAACGCGTGGTGTCTGGGCTTGGAGGGTAAAGTACGCCTCGCACATACCGCATTTGAGTTGCGCCGGCCTCGAATCAACCCCCGCCACAAGCACCTTGGAGCAGGACGGGCACGAGAGTTTCTCTTCCATCCACTTTCGCCGTGTGACGGCGTGATCGACGCGCACCCGTGCCTCGCACAACTGGCACGCCAATTCGCCCAACCCAACCGGAAGCATTCCGTCGCATTTTGGACAAGACAACGGTGGGGGCGCAATCTGCGACTCAACGGTCAACTCGTCGGACATGCAGCATCACTTCTTCTTTGAATACAGGACGAGTTGCTCGGGAATGAAATTCCATGGAATATCGAGCGTGAGGCCAAATTCTTCTGATAGGCGGGCAATCAACTGCTTCGCACTGACCTGGTCCCGTGAACCCTCAAGGTTGAGCACGATGACCTCTCGCCCTTCCTCATCCACGGCCAGCGAAGCCAGTGTGGTCGTAATCGCCTGGCTTGGTGCTGGCGATGAGGCCGCTGGAGGGCTGGCTGGGGCACCGGTGGTGGTGTGCAGGAGTTCGGGAAGGTCCACATGCTGTTGGATGCGCCACCATCGTGCTCGACCTTCGTCTCGATGGTTTTCAATCAACGACAACGACGCCAGTTTCTTCAGATGGTGATAGAGGTTGTAGCGGTCAACACCGAGCGATGTTTGGAGTTGGACGGTGCTCATTTCGTCAGCGTTGGCGAGAGCGATATAGGCGCCACGGCGCGTCGGGTGGGCCAACGCCGTCGTGATTGGGTCGCCTCGTACTCGTCCCATTCTCCCACCTGTTAGGAAGAAGGACTCATAGGGTTTGAAGATGTCCCTTCATTTTGGCGAAGAATCATCATGCCTTGGCAGGCATGTAACGGGCTTTGAAGGAAGCGAAGGCCAGTTTTGTGTCGTTGACCATGGTACGAAGGGTTTCCTTCAGGAGGGGTATCGCTTGGCCGTTTTGCGCCAAACGAGCGCCGTTGAGGATGACGAGGATGACCGATGCTTCGTGAATCAACACCCCCACCCACAGTTGGTCGTACCACTGCTGAATGACGGCGAACACCAGCGTGACCGTGATGGCCACGGAGAAGAACAAGTTCTGCATCAACGTGCGCTGGGCTTGTCGAGCAAGGTCGATCATTTCAGTGAGCATACGTGGGTCGTCACCGGGGATGAGAATGTCCGCCGCTTCGAGGTTCACCGACTCACCGGTGCCGACCGCCACACCGACATCGGCGACGGCCAACGCAGCAGCGTCGTTGAATCCGTCACCCACCATCATCGTGACATGAGAACTTGAGCGCGCTTTGACCCACTTGACTTTGTCCTCGGGGCTCAGCCCCCCGTGCGCGGCGCTTTCTGGCAGGCCAACCGACCGAGCAAACTCCGAGACAGCACTCTGATGGTCTCCGGAGAGGATTTCCACGTTGACGGAGCGTTCGCTCAACGAGGCGATGAGTGCGCCCGAACCGTCCCTCGTGTCGTCGTGAATGAAGGTCACGAGGGCGATGCCGATGCCGTCTTTGACCAGCAGACTGGCGCCGTGACCGTGTTGTTTGGCGGCATCGAACGCTTCCATCAAGGAGGCTTCGACCTCAACGCCCATGCCTGCGGCTTTGTCGGGCCGAATGAACGCCACATCGGTCGAGCCGTGAACGCCTTGGACGCCGGCATCAATGTCCGTGAGCCCTTTGATGGCCGCCGGTCGAACCCCTTGCTTCTCACAATGGTCCATGACCGCCAAGGCATAGGGGTGCGATGACCGAGCCTCGAGGCCCATCATGAGCTTCAGGGCGCTGTCCATGCGACGCTGCTTCCCGAGCACCACTTCGCCAACGGTTGGTCGTCCGGAGGTCAAGGTCCCGGTTTTGTCCAGCAGCACGTGGTTCACGCGCGCCATACGCTCAAGCGCGTCGCCACCGCGCACGATGACACCTCGATGCGCAGCGTTTGACAGCGCAGCAGCGTGTGGAACGGGGGTGGCCAACAACAATGCACACGGGCATGAAACCACCCACAGCAAGAGAATGATCTTCCAATTGTCTGGGAACATGAAATACCACACGGCAAAAGCGCCAAACAGCACCATTGGGACCCATATCGCCGTGAATTTCTCAATACCGCTGTGCAACCGGGGCGGTGCTTCACGGAAGGAATGGACGGCATCAATGAGTCCGGAAAGACGGGTGTTATCACCCACTGCAAGCACTTCGCAGACCACCGGTCCACGGGCGAGGACGAGGCCGGCTTCGATGACATCACCCACCCCCACGTCAACTGGAACCGATTCACCCGTCAACGGTGCTTTGTCAAGCGCACCTTTGCCTTCCAAGATTCGTCCATCGGCAGGAATCAATTCCCCGCTTCTGATTTCGATTTTATCCCCCGGGCGAATCAGGTCAATGGGGACCATTTCGGTTTCCGGCTGGGCTTGCGTCGCCATGGTAAGCGTGGGTGCACTGGCCATGGGAAGCGCAAAGCCACCGCTTGGCGTGGTGAGGGGGGTATCAGGGGTGATGCACAGTGCTCCGTCGTTGATTTTTCGAGCCGTTCGAGGAAGGCGGTCCAACCCCCCCTGCATGGCTTCTCTCGCTTTGTGCAACGCATCACCTTCGAGGTGAGCGGTAAAGGCCACGAGGATGGTCACAATGAGCGCCTCTTCCCACATCCCAAGAATTCCTGCTCCGATGACGGCCAAACTGGTCAACACTTGGAATCCCATTTGCAAATTCTTCAGCGAAGCAAGGGCTTCCTTGAACATTTGAAGCCCTCCGATGAGCACACCGGGAAGTGCAAGAACGGGAATGAGGATGCCGTGGTAGCCGAGCACCTCGGCCACCATCACCAGCAACAGAACGGGAAGGGCGATGCCTGCACCGATCAGCCGCCACTGGTCCGGTCGCAGACGGTTGGAGGTGGCGGTAGCGAATTTTGGCTCCGTGCCGATGAGATGCTCCAATGCTCGGTTGCGGGCGGCCACCAATTCTTGTTGCGCGCTGGCCACCAATTGGACAAGAATACGGTCGTCATCGGCCACTTCAGCATCCAGCACGCCGGGTTGGCGGCGAATCACCCGTTCCAATTGAGCGACAGGAACGCTGTTTCGATGAGCGACGGCCTTGGCCCGAACACCCACCAATTCGTGGTGTTCAACATCGGGAGCATGCCCCAAGGAGCGAAGAACGGACGAGACCTCGGACATTGGGCCACGCTCGAGGTCAACACTGACGCGCACCTCGCCAGAGGTAGCAGAAACATTGGATTCCGTTACCTGCTTCATGTGGCGAAGCGCACCCATGGCTTTGGCGGCGCAATCGGGACAGTCCATTCCCAACAGCGGCCAACTCACGGTGTAGGAGCCGCTGGCTTCCTCCACCATCGAGGTGTCAACGACTTCGGCCATCAGATACGATGTGTCTTCTTCTGGCTCGGGTTGTGCCGGGGTTGGCTCCGGTGCAGGCTCAGGAGCGCCTCCATCGTCTTCGAGTGAGAGAAAGACCTCCTCGCCGTCTTCCTTCCCCATGGATTGACGAAACGCCGGCTGTTCATGAATGCTTTCTTGGACGCCAATGCGCGTCCCAATCTTGGCGAATGTTCATCCTCATGCACCGTTTGGCGGCGATCATGGAGTGGCTTCCAGAGCGTTGGTCTCCCGAGGTCGTGGTCATCGATATCGACGGAACCATCACCGACGAGAACAAAACCCTCTCGTTGGAGGCGGTTGAGGCGCTGCGACGGTTGGAAGCCAACGGGATTCCCGTGGTGCTCGCCACGGGAAACGTACGGCCGGTTGCCTACGGGCTGTGGCGATTCATTGGACTCTCTGCGCCCATGTGTTGCGAAAATGGAGGCGTGGTGTGGCACCCTTCTTGGGACGAGCCGCTGGTCCGGGCCTCGGGAAGTGAAGCCCGAGAGGCTGCGTTGTGGCTGGCCGACCGAATCGTCGGTCTCGATGGAGAGGGCATTGCCACCAATGCCTGGCGAGAAAGTGAGTGGTGTTTGTTTCCCAACGAAGACCTCGCTGCCATTGAAGCACACTTGCTCAACAGCGACTGGAACCATCTGAGCGTCGTTCGCACCGGGTTTGCCATTCACTTGATGGAACCGCATCTTTCCAAGGGCGAGGGGCTCAAGGTGCTGTTCGAACGCATGGGTTGGTCCGTGGCTCAAGCGCTGTGTGTGGGGGATGCTCCAAACGACTTGTCGATGTTTGATGTCCTCGGTTGGTCGGTGGCGGTAGGCGGTGCGTTTGACAGCGTTTGTGAAGCAGCGGACGTCGTCTCTCCCTTTCCTCACGGAGCAACTTTTCCTCCGTTGGTCGATGCGATTCTTTCCGCGAAGGGGGCCTGAGGTGTGCTTTCAATGGGCATCGATCTTGGTGGAAGTGGCTTCCGCGTCGGCCTCTTTGATGTCCAAACGGGACAGATGCACGGGGAGGTCGTGACCCGTCGACACCAAGCAGGACTGTCGCCTTCCGAGGTGCTTCCTGTTCTGCATGAGGTGCTGTCGTCCTTTGCTTGGAAAGGGCCAATTGGGATGGGCTTCCCCGGTGCGGTTGAGGACAATCGGATTCGAACTGCCCCGAACCTTGGCTCGGCATGGTGTTCGGTTTCGATGGCTGAAGAACTGAGCCCCTACCATGACGGAAGGTTTGCGCTCATCAACGATGCAGACGCCGTCGCCATCGGGGAAGCAACCTTTGGTCACGGCCACGAAGGTCACGCTTGCGTGCTCACCCTCACCGTGGGAACGGGACTGGGAACCACCGTTCATCGAGAGGGCGTGTTGGAAGCGAATCTCGAGTTGGGCCAGCTCCCACACCCGACACGGGGAGGTGTCTTGGAGGAACATCTCTCGGGGCGTGCACGCCAAGAACTCCAACTCTCCATTCCAGCGTGGTGTGAGCGCTTTCAAGAAGGTCTTACCTTTCTTGAACAACGCCTCGAGCCGACACTCATCATCGTTTACGGAGGAATCGTGGAACATTGGAATGAGATAGCGCCTTTGCTCAACACCCAAGCCGAGTTGGTTCCAGCCCGGTTGCTTTCCACCGCTGGTCCTTTGGGCGCAGCATGGCGTGCTGCCCATGATGCCTAAGCCTCAGGGGCGTGTTCGAGCGAGAACGACGTCACCATTTGCATGGCTTGGCCGTACGTGATTGAACCGAGGTATTCCTTGCTCTTGCCGTGGGTGATCACCCGAAGGCGGTAATTGCACAGCCGCTTTGTACGGCGTTTCTTGTGGTGCTTGTAAAAGTGAACACCGATTTTGTAGGCCCCCAGGGGAGCATTCTCCTTCCAAACCACGTTTTCAACCGGGGTGTTCGATACGGGTCGGACGTTCATGTCAACATCCAAATCTCCACCGCACTCGCTTTTTTTGTTGTTGAAATAAATTCGTTCACCCGAAGGACAGAAGACATGGAGATCAAGGTCGTTGTAATCATCCCACGCCAGTGAGATTTGGACCACACCTGAGGCGCCACCCTCTCGTTCAAGACGTTCATCGATGTTGACTTCAGGTTCCTCTTCATTGATATCTGCAATCACCACGCCGCTACCAAGTTGTTCTTCAGCGACGAGGGCAGCGTGAGCGTTCATGGGCGGTTCGTTGGATTCAATCCAGGTCGTTCTTGCTTCGAGCTCCATAAGTCGCTCATCATCTTCAAAATCCTGTTCCTGTTCACCCTCATCGCTGGAGGCCGCTTCCTGCTGAAGCAGGTCCAATTCCAAAAAATTACGATTTCTTCGTTCATCTCGTTCGCGCCATGCTGATTGTTCGCTGGCGGGGACCTCGCCCACTTGGGGGAGGTTGACCAGTAAGCGGGTCTGTCCTTGATGGGAGCCAATTCGAGTCGTTGTGCTGTACTTGTCCGCCAAAGCGAGAGCGCGCAAGCGTTCGTTTCTGTCTTTCCAAAAACGGCTGAACAAATAGACACCAACACCGCCTAAACCAAGGCTTGTTGCTGTGGTGACAGGTTCAACCATGGTTATTCAATCGGCCTCCTCCTTTATGAGAGGTTGGTTGAGAATCCCATCAAGCCAAAAATTCGGCGTTGAGAGCGTCCAACGAGGCCTGATCGGGGCGCAACACTTCGTCGGGGACGTCCAAAAGTGGGGCATCCACCAAGCCCAAGTCCTCTGCGAGTGACGGCTTGCTTGCATCGAAGTACAACAGTCCCGTGACGTGCTTGGCGTTGGTTTCGGCCTCGTGGAGGGCAGTCAAAGCGGCCATGGCATCACCCGGGTCGTGTTCTTCGGAGATAGTCTCCAACCGGATGGTTGAACCGTCGTGAAGTGTGATGTCTTTGAAATGACCTTCAGGAACATCAATCTCCTCGACCGGGTTGAAATGGGGGATGTAGTCGGTCATGTGCAAGGTCACTTCGTTTTCTTTGACGTAACTGTACGAGCGCATGGACTCGTCGTTGTTGTTGAACGTCACACAGGGTGAAATCACGTCGATGAGGGCAAAGCCCTTGTGGGACATGGCCGCCTTCAGCAGTGACGTCAACTGTTTCTTGGAACCAGAGAACGAACGCGCCACAAACGTGCAGCCCAGGTTGATGGCCAACGCGCACAAATCGATGGGCTGTGTTTCATTGGCTGCCCCCTTTTTCTTCTTCGAGCCAACATCAGCGGTCGCTGAGTACTGGCCTTTGGTCAAGCCGTAGACGCCGTTGTTTTCAACGATGTAGACCATATCCATGTTTCGTCGAATGGCGTGAATGAGTTGGCCGATTCCGATCGAGGCGGAGTCGCCGTCTCCGGACACGCCAAGGTAGAGCAGTTCCTTGTTGATGGCGTACGCACCGGTCGTGACCGAGGGCATGCGTCCGTGGACGGTGTTGAAGCCGTGGGACTGACCGAGGTAGTAGGCAGGCGTTTTCGAGGAACACCCAATCCCAGACATCTTGGCGATGCGGTGGGGTTCAATGCCGTTTTCCCAGGCTGCGGAGATGATGACGCTCGAAATTTGGTCGTGGCCGCAACCCGGACACAGCGAGGAAGGTCCGCCAGTGTAGCTGTCTTTTGGTTCGTTGATGACGTTCAACTTCACGGCACGGGCTGGTTTGTCGCTCATTGGTTCACCTCCTCAAGTGTCGCCAAAATGCGGTCGGCGTATATCCGAGCACGGGGTGGCATGCCGTCGCTGTAGGCCACCGAGTGAACCTTGGTCACCAAATCGTTGGGGAGTTCTCGACGGAGGATGCCGTAGAGTTGACCGTCCCGGTTGATTTCGAGCACGATGACGATTTCGTGGCGGCGCACGAAGGCTTCAACTTCGGAATGGAACGGAAGTGCTCGAACTCGGCACTGGCTGACCTTCATGCCAGTGGCTTCCATGATGTCATCGATTTCTTGGATGGAATTTTCCATGCTTCCCAGGAAGATGATGCCGACTTCGCATTCCTCTTCTTCGCGAAGGATGGGGGCGGGGAGTTGGTCTCGAGCCGACTCGATTTTGTCCTTTAGACGCTGCATGAGGTTGTAGTAGTCGGCGGGTTTCTCGGAATACACACCCATCGGGTTGTGCCCCGTTCCACGGTAGAGGATAGGGGCCATACCGGAGCCTGGCAAGGTGCGGTAGGGAATGCCGTCACCGTCGACGTCGAGGTACCGTCCAAAGGTCTCAAACGCTTCGAAGACGTCTTGTTCACGCACCACCTTTCCACGGTCCATCGGTTGGTCGGGATAGGTGAAGCCATCGCATGCCCAGCGGTTCATGCCGAGGTCCAAATCGCTCATGCCAAAGACAGGGGTTTGGAACCGCTCAGCGTAGTCAAAGGCACGCCATCCGTATTCGAAGCACTCCTCAACCGTCCCCGGAATGAGCACGATGTGCTGGGTGTCACCGTGACTGCCCTCGTAGAGCATGGCGATGTCGGATTGTTGCGTTCGGGTGGGCAAACCGGTTGACGGTCCAACGCGAGTCACGTCCCAGAACACCGAAGGAATCTCAGCAAAGTACGCGAGGCCAATGAATTCCTGCATCAGCGAAATACCGGGTCCGGAGGTCGCCGTCATGCCACGTCCGCCGGCCCATCCTGCGCCGAGCACCATGCCGGCGGCTGCCAATTCGTCCTCGGCCTGAATGACCGCCATCGTGGCCTTGCCGTCTTCGTCGGTTCGCAGACGAGGGATGTAGGCGATGATGCTCTCTGCCAGTGAAGAGGAGGGCGTGATGGGATACCATGCCAACAGTTGGGCTCCGCCGTAGTGGGCGCCAAGGGCCGCTGCTTCGTTGCCCTCGATGAAGAATTGTGGCTTGGACCGTTCTCGGGCCTCCACGGCATAGGGGTCTTCCTTGGTCAAATTCTCATTCACATAGTCCCGGCCAAGACCCAAGGCCGTGATGTTGAGTTCAATGGCTGAAGCCTTGCCCTTGAATTGCTTGGCAACAGCGGATTCCAAACAAGACTGGTCAATGCCCAACAATTCAGCGAGAACACCGACGTAGACGATGTTCGTGACGAGTTTGGCGATCTTCGGATTGATTTTCCGAGCCAGTGAACTCATCGGGACAGGGTAGGAGATGATGTCGTCTCGCTCCACGGTCTTTCCCTTCGTATCGCTGTTCCAAATGACGACGGAACCGGGTTCGAGGGCTTCGAGGTCGTCGTCCCAAGTTGCGGGATTCACCAGCACCTGAATGTGGGTGCGGTCACCGGGTGCTTGGTAACCTTGGTCGGAGAGGCGGACGATGTACCAGGTTGGCAGCCCGGAAATGTTGGAAGGAAACAGGTTCTTTCCGCTGACGGGAACGCCCATGTCAAAGAGCGACTGAAGGAGGATGAGGTTGGCGGATTGCGAACCCGTTCCATTGGCGGTGGCGATGTTGATGGTGAAGTCGTTGATAATACGGTCCATGAGAAACATCCCTCGGTTGATGAGCAAGGTGCCCGTCCTTAGCGGGCGGGGTTGTCAAGCACTCTTTCAACATGTTGCCACCACATTCCCTTCTTGCCTTCCCCGGGCGAACACACGAGATGATGACGGAGGGTGAGGCTCAAAACCAAACTCCGGTTGGGAGGGGCCATGGCGGACGACGATTTGGCGACGGCATGGGACAAAGCAGACAAGGCCATTGCGAAAGGAAAAGGGGATTCGGCCCTGAAGATACTTCGTGCTGCAGACCCGGAAGGCAAAGAGCAAACGACGCTTCGTCTCGCTGGCCACGCAACATGGGTTGAGGCCAAGGCCGGTCACAACCGTGCAAACTATCGAAAAGCTGCTTCTCTGCTTCGAGAAGCGACCAAGAAAAACCCCCGTGACAAGAAAGCAGGCAGTCTTTACAACGATTTGTTGAACGAAATGCAAAACAAAGGCATCAGCGAAACCGCTTTTCCACGCTTGGTCAAGGACGGTACGCCCACCATCGCCGGCATCTTTGCCGTCTTCATCGCCATCCTTCTGTTGCTCAGCATGATCAACATGGCCAACCGTGCCGGTACAACGACCGACATCGTGAACCTTGAGATGTCGTGGAACGGCGGTGCCAACAGCGGCACCATCACGATTGAACTCTATCCCGAGGATGCACCGCTTCACGTTGAGAATTTCAAACTCCTCGTCGAACAAGGCCGTTACGACAACACCATCTTTCACCGAATCATCGATGATTTCATGATTCAGGGTGGCGATTTCACCAACAACGACGGCACCGGCGGCCACGCTGGGAAATTCTTTGGCTACTGCGACGGCAACGAGGTCCAAGGCACGGATTGTCCTGCAGGCGAATCTTCCTACACTGTTCCCGACGAAGCCGAAAACGGTCTGCTTCACGAGACCTGCACCATCTCGATGGCCAAGACCAGCGCTCCCAACACAGGAGGCAGCCAGTTCTTCCTCATTCCCCAAGACAGCAACAACGGTGAGGGCCCAAGTTGGCTTGACGGCGTTCACACCGTGTTTGGAAAGATCACCAGCGGATGCGACCTTGTGACTCAAATTTCTGAGGTCGAAACCGGCGCAGGCGACAAACCCGTTGACGATGTCAAGTTGATTTCCGCTACCTTTGTCGGTTCAGAAACGACTCCTTGGTACCAGTTCTGGTGACGCGAGCCCTGAAGCACCCAATGTGCGTTCTCTTGCGTCATCGGCGCTGAGGGTTTTCTTCATAGACGGGTGTGTTTTGGCAAGAATCATGGCGACTTTGGACCCGTTCAACGCACGACGCACCCTTGAGGTTGGCGGCGATTACTATGCCCTTGAGGCCCTTGATGCCAACGGCGTGGCCACCGGGCATTTGCCGTACTCGGTCCGTATTTTGCTTGAGGGTGCACTGCGTGGCCACGATGGTTTCCTGATCACCGAAGACGACATCCGGACCATCGCCGCTTGGGCTCCTAACGGCGAGCGCACCGAAATTCCGTTTCGCCCCTCCCGTGTTATTCTTCAGGATTTCACCGGTGTTCCTGCCGTGGTCGATCTTGCAGCGTTGAGAGACGCCATGGTGGAGATGGGCGGCAACCCCGAGGAGGTCAACCCCCAGGTTCCCGTGGATTTGGTCATTGACCACTCGGTGCAAGTTGACGTTTCAGGTGCGCACAGCGATGCGCTTGACCTCAATCTCGACATTGAATACCATCGAAACATGGAGCGATACACGTTTTTGAAATGGGGTCAGCAATCCCTCGCCAATTTCCAAGCCGTCCCACCCTCTCGTGGTATCGTGCACCAGGTCAACCTCGAATTTTTGGCCAGCGTGGCCCGTCAAGAAGACGGCGTCTGGTTGGCTGATACGCTGGTCGGCACCGATTCTCACACCACGATGGTCAACGGGTTGGGCGTGCTCGGTTGGGGCGTTGGCGGTATCGAAGCCGAGGCCGTGATGCTCGGCCAACCGATTTACATGCTGGCACCCGACGTGGTCGGTGTTCGCTTGACCGGTGCCCTTCAGCCAGGCGTGACCGCCACCGACATGACCTTGCGCATCGTTGAGATGTTACGAGAGCACGGCGTGGTCGGCAAGTTTGTCGAATTCTTTGGCTCTGGCATGAAAGCGCTCTCGCTCGCCGACCGTGCAACCATCGCCAACATGGCGCCGGAATACGGTGCAACCTGCGGCTTTTTCCCCGTTGACGAACGCACCTTGGACTACCTCCGCATCACCGGCCGTGAAGAGGCTGCGGTGGCGGGCGTTGAAGCGTACGCAAAGGCACAGGGTTTGTGGTACGGCGACGAGGCGTCTGAGAAATCCTACACGGCCGTACTGGAGTTGAACCTCAACGATGTTGTTCCTGCACTTGCAGGTCCAAAGCGCCCTCAGGACCGCGTTGACCTTAACGACATGAAGTCGCATTTCATCGAGAGCCTCACCCATGAAGTCGGTCATCACGGACACGGGTTGTCCAAGGACGATCTTTCGAAAAGCGCCATCGTGGAGATGGACGGGGAGATGTTTGACCTCAACCACGGCGATGTCGTCATCGCCGCTATCACCTCGTGCACCAACACCTCAAATCCCGGTGTGATGATGGCCGCAGGCTTGCTTGCTCGCAACGCTCGTCAACGTGGGCTGACGGTCAAACCTTGGGTCAAAACCTCGCTCGCTCCTGGCAGTCGTGTTGTCACGGAATACTACGAAGCAACCGGCCTTCAAGACGATTTGAACGCCATGGGGTTCCACACCGTCGGCTACGGGTGCACCACGTGCATCGGCAATTCTGGCCCCTTGCCAGACCCCATCGAAGCCGCGATTGACGAGGCCGGTCTTATCGTGGGCTCGGTCCTGTCCGGTAACCGGAATTTCGAAGGGCGCGTTCACGGGAAAGTCAAGGCTTCGTATCTTGCGAGCCCACCGTTGGTGGTGGCTTACGCTATCGCAGGCAATCTGGATGTGGACCTCACGATGGAGCCCATCGGACACGATTCGGAAGGCAAACCGGTCATGCTCGCTGAAATTTGGCCATCGGAGGCCGATGTTGAGGAAGCGATGAAGGTGATTACGCCGGAAATGTTCCGACAACGGTACGCCGATGCCATGAACGAACCTCGCTGGAACAGCATTCCCGCTGAACCCTCGCCGCTCTACCCGTGGCACGAAGACTCGACGTACATTCGCCTACCGACCTTCTTCAGCGGCCTTTCGCCCACGCCCGAGCCGATTCAATCCATCGAAGGCGCCCGGGTGTTGTTGAAGCTCGGGGATTCGATCACCACCGATCACATCTCGCCTGCTGGCTCCTTCCCCAAGGACGGTCCGGCCGGCATGTGGTTGACCGAGCGCGGGGTCGAAAAAGGCGATTTCAATTCCTTTGGAAGTCGCCGAGGAAACCATGAAATTATGATGCGTGGAACCTTTGCCAACGTTCGCATTCGCAACCAAATGGCCCCTGAAACCGAAGGCGGCTATGCCTTGAATCATGAGACAGGTGAGGTCATGTCGGTGTACGATGCTGCGCAGATCACGGCCCCGAAGATC
>JALRLQ010000030.1 GCA_023254365.1 Candidatus Poseidonia sp. | reverse complement strand
GGTGATGGGCGGCGGCCACACCGCCACGCTGGTGGTCAAGCGCGGCCTCACCTCCAAGATGGGCCATGTTTCCACGGGAGGCGGTGCCTGCCTCGACTACATTGCAGGCCGTCCGCTTCCCGGGGTCGTCAGTTTGGAGCAAAGCGCCGTGGCGTTTGGCATCGACATCAAGGCGAACCCAAACAACGCGTGAAGGAGCCACTGGGGAGACTCGAACTCCCGACCTTCTGATTACGAATCAGATGCTCTACCAACTAAGCCACAGTGGCGGCAACCCCCCGCTGTCCCAATCAAACATAAGACCCTCGGTGCAAACCTCAGCGTTCTTGAATCATGGGCCGCACGGACAGGCATGAGCGAGGCTCCGCCGGTGCGCTACCGCAACACGGTCCTGTACGACCGTGGTGGCGAGAAAGTCACGGGGGACGTGTTGCTGCACGCCGACGGTTCGTGGTCATCCTCGAACGGTGACGAAGACGTCCTCGAGGACATTGATGGCTCAAAGCGGTTGATCACCCGAAGTTTCCAGAACTGGCACACGCATTTGGCGATGCAGTTGAACGCCCGAGACTTCAGCGACGGGTTTCCTCTCCATCGGTGGCTGGGCGAGGCCATTTTTCCCACCGAGTCTCGTATCACCCCCGATTACGTGCGCATGGGGAGCCGTTGCGCGGCTGCCGAGATGATTCGAACCGGTAGCACGTTTGCCGCTGACATGTACTTCTATCCCAGCGTCACCGGCGAGGTGTTGACCAGTGCTGGCCTTCGCGGGCTGATCGGCGGACCGGTCAGCGACAAAGCGCTTCCAAGTCACGAGGATGCCGCCTCGGCGCTGGCCGAGCTCGATGGTCTTCTCGCAAACAACGACGAGAACGCCTTGGTGCAGTATGCCATCGCCACCCACTCCGTCTACCTCTGCAGCGAAGAAACGCTGCAAAACGCTGCTGAGTTGGCCAAGCGACGGCAGGGGCGACTGCACATCCACGTTAGCGAAACCAGAAAGGAGGTCGCTGAATGCCACGCCAAGACGGGTATGTACCCGGTCGAATACCTCGACAGTCTGGACTTTTTCCAACCCGGAACAATTTGCGCCCACGCTTCCTGGGTCAAGAAGAACGAGATTCGGTTGCTCAAGCAGCACGAAGCAACGGCCGTCCACTGCCCTTCCTCGAACATGAAACTGGCCTGTGGTGGAACCCTTTCGCTACCTGCCTACATGGAAGCCGGCGTCGACGTCCGCCTCGGAACGGACGGTGCAGCCTCCTCAGGCAACGGCCTGAACATGCAAAGCGAGGCTCGATTGGCCTCGTTGGTGCAGCGCCACGACCATTGGGACCCAACACTCCTGCCTGCGGTTGACGCCATGGATTTGGCCACCAAAGGAAGCAAGGATTGGGCCGTGTGGAACCTCGATGATGTTCGCATGCGGCCGAGAGGACGTTCCGATAACCGTCATCTGGCCAACCTCATCTTCAACGGTGCGGATTGTATGGATTTGTGGGTGAACGGCCAAGCCCTGCGAAGGGATGGAGCGACCTTGACCTTGGACGAAGCAGCGATTCTCGACGAAATCGATGCGGCAGTGGCCACCTATTACGAGGGCGTTGAATAATCACTCAACCCGTGTGTAGGCAAGGCCACCGATACCGACCAGAGCGAACACGAAATACGTGGCAAAGCCCGCTTGGAGATGGACGCTGTAGGACAAATCCACCTGCGTTCCTTCCGGCAAGCCTCCTTGGTTGAGGGTGCCCAAGCCGGCGTAGTACGTGCCCGGTTGGACCTCCCACATCAGGCCCTCTTCTCCGTTGTTGCCCGAGGCGACCAAGTCCGTATCAAACGGTCCGCAAGAGGTGGAAGGCCCTTCGTTGAACAAGCCGGGAGGCTGGGACTCGCAGGTGTTCTTCTCGTCTTCATCAGCGATGACCACGTAGATGTCGTTGCGATCCCAGGTCAGCGTCAAGGTCGCCGACACAAACACAGCAAAGCGTTGTTCGGGAAGAGGGTCGTCAGCAAAGAACGTCCGTTCAGGAACCGTTGGCGTCGTGATGTCGTTGAGTTCACCCTCAGCGGTGTACCCAACGGTTCCCAGAAGAACCAACACAACGGCCACGGCCACCAAGCCGTATCCAATCTTCTCTTGTTTCCTCACACCCTCACCTCAGATGGAGATTGCTCCTGTGCGAGGCTCAATCGTCGTCCGAAGACCGCTTGACTGCACGGCGTTTCACCGGAGCCTTGCGAGGAGCGGGTCGGCGGCCAACGGCTCGGCGGACGGGCTTCTTCTTGGGCTCGTCGTCGTCATCATCGTCGTCGTCGTCATCGTCATCATCGTCATCGTCGTCATCATCGTCGTCGTCGTCGTCGTCGATTTCAGGTACAACCTTCTTCTTGCGACGGCGTTCCTTGCGCTGAACGACATTGATGGCAAACGGATCATCTTCTTCTTCCTCAGGAGCGGTCTTGGTTTCTTCCTTCTTCTCCTCCTCAGGAGCCGCTGCTGCGCCGGTTCCGGTCACGGCGTCCATGTCGAGATCTTGACTGGTGCCAATGAATTCGGCCATCCACGATTCGTCTTCGTCATCGTCATCGCCTCGCTTCTTCTTCTTTGGCCCGGACATACCGGTTTGGATGATCATCAGCGAGACCACAATGGCCAAGATGTTCACCACGGCGATGATCCACACGACCACGTAGGGCGGGTCGCTGTAACTTGGCGTGATCATTTCGGGCTCAACGGCTGGCTTGAGGGCTTCCTCGTAGGAACACACCGTGGTGCCGTCAACGCGGTTACGACAGTAGTCAACGATGAATTGCACTCGTTGGGTGACTTCGTTGCCTGCGAGGTCCGTGGCGCGAACGGTCAGAGCGTGCAAACCAGGTTCGAAACTGCCAGAGGAGACTTCCATATCGGCAGACAGCGAACGACCGTCGCCGTCGAGGTCGGTGATGCCCGTCAAGTCCGACCACGGCGTGGAAACCGATGCCCCGGTCGTTCCGCCGTAGTGGTAGGTCCATCGGTATTGGAACGATGTGATGACCACGTCGTCTTCTGCACCAGCAAGAATGTTGATGCGGTTACCATAGAGGTACTTTGAACCGTCACTGGCAGGGGTCGGTGCATAGATGCTCACTTGTGGAAGCTGAGCGTCCACCGAGAGGTGGTCCCAGAATTGCTCGACCACGTTGCCCGATTCGTCTTCCATGGTGACGCGGATGACCATGCTGCCGGCGTCCGTGTTGGACAGGATGCTGAAGTCGTACGTGTAGAGCGCACCGATATCGGGGTTGTTTCGGTTTTCGTTGAGCACGGCAAGCGATGCGTCGTCAGCGATGAGTCCACCTTCAAGCGTGGTGATGTTGATGGAGGGAGTGTCGCCCAAGTCCTCGTTCACTTGCACGCGGATGCTGTATTGACCAGCCACCAAGGTGGTGCTGTCGTAGGGAACGCCATCACCGTCAACCACGGTAAGGGTGGCGTTGGGCAGTTTGGTGTCTTCGGACACCTTGAATGCACTTCCACCAAAGCCGGCGAAGATTTCACCGTTGAAGTTGCCCCACTCGTCGGTGATGGTGACAGCATACCACACCTCTCGGTCAACGTCGGTTGGGATGTTGAACTCTCGAGTGATGGTGTCGCCTGTTTCAACACCCGTTTCGATGTTGTCAAGCACCAGTTCCCAACCGTCGGCCTCGATGGTGGAAATGTCGTTCTCGTCCTCACCAAAGGGTGCTCCGTAATGGCGCCAAATGGCATAGGATTCGTTGGCTTCATCTTCGTTGAACCACTCAAGGCTCACCAGGTTCATTGAACCGATTGAGTAGGCGTTCTTGATGCGCGCTGGATTGGGAGCTTGGGTGTCCTCAAAGGGTACGTTGAAGTAATTTTGAATCAGATTCGTGTAGTGGTAGGTGCCGTTGACGTTGCCGTACAACGCTTCGGAGGTCACGAAGTAAAACGAATTGGTCCGGTACTCTCCATCGGGCACTTCAACGTCAAAGTAACCAATACCGTCGCTCACCGTTCCGAGGTAGAGCAGGGTTTCGTTCTCAACAAACTGACCGGTGCCAACACGGTAGGTTCCGTACCAGATGTGATACATTTCACCTTCAACGCCCAATTGCTCGTCCCACGTCACGCGTGTGGTTCGGTCCCCAAGGAATTCTGCATGCACGTTGGTCGGTTCGGCAACCCAACCGTAGAAGGCGTTCTCTTCGATGGCGTTGGTGCACGAATCGCCGGTGGTGTCGGTGTTGATGACGCCGGTCTCGTCCACCGTAACGACACAGTAGTAGGAATACCCGAGATAGCCTCGTGGTACCGGAACTTCATAGGAATTGATGCCCTCGAGAACACCGGAAACGATCAACTCAACATCGTTTCGCAGAATGGTCGCAAAGGAAGCGTCCGAACGGTAAATTCGGTAGGTCTCACCGGATTCTGTGGGGACATCGCCCCAACTGATGTTGGTGTACCCCGACCCGTCGCTTGGGTTGGGCACAAACTCTGCAGACAGCAAAATCGGCTGGGAGGGCGGCCGGTTGTCCTCAACCACCGGGGTGGAAAGGGTGTTTCGACTGTTGATGAATCGGAAGTCCTCGTAATCCAATCCCGGGCCACTGGCGTTGGGCAGCAAGTAGGTGATCGAGTAGTAACTCTCCCGCTGTGTGTTGGGAGGTACGGTGACGACGTAGTTTGACACCGTGCTTCCCAGCGTTGCAATCGGCGTGGTGATCAGCGGGAGCAGGTCACCGTTGCTTCGGGAAATTTGTCCGAGGTCGTTGATGTCCGTTCGCCAAATTCGAATTTGCAACGCATCCGGCCCTGTGGTTGGCAAGACGTTGTCAAACTCGTTCCAGTTGAACCACAGCAGTGTCGTCTCGCTCTTCTCGGCATCAAATTGGGCCGAGATGATGTAGGGCGTTTGGACGGGTTTGGTCATTTCCAACACCGGCAGTTCGGTTTGCGAGGCGTTGAGGATGAGTTCTGCTGCTTCGGTTCCGCCGGGCAACATGGTGGTGATGGCGTAGTAGTACGTGCCGTTCACACCGGGAGCGACCGGATAGGTGTAGGAGTGACCAGGGTGAGCGTCCCCGCTGCAGACACCGGGGTTGGCTCCGAGGGTGGAAGAGTCGCAAACCCTCACGGTGGCGATGGGGGTGAGGTTGCTGAGGTTTGCTTCGGTGATGACCGTACTGGACCGGTAAAGGGTGTAGTTGGCACTGAACATGGAGTTGAGAATTGGGAAGTCGGATGAAACGAGGTTTTCCCACGTGATGGTGGTGGTTTCTGAAACGGGGTCGAACGTTGCGTTGATGTGCTGAGCCTGAAGGTTCGATGGGGTGCCCTCGCTTCCGTGAGTGGCCGAGGAGAGCCCCATGGGGACGATTGCCAGCAGCATGATTGCGACCATGAGGCCGGCGCGCAAAGGTGCATTTTGTTCAGCCGTAGGACTACCCATCAGCGCATATGTCGCCTTCGTCCGTTATGACTATGTCGCTTCTTAAGGGTCAAAAAAGCCCATCCGGGGTTTGTTTTGCCTCGGCCATCACTCGGTGGATTCATCGCCGTCTTTTGCATTGGGTTGCGGCAACGGGTCGGCTGCATCCAGCGCTTGAATCTCGGATTTGGCTTGAACAAAACGAACGAGGAACGTCCACAAACCGCCGAGTGCGGAAATGAACACGATCAGGCTCATCGGATTGACATTGATGTGGTCGTACGGTGCGGGGTAGACGGCGTCGGTGCCCCATCCCATGATGAGCATCACACCCATGACGACCAGCGACAAGAGGGTTAGAACCGTGCGGTCTGCTCGAGAGAACCCTCGATAGTTGCGAGCACCCGCCACGGCTTGAGCTTGCGTGCCCATGTACGAACCGAGCAACGTCAGGAACGCAGCCGCAAAGCCAAGCGTGACGTCCCCCACGAACGCCGAGGCGGCGATGCACACCACCCAGGTGGCATCGAGCACCCGGTCGATGGTGTGGTCGAGGTAATCGCCCCAGCGGGTGACTTCACCTTTGGCTCGGGCAAGCGACCCGTCCAATCCATCAAAGAGCATGGCCAAGGCGATCATCAACGCCCCCCCGAGCAACCACCCACCACCGGTGGTGTCTTCGGGAGCGTACATCGCCAACAGTCCGCCCGCAACACCGAACGGTAAAGCAAGCCACGTGATGGTCGCAGGGGAAAACCGATGAAACGTTCGCAACACTGGCTGAAGGGCGGCTTCCCAGCGACGCCGCATTTTCTCAAGGGCCATAGCCCAACCACCTGCGTTGGGGTGTTATGGTTTGTGGAGACGGTGGGACTCATGCACCGGATTGTGCGAGCCAGTCGGTCGCGTGAGCCGCCATGTCTTCAAGCGGTTCGCTCGGCAGGCCGTCCTCAACCCATTGGAGCACTTGTTGCGTCAATTCGTCTTCCGACATCGTTCCTGAGTTCGCTTCCATCAGCGGCAGGTCCACCTCAAATTCGAGCAGTTCCGACCAATGGCCGGCGGTCAATTCCCATTCAACATTGGCCTTGACCTTGGCTTCGGTGTACCCGCGGTTCGTCAAGCGTTCACTCAGCGTTGCCGGTGGACAGCGCAGCAACACCAACCCGTCCACGTCCAACAGATGCGAGAGATGACCGTCCACGACCCACCGGCCTTCGGTTGGTGGTTGCCAAGCGTCGGCCAGTCGGTGGATGTCCACCGGTGCGGCGCCGTCAGCGCTGTCCGTCTCGCCCAAACAACCGTGTTCAGCGGCCAGCTCTGCGAGGTCGATAACGGTCCAGCCCGCCTCAGCCAAACGCGAGCAAAGGGCGGTTTTGCCCACGCCCGGTGTCCCGGAAATCGCTAGGGTGCAGGCGTCGCTCATCGTCCGGTGGTTGAACCGGTGGTAGTTAAATCGGTCCGCCGTTGAAGGCATCAAACCATCAAAGGCATGATAGCCACGGGCGTGCTGTCCTTGCATGTTCCCATGTTTGGTATGCAGGACCCATCGCAAACCCTGCACCAAATTGAACGGTACATGGCCGAGGGGCGATTGGAATTGTCCGAGGTCATGGCCACGCAATTTTGCGACCTGATGTTGTCGAACAAAAAACGAGACCCTCAGCAACAGATCTTCCTCCTCAAAGGGCTGCGATTGATGTGCGATGTGTACCTGGTGCGGGGGAAAGCCGACCAGAGCATGAAGGCGATCAAACGGATGCATGGAGAGCGCAAAGCCTTGGTCAAAGTGCTGCAAAAGCACGCACCCCAGATGCTGGCCTCCATGCAACCCGAACACGAAGACCACTTGCGTGCCGGTCGGTTGTACGCCGCTGCTGGAAAGCCCAAGGCGGCTGCCAAAGCCTTTGCAAAGTGCGAAAAATTGGCTCCCGGTCACCTCGCTGCCGCCCAAGCAGCGGTCAACGCAGTGCCCACGAAAGCCCATCTCAACCGTTTTCTGGGCGCCATCGCAGCAGCAGGCGAGGTCATTCAGGCCAACGGTGTGTTCGAACTGCAACCCGCTCACTCGCCGCCCGTGGCCTTGGAGGAGGTCGTTGCCACCCTCACCGCTTGCGCGCACACCTTGCCCTCCCAGGCAGGTCAATGCAATGAGGAACTGCAACGGCTTCAAGACCAACAAGCGGCGATACTTGCCGGTGAACAAGCCGCCAACGCTCGCTTGCAGTCGGCCTTGGACAGCCTTCAGCCGAAGCACGACTACTACCAGTATGGATAATGGTAGCGAGGGATGGATTTGAACCATCGATCTCCGGGTTATGAGCCCGACGGGATATCCAGACTACCCCACCTCGCTGATTCAACCGCCACGGTTTACCGTTTTCAAACCACCGTTTGCTTCAACTTCATCGCGAGGGTGGTTTGATGAGGTGGAACGAATTACGGTTTACCATGCGAGCAACCTCCAGCACCACGGTTCTGTTGGTCGCCTTGCTCTTGCTTTCCAGCACCGCTGGATGCCTTGGCACCGAAGGTGCTGATGAGGACAAGAACCCCATCACGATGAACGTGCATTATCCTGAGACCTCGGGCACCCTGACCGAGCGCATCCAAAACAACGCTGTGCTTTCGCAAACCGGCGTGGAACTGTCGTTTGATTTCGCCCGAGTGGTCTCAAATGCCGGTTTGATGGAGACCTTCACGCTTGACCCCGGTGACGACGATGACGGCTCAAACGCCGTGACGGTGAACGCCAACGAAGAGGCTGAAATCACCTACACCTACCTTACACACGGTCTCTTCACCGCCGTCCTCTCAGCCACCGACGAACGAGGAAACGAGGCCTCGATGAGTTTGCTCATCCGTATTGACAAAGAGATCGATTGGACACAAACCAACACCGACGAACCTTCCGCAATGACCATCTCAACCTTGCCCGATTGCGAGTGCGATTCGCCTGAAAAAATCAGTCTTGAGTCCACCATCACCAACCCCAACGAGCTGGTTCCGGGCACACAGGTGACGGTCACCTGGCATCTCAACGACCCGGAGGAGGAAGAGCAAGCCTTCCACACCGAACAAATCGGTGACGGCCAAGAGGCTTCGTGGACGCACAGTCAGTACAATGTGGGAAGCGGTGATTGGAGCCTCGGTGTCACCATCGATGCTGGAAACGATTCGATCAACATCCATCACGTGGTTCGTATTCTCTACGAAGAAGTGGAATCGGAACCCAACCCTCTTGCGATGGAAGGAACGGATGAGAACACGGCTTCACTTTCACTTTTGAGAAATCAAAACGAAAAGTGAATTTTCGTGGTGCTGCGAAGGATTCGCCACGATTGAGGTCCCGTTTTGGTGGTGCTTGGACCCACCACCCTCCTTCGTTTGTTCATATAGGGAAGCACGACACCATGGGGGTAAAGGGATGAACCATGCCAGCAAAAACGAAGAATAATGTCAGCATTGAAGTTGAAAAGAATGAAGCACCGGAGGAAGAAGAAGTTCCTTTGATGACGGAAGAGGAGGAGGTCCAACTGACCATCGAAGACCTACCAGGTGTGGGTCCAGCGACGGCAGAGAAACTCCGTGAAGCCGGATTTGAAGAATTGCTTGCGCTCGCCGTGATGTCGCCCGGTGACCTGGCCGAAGAAGCCGAACTCGGTGAAGCCGTGTCGGCCAAGATCATCGCCGCTGCCAAGAAAATGGCCAACATCGGTGGTTTCGTCTCCGGTGATGCGTTGCTCGAGCGACGTCGAGAAGTGCAGAAGCTCCAGTCCAAGGTGCAGTCGATTGACGACCTGCTCGGTGGAGGGTTCGAAACACAAGCCCTCGTCGAGGTGTACGGTGAATTCGGGAGTGGAAAAACCCAGATTGGGCACCAACTTGCCGTGAACTGCACCTTGCCGGTTGACCAAGGCGGTCTTGACGGCGATGTGTTCTACATCGACACGGAAGACACGTTCCGTCCCGAGCGCATCACGCAGATGGCCCGTGGCCACGGTCTCGACCCAGAATACGTTCTCTCCCGAATCCACGTGGCTCGGGCCTACAATTCTGCTCACCAGATGTTGCTTGCCGACGAGATCAAGCGCATGAGCAAGGGCTTGAACGTCAAGATGATCATCGTCGATTCCTTGACCAGCCACTTCCGAGCCGAGTTCATCGGGCGGGGCATGCTGGCTCGTCGCCAACAAAAGCTCAACAGTCACCTCAAAGATCTCAAGCAGTTGGCTGACGTCAACAACGCCTTGGTGCTGGTGACCAATCAAGTTCACTCCAAGCCCGATGCCATGTGGGGTGACCCAACAAAGCCCATCGGTGGCCACATTCTCGCTCACGCCAGCACCTTCCGACTGTACCTCAGGAAGGCAAAGGGCGGTCGCAGGATTGCACGCTTGGTCGATTCGCCAAACTTGCCTGACGGTGAGTGCGTCTATCAGGTGACCGAAGAAGGGCTCCGTGACTGATTCGGCTCTGCAAACGGGGCTTTCAAACCGCACTGCGAAGCCTTGCCCGTTGCGGCAGGTTGAAAATGTCCACAAGCCAACTGTGCCCATGCGCCATTTGATTGAACGTGTGTTGGAACTCACGGAGGATGAGCAGCGGGTTGTTCCCCACCAGCAAGCCCCCGACACCGGAAGCGATGAAGAATTGAGAGCACTTTTGGAATCGCTCCAGCCACGAATTCGCGTGTACGGCGTCGGCGGTGCAGGCTGCAACGCCGTGAACCGCTTGTTTGAAGAAGAACTCTTTGAATCGTCGTACGTTACAGGATATGCGATCAACACCGATGCACAAGCCCTGCTTCAATCACCGCTCAAGGAAAAGGTGCTCATTGGACGAACCGCTCGAGGGCGAGGAGCTGGTGGCGACCCGACAAAAGGTGAGGCTGCCGCCTTGGAATCAGAAATGGTCCTGCGACGCATCACCAACGATACCCAACTGGCCATCATCACGGCCGGAATGGGCGGCGGTTCAGGAACGGGAGCTGCAGGCCACATCGCTCGCATGGCGAAGGCCCAGGGCGCACTGACCATTGCGGTGGTCACCTACCCGTTCAAGTCCGAAGGTTCCTTGCGAAAGCAAAACGCAGAATGGGGGCTTGAGCGACTTCGAGAGCATTGCGATACCATCCTCGTCATCCCCAACGAACGCTTGCTGGAAATCGAAGGCGTCAAAGATTTGCCCATTGCCAGCGCCTTCCGTGTTGGCGATGAATTGCTGGTCCGGTCCATCACCGGCGTAACCGAGATGCTCAACAGCGACGGTATGGTCAACCTTGACTTTGAGGACCTCAAAGCCATCATCAGTTCAGGTGGAGGTGTTGCCATGATCGGATTGGGTGCAGCGAAAGGACCCGGCCGTGCCGAGGCGGCTGTCATGGAAGCCCTGCACTCACCGCTTTTGGAAATGGACATGAGCGACGCCCGTGGCGCCCTCATCAACGTCATCGGTGGCCCCAGCCTCACGTTGGGCGAAGCCGAACGCTGCTCCCAACTCATCAGTGAACAAATCTCTCCAAACGCCAAGATCATTTGGGGGGCCGACTCGAAAGAAGAGTACGGAGACGACCTTCGAGTGATGGTCGTGATCACCGGTGTGAAGAGCCCCCAAATTCACGGCTCCACCGAAAATCGGCAGTTGCGAGCCCTTCGGAACCGACAAATCGAGTTCGTCAACTGATCACGGGCGGGCGACGGCCCACAAGAGGCCCACCAACGCCAAGAGGCCCGCGACCAACACGATGCGGTCGGTTGAACTCAGTCCATCGATACCGTCGTCGGGAGCGACCTCTCCCACGTACTCGACACCTGGAACCACCACTTCGAGCGTGGACCAACCGTCTTCGGTTGGAGCGTTGTTTCCGTTAACGGCGTTTCCGTGCACGACAAAATCCGTTCGGCTGGCGTTGTCCACGGGAGAACGCCACGTCATTGTCCACGTCCGCTGATATGAACCCGCTTCCGTATTGGTCCACCCGCCGTCCAGTGCTTGAATCTCGGTGGAGGTCCCTTCCAAGGTCCCGTTGCTCATCAACATTCGAAACCCACCTTGGTGATTCTCTTCGTCAACGGGTATGGGGCTGTCCACGGTGACCATGAGGTTGTAGGTCGTGTTGGATTCGTAGGCCTCTGGAAGGCCGGAAAGGAGCACCTTGGTGGTCGATTCAGGTGCGTGACACAAGCAACCTTCGTTGCCCTCTTGACCGATGCCGGAGGGAACAGCAACGGCAACATTGGCCAGCAACACGAGCAGGGAAAGCCCAACCAACGCCGCCGTTCGTCGTCCCAGCATCAGCCAAACCGCCACGGTTGGCTCGTAAGAGACTTGCTTTCTCCGTTCACGAAGTGTGATGCACGAAGGGCCATGAGAAACCATCCATTAAGTAGGAAGAGCACGCCATTCTTTCTCATGATGGACGCATTCAGCCTTCCTGAGGATGATGATGACGACATTGACATTTACGCTGCGTTGGGGCTTAACACACCGATTGAAAACGACGGCAACGCACCCATGCCACTCGACACCTATGACCCGTTGGCAGCCTTCATGGACGACGATGATGAGGACGAGCAACCCATGATGGTTCAAGAGACGACGGCTGCCGTAATTTCGCAGGAAACCGTTGAGCACCTCTTGGCCACGCTTGCCAGAGGTCTCCTCGACGAAGAGCGCCTCCAAGCCTCCTTGGGTAACGGTCATGTTGATTTGAACAGTCTGAAGGTTGAACGAGATCGAGAGGCCTACCATCTCTCGCTCATCATCGACATGGGCGGTCACCAAATCAAGCCCTTTGCAACGGTGGTGGCGGTTGAGGATCAGTGGAAACCAATGCAAGCACCCAAGGGATTGCATGCCGGTTGGAAGCCACTGTACGATTCACTCTGCCAAGCCTTGGCCAGTGCGCTCAATCAGCAAGGTCGGCCTTCAAGCCTCTGAGTGTGCGTGAAGTTCAACCCGCCAATCGATGGTGATGGTGGGGTCAAGAGAGTTTGACACACTGCAGTATTTCTCGTGGCTCTTCTCCACCACGCGTTCAACCAATTTCTTGGGCACGTCACCCTCCACGTGGTACACCATGGTCATGGACGTAAACCGCCTTGGCGTGCTTTCCGCTCTCGTTGAATCCAACTCAACCCAGGCTTTTGTGAACGGTCGTTCTTTGAGGCCGATGACGACGTCCACCAGGGAACACGCACCCACCATTTGGAGGGTCAATTGCATCGGTGAGGGGCCGGTTTCCCAATCCATCTCGATTCGTTGTCCGGTGGCGTTGATGCCCACCATCCCCGTGCCGCTCGTCCACTCCACGCGTCCCTGCATGGACAGAGGAGGGGCGGTTGCTTCTTGAAGGAGATGCCTGTGGGTGAAAATGAGAGACATGTCAGGAACACCCGTCACCATGGAAAACGGCACACTCAGCGTCCCCAACGACCCAGTCATTCACTACATTGAGGGCGACGGAATCGGTGTTGACATTACCCCGGTGATGATTCGGGTGGTTGACGCTGCCGTCGAGAAAGCCTACGGCGGAAACCGAAGCATTGTCTGGTCGGAAGTCCTCGCCGGTGAGAAAGCCTTCAACGCAACCGGCGAATGGTTGCCTCAAGCCACGCTGGACGCCATGAAGTCCGGTTTGGTCTCCATCAAAGGCCCGTTGACCACCCCTGTGGGCGGTGGCATTCGCTCGCTGAACGTGGCATTGAGGCAAAAACTCGACCTCTATGCCTGTGTGCGACCTGTTCGCTGGTACGACGGCACCCCCTCGCCCGTCAAAGCCCCTCAGGATGTTGACATGATCATCTTCCGTGAGAACAGCGAAGACGTGTACGCCGGTATCGAGTGGGAAGCAGAAAGCGACGAGGTCAAGCGCGTCATCGATTTCCTGCAAAACGAGATGGGTGTGGACAAGATTCGCTTCCCAAACACCTCAGGCATCGGCATCAAACCCGTTTCCAAAGAAGGAACGGCCCGCATTGTCCGCGCCGCCATTCAATACGCCATCGACAACGACAAGCCGAGTGTCACCCTCGTTCACAAAGGCAACATCATGAAATTCACCGAAGGTGGCTTCAGAGATTGGGGCTACACCTTGGCCAAGGACGAATTCGGGGCAACGGAACTTGACGGTGGCCCGTGGTGCACGCTTGAAAACCCCAAGACGGGCAACACCATCGTCATCAAAGACGTCATCGCCGACGCTATGCTCCAGCAAATCATCACCCGTCCAGCCGAATACAGCGTGCTGACGACGATGAACCTCAACGGCGACTACATCTCCGATGCGCTTGCGGCTCAGGTGGGTGGCATCGGCATCGCTCCAGGTGCCAACATCAACTACGACACGGGCATTTCCATCTTCGAAGCCACCCACGGAACGGCACCCAAATACGCCGGACAAGACAAGGTCAATCCCGGTTCGCTCATCCTCTCAGCCGAGATGATGCTGCGTCACATGGGCTGGCGAGAAGCAGCAGACCTCATCGTGAAAGGCATGGAAGGTGCCATTTCGAACAAGACCGTCACCTACGACTTTGAACGTTTGATGGACGACGCCACGTTGCTTTCGTGCAGCGCCTTTGGCGAAGCCATGGTTCAACACATGTGAACAGGACGTGCCCCCATGCCTCGCTCCTACGATGCCCGTTGGGTGAGTGTGAAAGGGGCTGAAGAGCGCAAATGGTGGATCCGTGCCAAAGCCAAGTTGGACACCGGCGCCAAGCGTTGCTCCATCGATGAAGGCCTTGCCAAGGCTCTGGGCCTCACGCCTGTGGGCACGGTGAAGGTGCGAAACGCCATGGGCAAACAAGAACGCGACGTGGTCGTGGCAAAGATGCGCATTGGACGCGTGACCTACGACGTTGAGATGACGGTGGCCGACCGAAGCCAAATGAAATGCCCCATGTTGTTGGGCAAAGAATTCCTCGACGAGTTGGCCCAATTGCCGCTTCGACCAAACGACCAAAGCAACGTGCCTCAGTTTGTTTAGTGCGCCAACCAGGGTTTGAGCGACCGGTTGTTCTTGGCCACACCAAACCCGAACCGTTCTTCGATGGCCCGGTCGAGGAGGGTGAAATCGCCGTCCATCGTCGCCACCAGCACCGAACCGATGTCGGGCAAGGGCTGCGACGACAGATGCATCGCCAAGCGGTAGATGTCCAAGTCCGTGGCTTCAGGATAGATGGCCTCGTCCTCCAGTTCGGTACGAACGGTCACGCTGCGCAAGGCCTTGAGGGCCGTCAATTCATCAAACACCTCGCGGTGGTGAAGCAAGAACGAGGTGAGGTCCTCGGCTTCTGTTGGCATCTCTTCAAGCATGGTCGCTGTAGGCGACCACGTGTTGTACTCCGCCAGAACTTCATCCACCAAAGCCAGCATGGTGTCCTCGCTGAGCGTGGTTTCGAGCGTGCTGGCGTCGACCATCGCACCTTGGAAGCGCGACATGAGGCGTTGTTGCTTGGCAAACTGACGCAGCTCGCCCTGAACGTCTTCGGGAATCATCATGGCCAAACGGTTGGCCTTGGCGTGATGCAACAGAATGTGATGGAAACGGTTGGTCCCGATCATGTTCAGGTTGGTCTCCACGACGAGGTCCATGCGCTGGTAGGCTTTCTCAACCAAGGCATCAACCAGAATATTGGTGTCAACGATGACCAGTGGTTTGAGGGCCAAATTGTGCAAAAACCGTCGCTTCGACGTCGGGATGTGTTCTTTGTACAGTGAAAAGAGCGATTGTTCCACCATGGCCAAGCGCTTGAGTGAGGTGGCCGAGAATTTCGATGAGTTCTGCGCCCGTTCGAGGTACATCAAGCCCTCAAAGGCTCCTTGTTCAGCAGCGTTCTTGGCGATGTCGTAGATTTCATCCAGAGAGGGCGAGGACCCTTGCATGGCCTGTCGGAACTGGTGTTCAAAGTGCGTGCGTGAACGACGCAAGTCGTTGCCGATGTGTGTTGAAGCGGCGGTGACGCGACCGAGGAAGGGTTCGGGTGGCAACAGATGGGCCTGTTCGAAGGGGTAGTTTCGGAGCAAATCGAGTTCTTCTTCATTGTAGATGGTTCGGGTGCGTTCCACCATGTTGCCTTCGACGTCCTCTTCCTGCACCTTGATGCGCCGTTGGACGTGAAGGCGGACGAGGCGTGCGGCTTCTTTCGTGTCCGTGGTCGCTTTGTAACACACGCGCAGGTAGAGTTTGAACCGCTCGGTGATGGCCGTTTTGAGCGCTGGAACCCTGTCCAGCAAGTCAACGGCTTCGGCCCACGACGTGGCGTGTGCGTAATGGATAAGCGACTTTCTGTAAAGGGCGAGAGGGAGGGCGAGAGCGGAGTCGTTGTCATCGCTTTCGTGTGGTTGGTCACCTGAAGGCGTCTCTTCTGCAGTTTTCTTGCTGAACATTTCAGCAGCACGTGAGTACTCCCGAGCCGAGTTGAGTTCGTCCCCGTTGGAGGCAAACAACGCCGCACGGGCGAGCGGGGCCCAGGGAGAGAGGGGGTCGTTTTGGGTGTACCATGTCACGAGGTTGGGCAACCCGAGGTCGTGTTCCATGACCAAGAAGGTGAACGAGCGAATCAAACGAAGCGGGAGCGAAGGGTTCGCCAGCAACGCATCGAGGTGTTCTTCGTCGTCTGGTTTGGCCATGCCGATGCTGTAGGCTTGGATATGCCCGTTGAGCGAAAGCGTCAGCAGCATCACCTCAAACAGGCGTCGTTCGATCACGGTCAACTCGAGTTCATCCAAACTGTTGCGAAGGTTGCGAATGTGCGTATCGCTGACCACGCCGCCTTCAGCGATGGCCCGGCTGATGGGTGAAAAGGCTCGCAGGGCGTTGATGTTGAGAACTTCTGCCACTTCAGGGGCCTCTTTGTAGATGCCTTCCATCAACAAGAGCAAGTGTTCGGCCATGGGCGTGAGGACATCGGGAAGTTCGGCCCCGTGAATCGATTGCATCGCTTGTGTCCTGCAGGCAAACACAGTGGAGCGAAGGGTGGCATCGAGGGTTGACGGTGCGAGATGACTCACCAGCAAAGCGGTGTAGGGATGAGCAAGGGGGAGCATCGCGTCCTGTGACAGCATGCGCGCTAGTCGATCGATGTCCATGGACTCGAGCAAGACCTGAAGCACGTAGCCTTTCGATTCGTCCCACAGCGCTCCGGGTTCATCGCACAGACGTTGGGCGGCATGCAAGCGCAGACCAGCCTCTAACTGTGGCTCACGAATCACGTTGAACAGGGCTTGCTCGTCCACGTCGGGCATGAAACGCATCAGCCAGGCGTTGGCCCGTTCGTCGTTGAGCGAGATCACAAGCGGCAACAACGCCGTCACGTCCGAAGACGCATCGAGTTTCAACTCGTTGAGCACGGTCATGGCTTCGTCATGGTTGCCCTCTCGGAGCAGGGCATGAAGGCGCCACCACGTCAAGCGGTCCCGTCCTTCGTGGATGTTGGCATCGTGAAGGAGGGCAAGCCCTTGCTCGAGGATGTCCGATGAACTGTTCTCCGCTTCTTCGGGAGCGTGTTGCCATGCCAAGGTGCGTCGAGCGAGGCTCAACGTATCGCTGCCGTCCAACGCATGAACGGTGGCCCAGTCGTTGACCTGCCCGCCCAACAGCGCTTGGAAATCTTGCAGGGCTTCCAACAACGCCGCGTCTGCCTTGGCACAGTGGTCAACGAGGGCCTCGGGAGCCTCGACACCGGTGTACAGGTGCAGGAGATAGGGCACAAAGGCAAGCGAGCCTTCGAGGTCGAGCAAGGGACCGTCGAGGGACAACGTTCGGCCCCCCGAGAGTTGGTTGGTCACCTTCTGAAACGCCACCTTGATGTCGGGGTCGTGCACCCCGGCACCGGCCAATTTGACGACCGTGGCCAACGATGCACGGTCACGTGGATCAACCCAGAAGAAATCCGTGCCCATCGTGCTTTTTTTGCTCGCTTTGGTGACCTTGGCTTTGGGAAACGCAAGGAACTGCCCCAGCAACGGGGTCTTTTCACCGACCAGGTGCCACACTGGGTGAACGCCTTCCTCCATGCACGTTTCTCGAAGGGTGACCTCGTTGGCGTTCCATGCCTCGTCCCAGGTGTCGCTGTCAAGTTGTTTGCGAATCAACAGCACGGCAAGACGGAAGGCCGGCATGTAGGGCTCTTGTTCGATGACCTCTTCTGCCTCTGGCAACCATTTCATGAACGAAGGCCCCGATTGACGTCCTGTGCGCCGACCTCGGCCTCTGGGCCGATTCATGGCCCCACGTTTGGGCACATTGGAATCCTCGTCGTCGTCCGCTGCAGGGGGTTCCATTTCGTGAGCAGCGACGATGAGCACCGCCATGAGCGGTTTGTCAAGCATCTTGGAAGCCGATTCGCGATTCATCGCTGAGACGCGCAGATTACCCGACATGGGGCGTGAAAACGCAGCCTTGAGGCACGTTTCCATGTAGGCTTCGTCCAACGTTCCCTCCCCTCAAGGCTCCCCACGACGAGAGCCCTTTCAATCCACCGCCGACCGAGAATGGCGGCCCGTGGTCAACGCATACCTCCTTGAACCCATGTTGCTTCGGCCTCGTTGAGTCTCCCATGGACACCGTTCAACTTGTTGCGCTCCTTCTCCACCCCGTCTTGGCCACGGGCTTGGTGGCGTGGGTCTGGTGGCAGTACTCGTGGCGCAAGACCTCCTACACCCTGAAAGGAGAAGAGCGAGCGCTCCATCTTGCACGACACGAAGCCAACGGTGAACGCCTTCTTTGGGCGACGGGTGTGGTCATTCTGGTGGCCTTCTTCGGACGGGCCGTGAACGGTTGGTACGTCGACGGCGACCCGCTCGGTGCCCTCATCCCTCAATCCCTCCACGGTTTCATGGGCCCTGTGGGCTTCGCTTTGATGGTCGTGATGACCCGCTACGGCAAACAAGCTCGAGCACAACGGGAAGCAGGAGAATCCTTCGCCGCTGCCAAACTCAAGCACGGACGAGCCGCTGACCTGATCATCTACCTCGTGTTCATCCACGCCTTTCTTGGCTTCATCTACACCTTCGACGTGCTCATGTGAGCCAGCCTGTAGCCAGCCCAACACCTCACGCCGTCGGGGCACCTTACGGTGCTCAGAAGACGGTGCCGAACAACCAGCCGAAGGTCGACTGGTCGCCAGGGCCAAGGTAGAACATCAGCATGAACACGGCAATACCGTACATGATGGGGCTTGGCTCATCGGCCTTGCCCATGCCCAACTTGATGGCCACGTAGGAGATGACACCCCATGCGATACCGTCAGCGATGGAGTAGGTGAACGGCATCAAGACCATCGTCAAGAAGGCCGGCAACACCATTTCCTTGTCGTCCCAGTCGATTTCGG
>JALRLQ010000299.1 GCA_023254365.1 Candidatus Poseidonia sp. | reverse complement strand
AACTCGACCGACGGGGACGCCCAATCCGCCCCCCGACGGTCCAATCGGTGACCCGCACGATGGAACGTATGGAACGTGAGTTCAACGAAGGAAAGCATTCTGGCAAAAAGGCTGAGCCTGCCTACTTCAAGAAAATGAAGGATCTTGCTTCGACCCTCCGCCAACTCAAGGAAGAGGAGAAAAGCGTCGATGTTGGCGAAGGAAACACCGAACTTCGAACCGCAGTCGCTGCCCAAGAAGCCGCTCACAACGCCGTCAAGGAAGCCGCTGATGCCGCCCAAAGCGCTCACGACCTCATGCTTGAATGGAACAGCGAAGTTGACCGGCAACGCGAGAAGGCCGAAGCCGCCCATCGGAAGCTCCGCACATCGAAGAAGGAAGCTGACAAAGAGCACAGCCTCTACATCGTATCGCTTCGTTGCCTTCACTCGATTCAAGACATTCTTCGAGCCATGCGCAGCGCCAGTGCCGGAGACGGTCAACGGCCTGCAGCCAGCGACG